>CAMKFK010000084.1 GCA_946411835.1 uncultured Clostridia bacterium
TTTCTGGCGGCTTTTTGGTGACTTTTTCGGCGGTGGAAATGAGCGAAGCGCCGCCTGTGGCGGATGAAGCGAGCGAATTTCGAGGCAGCGCCCCGCTTGTCGCAACCGAAGGGCAGCGAGAAGCGGCTGGCGCAACGGTGCAAAAAGTCACTCCGCCCGCAGGCGGAAGCTCCTGTGAAGAAAACCTAACGATAAAATAAAACCAAACAGAACAAAGATAAACAAGCCCCCCGCAGGGGAGAGGGTGCGGTCGGGCGATATCATGGGGGGCTTGATGGGTTCATATGGCGTCCCGGTAGTCGCACAGAAGGAACAGCGGCTTGACGGTCACGACCTCGTCATACTCCTTCTGCGACACGGTGACGTCGGCGTTGAGCGCCCGGAGGTCGGCTTTCATGACCTCGTACGCCTCCGCGACGCTCGTGGCGCGCCCCTCGCGCAGTACGCGGATCATGCGCTCGAGCACGATGGGGTGCGCGTACTGCGGCGGCACGGGGATGCCGCCCGCCTCCGCCGTCATCGCGCGCGCGTCCGCGAGCGCCGCGTCCCACTGGCGCTGCGCGTAGCGCCGGTTGCTGCGTCCGGTGGGCATGACGCGCGCCGAGATGACGAGGAAGATCAGCGCGAAGCCGAACGCCGCCACCGGCTCCGCGCGCTCCTGACCCCGCTGCAGCAGCCAGACGCCCAGCGCCGCCGCCGCGACCGAGAGCAAAAAAATCGCCGCCGCCGCAAAGCGGTACGTCGGGCTGACGCCGTCGATCACGCGCTTCTGCCGCGCGGCGAACGCCAGACGGTCGCACAGCGCGCGCCGCCGCTCCAGCTTCTCCCGCGCCGCGCGCAGCTCGTCCGCAGCGGCGCTTGCCTCCGGGGACAGCTCGTCCAGATAGCGCGCGCGCTCCGCCGCCTCCGCCTCGCGCAGGCGGCGTTCCGCCGCCTCGCTGTGCGTCGGGATTTCCGGGTGCTCGCGCGCGATGATTCCCAGCAGACGGTCCACCTCGTCCTCACGTTTGAAATAGCTCTGCTTCTCGCGCCCGTCCCGCAGGCGGACGACCAGATACGCCATCGCGCCGAACAGCCCCTTGCCGGTGAAGCCGCCCCGACTCATGGCGACACGCTTGAAAATGCGGTCTACGTCGCCGTAGACGACGTAGAACCCCCGGTCAACGTACCGCCCGCCCATGTAGACGGCGCGCTTTCCGACGCCGCAGGGGCCGAGCTTTTCGCAGGACCTCCGATCCTCGGCGAGCGCGGCGTCGTCCAGCGGCGTCGTGCCGATCAGTCTGGGTGGGAACAGCATATCGTCAACTCCTTAAAAAAAGGCGGGCGCGAGCGCCCGCCTTTTGTGTTGAAAAATGGGCTTACTTGGCGTGCTTCTTCGCCTTGGACAGGAACAGCGCGAGCATGGCGACCGCGAACACAATGCCGACGGGGTAGGACACGGCGGTGTTGTTCCTGAGCGCCTCGATCATGCCCAGGCACTCCGGCGCCATCATGAAGTAGGTCATGGACACCGCGCTCATGAAGGTCGCGGGCACGACGCAGATCCAGTAGTTCTTCTTTTCCCTGGCGAGGTACATTGCGCCCGTCCACAGGACGATCATCGCAAGCGTCTGGTTCGACCAGCTGAAGTAGCGCCAGATCACGGTGTAGTCGATGAAGCCGAAGGTGTTGCCGAAGCCGAGGAACGCGCCCACGCCCAGCACGGGGATGCAGAGGAAGAGGCGGGTCTGCCACTTGCTCATGTCGAGCTTGAACCAGTCGGCAAGCGTCAGGCGCGCGCTGCGGAACGCCGTGTCGCCCGAGGTGATCGGGCAGGCGATGACGCCCAGCATGGCGAGGATCGTGCCGACCTTGCCCATGGTGACGGTGCAGATTTCATAGACGCTGTTGGCGTTGCCGCCGCCCATTTCGAGCAGCTTGTCCACGCCGAAAATCGTCACGCCCGCCGCCGCCCAGATCAGGGCGATGACGCCCTCGGCGACCATCGCGCCGTAGAACACGAAGCGGCCCTGGCGCTCGTTTTTGAGGCAGCGCGCCATGATCGGGGACTGCGTGGCGTGGAAGCCGGAGATCGCGCCGCAGGCGACCGTGATGAACATGAACGACCAGATCGGGGTGTGGTTGGGATGCAGGTTGGCAAAGTTGCTCCAGATCTCGGGCATGGGCAGCCCGCTGGTCAGCGTGCCGAAGCCGACGCCCAGCGCCATGACGATCAGGCAGATGCCGAACACCGGGTAGACCTTGCCGATGACCTTGTCCACGGAAATAAAGGTGGCGATGAAGTAGTAGATCAGGATGATCGCCAGCCAGAACGCCGCGTTGGTGACGATGCCGGTCTCCGACGCGCCGTTCTTGAGGAACAGCGTCTTGAGCAGGCCCGCCGGACCGACCGCGAACACCGTGCCGACCATGATGAGCAGGATGACGGAAAAGCCGCGCATGATGTTCTTCATCGTCGTGCCGAGGTAGGTGCCCGTGACCTCGGAGATCGACGCGCCGGCGTTGCGTTCGGAGAGCATGCCGGCGAAATAGTCGTGCACCGCGCCGGCGAAGACGGTGCCGAACGTGATCCACAGGAACACCACGGGGCCCCAGATCGCGCCGGACAGCGCGCCGAAGATCGGGCCGAGACCGGCAATGTTCAGCAGCTGAACGAGGAACAGCTTCCACTGCGGAAGCACCACATAGTCCACGCCGTCGTTGATCGATACGGCGGGCGTCTCGCGGTCATCCGGCCCGAAGGTGCGGTCGACGAGCTTGCCGTAGGTAAAGTAGCCGCCGATGAGGATCGCAAGACAGAGGAAAAAGCTAAGCACACACAACATCTCCCTTTTTGTTTTTCGGGAAACCGTCCGCTGACGCGCCGTTTCCCCTTGATAGCTGCATTGTAAAACTCTTCGATAGCGGTTTCAATTGTCGAAATATACAAAATCATGGATATTGCTTGGACAGGATGACAAAAAGCAGGCGCGCCGTCGGCGCGCCCGCTTCAGCCTGTCGGCAAAGGCGAATGCCTTTGCCGACGATTTTATGTTATTTTCCCAGCTCCCAGAACGCGACCGCGCTGGCGGCGGCGACGTTGAGCGAGTCGACGCCGCGCCGCATCGGGATGCGGACGGCGTAGTCGCAGTCGGCGATGGTTTTTGCCGCCAGCCCGTCCCCCTCCGTGCCGAGGACCACCGCGAGCCTCGGCTCCGCCGCGACGTCGGGCGCGCCGAGGGGGACGGCGTCGTCCGTCAGCGCCATGGCGGCGGTGCGGAAGCCGAGGCGGTGCAGCCGCGCGCTCCAGTCCGCGCCGACATGCGTCCACGGGACCAGGAACACGTTGCCCATGCTCACGCGGATCGCGCGGCGGTAGAGCGGGTCGGCGCAGGCGCGCGTGAGCAGCACGGCGTCCATGCCCAGCGCCGCCGCGCTGCGGAAGATCGCGCCCACGTTGGTGGGGTTCATCACGTCCTCCAGCACCGCCACGCGCCGCGCCTGCGCGCAGACCGCCTCCAGCGGCGGCTCCGCCCGGCGGCGCATGGCGCACAGCACGCCGCGTGTGAGCGGAAAGCCGACCAGCTTCGTCAGCACGGAGAGCGGCGCGGTGTAAATCGGCACGCCGCAGCGCGCGACGACGTCCTTCGCCTCGCCCGCGATGTGCTTCGGCTCCAACAGCAGCGACACCGGCTCGCAGCCCGCGTCCAGCGCGCGCTCGATGACCTTGGGGCTCTCCGCGATGAACAGCCCGCCCGACGGCTCGTCGTATCGCAGCAGCTCGCGCTCGGACAAGCGCGCGTACACGTCCAGCTCCGGGGCGGAAAAGTCGTTGATCTCGATGATGTTGTCCATGGGGTCTCCTCGCATTTTCTGTGGCGTCGGCGTCATGATCGCCCATCCTACGCCGCGCCGCCTTACGAGGCGAGCGGCAGCGCGAAGCCGGAGAGGATCAGCTGCCCGGGGATGGCGCCGTCCTTCTCCCGAGCGGGATACAGCGCGGCGCGCAGCTCGTCCAGCCGCGCCTGCGCGCGGCGGAGCGCCGACAGCACGTCCTGCACGGTCGCCAGGTGCTCGGGCAGCACGTAGTCGGTCTCGGCAGGGGTCAGCGCCGCGTAGAACCCCCGGTCGTAGTCCCCGCGCAGGGGGTCGTTGGGCAGACACAGCTCCTCCAGCCGGTCGGTCAGCTCGTCAATGCGCCGGGTCAGCGCCCGTTCCAAATTCGTCATGAGAAAGCCCTCCTGTTCTTGAGGCAACACCGCACAATTCAATGCACGCATCTTGCTTGCAGAAATCTTCGTCATATGTCCCGAAATCCCTTGACCATGCGACAGCATGGCCTGCGGAATTTTGTGCCATCTGCCGAAGTTTCTGACTGCGCAATCTGCGCACAGCAATTATGCGGTGTTGCCTTGACGGTTTTTGCTTGTCCTGTTATACTCATCCTAACGGAAAGGCTGTACCATAAACAGGACAGGAGGGATCCCTGTGGCAAAATCGGCGGGACAGAAGCTCAAGCTGCTCTATCTGAGGGACTATCTGCTGCAAAGCACCGACGCCGAGCACCCCGTCACGGTGCGGGACATGATCGCGCACCTCGCGGCGCGGGGCGTCAGCGCGGAGCGCAAGAGCGTCTACGACGATCTGGAGGCGCTGCGCCTCTACGGGCTCGACGTCGAGCGGACGCCGCACAACGGCTACTATGTCGCCGCGCGGGACTTTGAGCTGCCGGAGCTCAAGCTGCTGGTGGACAGCGTGCAGTCCTCGCGCTTCATCACGGCGCGCAAAACCGGCGAGCTCATCCGAAAGCTCGAAACGCTCGCCTGCCGCTTCGACGCCCAGCGCCTCCAGCGCCAGGTCTACGTCGCCGGGCGCGTCAAGACGATGAACGAGAGCATCTATTACAATGTGGACGCCGTGCACGCAGGCATTTCGGAGAACAAAAAGATTTGCTTCCGCTAGTTCGACTACACGGTGACGAAGGAGCGGCGCTACCGGCGCGGCGGGGCGTTCTACATCGTCAGCCCCTACGCGCTGACCTGCGACGCCGAGAACTACTACCTCATCGCCTACGACGGCGAGACCGCAGGCGTCCGCCACTACCGCGTGGACCGAATGACGAACATCGCCGCCGTGAACGAGGCGCGCGACGGGGCGGAGGCGTTCCGCGCAACGGACCCGGCGCGCTACACGCGCAAGGTGTTTGGCATGTTCTCCGGGCGGGAGGAGCGCGTGCGCCTGCGCTTTGCGCGGCATCTGGTGAACGCGGTGCTCGACCAGCTGGGGCAGGACGTCAGCCTCGTCCCCGACGGGGAGGAGCACTTCACCGTCAGCGCGGACGTGCAGGTCAGCCCGCAGTTCTTCGCGTGGCTTGCGGGCTTCGGCGACGAGGTGCGCGTCACCGCCCCGCCGCAGGTCGCAGCGGGTTACAGGGCGCACATCGAGCGCATCTGCCGCCTCTACGCGGAGGACGCCGGGTCATAAGGTCCCATGCTCCGGCGTTCCGTGTTCCGTATGCTCCGCCTCCCCCGCCAGCGCGCGCAGGCGCTCCCACAGGCGGCGGTTCTCCGTCAGCGCGTCGTAGGCGGCGTCCTCGCTCAGCACGCCGCGCGGGAGGTCGCGCGGCAGACGTCCCGCCTCGTCGTCGGCAAGGTCGGCGCGCCAGTCCGCGCCGCCGTAGTAGGCGTCCAGCGCGCGCGAGAGCGGCTGCACGGCCTCAAACTCATCCAGCGCCGCGTCCAGCGCCTTCGCCGCCGCCGCGACGCGGTTCAGCAGCGCTTCATAGCGCGCAATCCGCTCGAGCTGTGTCATGGCGCGCGCCTCAATAGATACGCCGCAGCTGCTCGGGCGCGACGCCCACGCGCTTGCAGAACGCATCCACGTCGCCCTGGGTGCGGGCGAGCTCGTATTCGCGGAACCGGCCCGTCTCGCGGTCGAGGAAGCCCACCACCATCTCGCCCGTGCAGATGCTCGAGCGCAGGGCGGGCTCCTGTACGGCGGGATCGTAGGGGATGGGGGACGGCGGTTTCTTTCCGAACAGACGCATGGCGACTCCTCCTAACCAAACGAGCCGAGCAGCGCCTGGTCGAAGCTGAACAGGGTCTCGTTAATCTCGTAAATGTCGTATTTCCCCTTGCAGATGAAGTATTCGACGATCACGTCGAACCGGCTGCTGGGGGAGAGCGCGTAGCCCGCCTTCATCAGCAGCTCGCGCGTCTCGTCGAGCGGGAGCTCCAGCGCCACGGCGAAGGCGAGCGCCGTCGCCTTGCTGGGTCGGTAGTGAACGTCGCCGCGAATCTTCGAGAACAGCTTGCGGTCGATGTTCGCCCGCTTGTAGCAGTCCGCGTCCCGCATGCCGCGCTCGTCGATCTTGCGCAGGAGCATCTGGGAAAAGCTCTCGTCGAGGGCGTTCAGGCGCTCCGCGAGGTCCGGCTCCGCGACGGCGCAAAGCTCCGCCATGGCGCAGTCCTTCGCGGCGGCGGGCTTCGCGCGGGGCGCGCGCTCCGCCCGCGCGCCGCAGGCGCCGTCGATGCAGCGGCGCACCTCGTCGTAAAGCGCGCGGGGGACGAGGGGCTCGCCCCGCCCGAAAATCGTCAGATAGACCGTCATGTCGCGCCCGGCGAGAAAGTCCGTGATCGTCTCCGTCGCAACGCGCAGCGCCTCCGCCTTCGGGTAGCCGAAGATGCCGGAGGAGATCAGCGGGAACGCCACACTCTCGCAGCCGTGCTCCGCCGCGATTTCCAGCGAGCGGCGGTAGCAGGATGCAAGCAGCGCGCGCTCGCCGTACTGCCCGCCCTGCCAGACGGGGCCGACCGTGTGGATGACGTACCGGCAGGGCAGACGGTAGCCCTTCGTCAGCTTCGCGTCGCCGGTCGCGCAGCCGCGAAGCGCGCGGCACTCGTCCAGCAGCTCCGGCCCGGCGGCGCAGTGGATCATGCCGTCCACGCCCCCGCCGCCGAGCAGCGTGTTGTTCGCGGCGTTGACGATGGCGTCGCACCGCATTTTGGTGATGTCCTGCCGGATGATTTGAAACGGCATGCGACCGACCTCCTTTATTCCCGACCCGCGTCCCGCTCGATGTCCGCCGCCCAGTCGGCGGGCGGCTCCGCGCAGCAGCGCATCGCGCTGACCGCCTCGGACATCGCGCGGAACATCCTCCGCGTGCCCGCGTTGTCGGCGCGGTAGTTCGCCGCGCGGCCGCGCTCGATGCCGAGGCGCGCCGCCGTCTCCGCCGCGTCGATGTTCGCCGCGAGGAAGAGGAACTCCCAGCCGAAGCGCTCCTTCTGCCGCGCGATCATGCTTCGCACCTCGTCGCTTCCGTAGCGGCGGCTGGCGTTTTCCAGCCCGTCCGTCGTGATGACGAAGATCGTGTGCTCCGGCACATCCTCGGCGCGGGCGTACTTATGAATGTTGCCGATGTGGCGGATCGCGCCGCCGACGGCGTCGAGCAGCGCGGTGCAGCCGCCGGGCGTGTAGTCCCGCGCGGTCAGGGGCTCGACGCGCTCGATGGGCACGCGGTCGTGCAGCACGGCGCATTCGCTGTCGAACAGCACCGTGGAGACGAGGCACGCGCCCCCCTGACGGCGCTGCTTGTCCAGCATGGCGTTGAAGCCGCCGACGGTGTCGCTCTCCAGCCCGCTCATGGAGCCGCTCCGGTCCAGGATGCAGACCAGCTCGGTGACGTTGTTTTTCATGCTCGTGACCTCCGTTCGTTTGATTGTGGCAACAGTATACGGAGGCCGGGCGCGCAGCGGGTCGCCCGCGAGGCGACAAATCCCGCGCGTGGGTAAGAACAGTATAGCCCATCCGCCGCCGCGCCGCAAGTCATTTTTTGCGAGGAACAGCCGCAGCCGAAAGGTCGCGAAAAAAAGTCTTGCAACTGCGGCAAACTTGTGGCATAATAGCAACGCGTCTTGGGCGCGAAGAAAATTTGGACAGGTATCGAAGTGGTTATAACGGCCCTGACTCGAAATCGTATCACCTTTATGTACCCTCCGAACCCCGGAACCCTTGATTTCATTGGGTTTTCGGAGGGATCGAAAGCCAAAAATCAAATATGTTCTCCCCATCAGTTCTCCCCAAAATCCGAGGTGTTTTTCGGGGGTCAGATGTGAAGATAAACACGGAGAGGTATCGAAGTGGTCATAACGGGGCTGACTCGAAATCGTATCACCTTTATGTACCCTCCGAACCCCGGAACCCTTGATT
>CAMKFK010000085.1 GCA_946411835.1 uncultured Clostridia bacterium
AGTGTTACCGGTCGTAGTTGGATTATCAATTGTTTTATTTAGAGTTTAGTATGAAAAGTATCCGGGAGGGGAAATACAGACCCCAGCCGGTGCGCCGGAAGGAAATCCCAAAGCCGGATGGCGGGGTCAGGAAGTTGGGCATTCCAACGGTCATTGACCGTATCATCCAGAAACCCCGAAATATTACGCCCATAAATGGGGCTACGTGAAGGGATACTGGCGAGTAGCGGGAAGCCCGGTGCTCACACGCTCAATAACAAATGAGAGACTCGCACAAGCCGGATACTTTAGCCTATCCGACAAGTACGAGTCCCTGCACTTATGCGGTTGAACCGCCGTGTACCGAACGGTACGCACGGTGGTGTGAGAGGTCGCGCCCCTCACGGGGCGCTCCTACTCGATTTATTCGGATTTCCTCATTTCGTAGGGCACGTCCAGTGGGTTGCGGCGCTCCATCCGGTCATAGTGCCTGACGAGCAGCGGCTCCACGACGTAGTAGATCAGCTTGCCGTCCAGATCGAAGTAGAACACCGCGAACAGCGCCGCGTACAGGGCGGCGAGGACGGCGAACACCCTCCCGAGAATGCGCGGGACGAGGCGGGCGCGGCGCGCCGACTTCTGCTTCCGTTTTGTCATGCTCATTTCTCCTCCTTACCAGCCCATATCGTCGTCAAAGTCGAGCAGCGACGGGTCGAGCGGTTCTTCCTTCATGACGGTGGTCATGTAGTCGTTGACGATGCGTCGGATCTCCGTGCGGGACACCGTGCGCTTGTCGGGCAGGGCGTGGGGCATCCAGATCGCGTGGACGCCGCGCTTGCGGAACTCGTCCTCAAACAGCCCAACGACGCCCTGCATCCCCTTGCATTGCAGCTGGTCGTACATCATCACCATGTCGCAGCGGAAGCGCTCCATATAGCTCCACAGCTCGAAGATGTGGTGCATCCCGCCCACCACCATGCGGCGCATCGGCGCCCACTCGTGGTAGCGCGCCATGTCGAGCATGCAGTTCTCCTGCGTGTCGGTGCGGATGGTCATGTCAAACATCAACGAGTCCATGTTGATGACCGTGTTGAGCCCCCAGCAGTTGTATGCCCAGGTGCACCAGTGGGAATAGTACAGCGGCGCGCAGGACCACGCGATGACGCGGTGGCGCGTCTTGGGGAAGGCGTCGATCTTCTTCTCGACGCAGCGGTTCATGATTTTGCCGACGCGCCTGTCGGTGATGTGCCAGATCGGGTGGTCGCCGTACTGGGTCTGATAAATGCGGTAGAGCGCCTGCGCCACGCTGTTGATGGGGTAGCAGAAGGTCCTGGCGGCCACGTCCCACTTTTCCCATTCGAAGCGCTGAAGCTCATTCTGGCGTTCAAGGTTCTGCTTCAGCAGCTCCCACTTGAACGGCAGGCCGGTCTGCTCCTCCACAAATTTCCACAGCTCGCGAATTTCGTTTGCGCAGTGCTCCTGCACGAGCGGGTCGTCGAACCGCATGGGCTGGGGCAGGGCGAAGAGCGGGCGGTCCAGGAACCAGTCCTGAATCGCGGCGGACGCCACCGAGCCGTCGCACGCCTCGTTCGTCGTGACGACGAAGGGCGCGTAGTCCGGCATATCGTCCAGCACGAACAGTCCCGCCTCCGCCTGGCACATCGGGCAGGGGTCGCCCGGCAGGCCGATGCCCTGCACCGCGTCGATGTAGTTGAGCACCACGTGGTTGTTGACGTGGCAGGTGATGAAGTAGGGGATCATCTCCATCGGGACGTGCGCGAGCCGGTCCGACCACGGGTAGAACACGCCGCCCCAGACGGTTTCCTTGTGTGCGACGGTGTGCCGCCATGCGTCGTTGTGCGCGCCGTTGTGCAGCTTTGCGTCCGCCTTGAGCAAGTTGCCGATCTGGTTGACAGAGACGCAGACCATTGCGCGGTAGTGCCACGCGCTGGCGCGCAGCGCCTCGCCGCGCAGGCCCTCCAGTCCCCGGTCGAACCAGTGCAGCACGGGCAGGTATGCCTGCCCGATCCAGCGGTAGCGCCACAGCCCGCGCACGAAGGTCACGGGATCGCTGTATTTCACAACGTCACCGACCAGCGCGCCGTAGTTGTACAGCCAGACGTTGTTGAAATAGTAGAGGGTGTCCTTCACGCCGCGCCATTCGCGGTGCTTGTACAGCCCGGTCTTGTCCACGTACAGCTCGCCGAGGCGGCGCTCGCCGTGGGGCTTGCCGAACCAGAAGTCGCGCGCGGCTTTTTTCAGCCCGCGCAAATTCCCAGGCAGCCTGAGCTTCTTCATTTCACTTCGCCTCCTGCAGCTTCTTGATTTCAACGCTTTCCACAAACGCCTGGAAGCGGGTACGGAGCTGTCCGGTGGAGGCGTTGACGTACTCCTTCTCGATGGAGCAGGTGGGAATGCCATAGTCGCGCGGGAGAATGAGCGCGTCCATCGTGCGCTCGTAGCTCCAGTACTCGCAGAACTTGTTCGAAGCGACGATCAGCCCGTCGGCGTGGTACGCCCGCACGAGGTCCGCGAGGTACTTCTTGCGTTCGCGCATCTGCTCCTGCGGCATGAAGCGCGGACAGCAGCTCGTTTGCAGGTAGTGGCGGGCGACGGCGTCCAGCGGGCGCTGCCCCTCCGGGACGACGATCTCCTCGCGCCCGGGCAGACTGCCGTAGCAATACCGGTCGGCGACGACCAGCGCGCCGCAGCTCTCGACAAGGGCGGTGAAGGCGGGATCGTCGTTCTCCGCGCCGGCGAGGACCACGCGGCAGCGGAAAGGAGGCTTTGCGTCCGGCTCGCGGGTCTTGAGCTCCTCCGCCGTCTCGCGCAGATAGGGGAGGATCAGGTACTTCGGGCAGGTCAGCGTCACAAGCTGGATGACGTGGAACTCGTAGCCCGTGACGGGCGGGTTCGGCAGCTTGCGGTATTCGCCGATCTCCGTGATGAGGCGGCAGACCTCGTTGTGCTCCTCGATGGCAGCGAGCAGCGCCTCGTCGGAGGTATCGACGCCGAGCTTCTCGCGCAGAGGGTCGAGGACGTGCGCTTGCAGCTGCTTGCGGTAGTGGACCATGCTGTTCTCGTTCTTTTTGAACGGCACGTCCGTGAAGGTCGAGAAGAAGACGGGATTTTGGATGACGCCCATGCGCTCCAGATGCTCCTGAAAGCGGCAGGTGACGGTACAGGTTTCGGTGGCGAGGTTGGCGTCGAGAAAGTGGAAGCCGCCCTCCAGCGCCCGCTCCAGCAGCGCGCGCCCATAGTGGCAGGTGCGGTTGGACATATAGTAAGTCGCCATGTCGGGCGAGCCGCTGCGCGGTGCGCGCAGGCGGACCGAGAAGCAGCCGGGCAAATCGAGCAGCACCTCTGGCATGAAGTAACAGGTGTAGCCCAGCGCGCGCTTCCCCTCGCCGCGTGCCTGCTTCACAAGGTCGTTGTTCGCCTCCTGCAGCAGGTTTTCAAAAAAGATCATGTGCTTGAGATCCCTCATCGGACAGCCTCCCTCATATCCATCTTATCCAATCCCCATACTACCAGAAGCGCCGCCTCCCGTCAATCATGATTGCGAAAAAGGCTCCCATCCAAAAGGATGGAAGCCTCAGACGGTAGACAAAGCCCCGCAAAATTTCGCGCCCGCAGGCGCGAAAGGAACCGAAAATCCCTTTTTCTGACGACATGCGCGTCAGAAAAACACCTTGCGCGGAGCGTTCGCACGCTTTGTCCGCATACTGCGGACAAAGCGTGCGAGTAGCGGATCGAAATCTTTTCGTCGGCAAAGGCGAATGCCTTTGCCGACGATTTGAGTCTCCCATCCGGAGGGATGGAAGCCTTGCGCGTCACATGATCCGACACAGCAGGATCGGGAAAAACACGGCGGGGACGGCGTTCATGACCTTGATTTTCGTCAGCCCCAGCATATTGAGGGACAGCGCGACGATCAAAAGCGAGCCGACCGCCTTCATCTCGGCGATGACCGCGTCCGTCAGCATGGGCGAGAGCACCGACGCGCCCAGCGCGATGGCGCCCTGATACAGCAGCACCGGAACGGCGGACAGAGCCACGCCGAACCCCATGGTCGAGGCGTAGACGACGGAGGATACGGCATCGAGCACGGTCTTGGCGTAGAGCGTTCCGTGGTTCCCGGACAGTCCGGATTCCAGCGAGCCGACGATCGCCATCGCGCCGACGCAGAACAGCAGCGACGCGGAGACAAAGCCCTCGGATACGCGGCCTCGGATGCCGCGCGCGGCGAACTGACGCTCAATGCCGTCGCCCAGCGCGCTGAGCCGGTCGTCGAGCTGCAACAGCTCGCCCACGAGGACGCCCAGCACCATGGACAGGATCATCGCCAGCGTGTTTTCGTCCGCGAGCATTCCGCTCACGCCGATGTAGAACACGCACAGCGCCACGCCCTTCGTCACGGCGTCACCCAGCCGCTCGGGGATGAGCCGCCCAAGCAGCAGCCCAACGGCGGTCCCGGCGACGATGCCCAGTACGTTGACGAGGGTCCCGGTCAAAGCGCCCATGTTACGGGTCGATATACTTCATGCCGTCCAGCTGCTCGGACACGACCTCGCCGCTGAGGCTTTCCTGCCATTCGTTGGCGAGGTTCGTCGCCGCCATCAGCTGCCAATAGGCATAGTCGGACTGACCGACATAGTACATGACGTGGTAGCCGTAGTCGGTTTCCACGATGCCGGTGTCACCCGGCTGACGGGAGGCGTCAAAGCACCAGTTCTCAAACGGGTCAACCATCTGCCCCTTGTAGACGTTCTCGTACAGGCCGCCGTTTTCGGCGCTGCCGGTGTCGGTGGAGTATTCAACGGCGAGGTCGGCAAAGGCATCCTCCGTCCGGTCTCCCGCCTCAAACTGTGCCAGCACGTCGTTCGCCGCGTCCTCGCTGTCCACAAGAATATGGCGGACGTTGACCGTGTGGTAGTCGGCAAGCGCGCTGCTGTGGAACACGACGACCGCAGAGCCGAGGGAGTAGCCGTAGACATTGTAGTCCAGCAGCTCGACGTCGCCGTCCTTGCGCGCGGCGTCGAACAGCCAGGCGTGCATCTCCGAGTTCTCGGAATAGGTGGTGGAGGTGTTCATATAGCTGCCGCCCAGCTCGTCGGCGAGGGCTTCGAGGCTCTCGCCCTTGCGATAGGAGGCAAGCGCGTCCTGCGCCGCCTTGAGCGCGGCGGCGCTGCCGTCGTCCGCCTCGACGGCGGGGGTGGTGTCGGTCGCCTCCGCAGCGTCGGTGGCAAAGTTAGAGTCGGAAAACACGACCGCCTCATAGGCGACAGAGGTGTACTTGGTGGGATCGGCGTCCAGCGCCGCCTGCAGCTCCGCCTCGGTGTAGCCGGAGGGCTGCGAACGGCTGGTGGCATAAGCGTCGGCAAGCGCCGCGTTGCCGAGGTGCTTGGTAAACGCGCTCTTGGTGACGAGACCGCCGAAGATCGCCTTGACATAGTCGCCCACGGCGTATCCGCTGCTTGCGGCGTTGGTCTTGATGGCGTCCATCGTCTCGTTGACGGTTTTGTCCACCTCGTCAGAGGTGAAGCCCGCCGCGCTCGCCGCCTTCGTGATGGCGTCCACGCTCGCGATGGATTCGAACGCCTGATCGACGGCGTAGTCATACCAGGTGTCATAGTCGTCGCTGTCGGAGTAGGCTTGCTCGCGCAGGGAGGAGGAGCTGCTCAGCTCGCTGTGGTTGTTCAGAATGCTGGAGCGGGCGTTGTAATAATAGTACGCCACGTCGGAGACGCTGTAGGACTGGCCGTTGACGGTGGCGGCGGTCGCGCCGCGCTTCAACACGCCGGAGTTGTTCAGCAGCGTGAACACCACGAACGCGGCGAACAGTACCGCGCAGACGGCGAAAATCAGTGTCGCGCGGCGCGCCTCCTTTTGCTCTTCGAGCTCCTTTTGCTGCTTGGGGCTGACGTAATCGGTGCCGCGCTCCTGGCGGACTTTCTTCTCTCTGGATGCACTCATGTCGGTTATTTACTTCCTTCCAGTTTTTTGTTATTTTGCTGAGACAATGCCGGGATATCCATGAACGCCGCGTGGGCGTTATTTGGTTCCGAAAATGCGGTCTCCGGCGTCGCCGAGACCCGGGACGATATAGCCGCGCTCGTTGAGCTTTTCGTCCACCGCGCCGCAGTAGATGTTCACGTCGGGATGGCGCTGGCGGATGCAGCGGATACCCTCCGGCGCGGCGACAAGTACCATCAGCTTGATGTGCTTGCAGCCGCGCTTTTTCATTTCGCTGATCGCGGCGTCGGCGCTGCCGCCGGTGGCGAGCATCGGGTCGACGACCATGATGTCGCGGGAGGCGATGTCGTTGGGCGTCTTGCAAAAGTAGACGTGGGGCACGAGCGTCTCCTCGTCGCGGTACATGCCGATGTGCGCCACGCGCGCGGAGGGGATCAGGCGCAGAACGCCGTCCACAAGGCCGAGACCCGCGCGGAGGATGGGAACGACGGCGATTTTCTTGCCTGCCAGCGTCGGCGCGTCCGTGCCGCAGATCGGCGTTTCGATGTGCTTGACGGTCAGCGGCAGGTCGCGCGTCGCCTCGTAGGTGATGAGCATGCCGATCTCGCTCACCAGCTCGCGGAAGTCCTTGGTGCTGGTGTTCTTGTTGCGCATGATCGTCAGCTTATGCGCCACGAGCGGATGGTCCATGACATAGACGTGGTCGTCATTCTGGTACAGCATCTTCTCTATCCTCCATCATAAATTATTGTTCCGCATTCAGCCGCGCGTTCCGCTCGCGCTCCGCCTGCGAGACGCGGAGGTATTGGATGCCCAGCGCCTGCGCCGGGACCGGCTCCATCGTCTCCGCCGCCAGCGCCACGCCCACCGCGTCCTGATACCGCAGGGCGGCGGGGGCGAGCGTGCAGGGGATGCCGCGCTCCGTCAGGTAACCGTAAGCCAGCGCCGCGCCGTCGCCGAGGAGGACCTTCTCGCGCGCGTCGCCCGCCAGCTCCTCGACCAGCTCGTCCAGTCCGACGGCGCGGTCGCTTGTCAGCCGTTCGAGCGTTCCGCGCTTCGCCTCGAACAGGGCGTTGTAGACCTGATTGCGCCGCGCGTCCATCGCGCACACCAGCAGCGCCCCGTCCAGATGGGCGAGGTTTCGCGCCATGGCATTGAGCGTCGAGACGCCCACGCAGGGTCTGTCCGCCGCCCACGCCAGCCCCTTGAGCGCGCTGACGCCGATGCGCAGCCCGGTAAAGGAGCCCGGCCCCGCCGCCACGGCGTACCGGTCGATGGATTCCGGCGCAAGCTCCGCGTTTTTCAGCATGGCGTCCACCATCGGCAGCAGGGTGCGGCTGTGGGTCAGCCCGGTGCATTGGAAGCTCCGCGCCAGCACCGCCCCGTCCTCCGTGACGGCGCAGGACACGCTTTTTGCCGAGGTTTCCAGCGCCAGTATCCTCATTCGTCCACCCCCGTGACCGTGATGACGCGGCTGTCCTCGGTCTCTCCGCGCGCAATGTCGACGGTGATCGTGCCGCGCGGCAGCGTGTCGGCGGCGCGCTCGCTCCACTCCACGGCGCAGACGCCGCCGCGTTCGAGATAATCGTCCCAGCCGATGTCATACAGCTCGTCCGACGAGCCGAGGCGGTACAGATCGAAATGGAACAGCGGCACGTCGCCGTCGTATTCGTTGACAATGGTAAACGTGGGGCTGGTGACGCGCGCGCGGCAGCCGAGCCCGCGTGCAAGCCCGCGCGTGAGCGCCGTCTTGCCCATGCCCAGCGTACCCGTGAACGCAACCACGTCGCCGGGGCGCAGCCGCTTCGCAAGACGCTCGCCGATCGTCTCGGTTTCGGCGGGGCTGTTCGATACAAATCGCATCCCGTGACCCCCAGTCCAATCCACTCTAAATTTATATTATATCACCGTCGCCCCGGTTTGACAATTCTTTTTTCTGGATAACACGGCGACAGCATTTACTTTTGCGCAAAGACGCGGTCAAGAGAGAAACTGTCC
>CAMKFK010000086.1 GCA_946411835.1 uncultured Clostridia bacterium
ACCACTACAATTATATCATAGTGGCAAGGATTATTCAATCTTTTTAATTGGATAAAAGTATTAGGCTGAAAGGAAGTGCTGCACCATGTTCATCGTCACCGCTAAGGTCGGTCGGCTGCGCCGGGTCCTGCTGCTGCTCATTCTGCTGCTCGCCGCCGGGGCGGCGGTTTTCGCGCTGCTCCGACACAGCGGCGAGACAAACGACGCGCTGCCGCCGGGGGCGAGCGACGAAGCGCGCGTCGCCTATCTCGCCTCGCTTGGCTGGGAGGTGGACGCCGAGCCGCTGGAGACGCTGCGGCTGACGCTGCCGGAAACGATGGAGGAGCCCTATCGCTCCTACAACGAGCTCCAGCTCAAGCAGGGCTTTGACCTGACGCCCTGCCTCGGCAAAACGGTGGAACGCTGCGCCTACCGCGTGCTGAACTATCCCGACCGTCCGGACGGCTGTCAGATCGACCTCTACGTCCGCAACGGACGCATCGTTGCGGGCGACGTGCTCTGCACCGGCGCAAACGGGTTTATCGATACGCTGACCTTCCCGTCAAAATAAGAAAGACAGGCAGAGCCTGTCTTTCTTATTTTTCAGCGCAATCAGTCCATGGTCTCGATGACGACGCCGGAGCCGACGGTACGGCCGCCCTCGCGAATGGCGAAGCGGAGGCCCTTCTCAATGGCGATCGGGGTAATCAGCTCGACGCTCATGTCAACGTTGTCGCCGGGCATGCACATCTCGGTGCCCTCGGGCAGGGTGATGACGCCGGTCACGTCGGTGGTGCGGAAATAGAACTGCGGACGATAGTTGTTGAAGAACGGGGTATGACGGCCGCCCTCGTCCTTGGTCAGAACGTAGACCTGGCCGACGAACTTGGTGAGGGGGTGGATGGTGCCGGGCTTGGCCAGAACCTGACCGCGCTCGATCTCGGTCTTGGCAACGCCGCGCAGCAGGGTACCGACATTGTCGCCCGCCTCAGCGAAGTCGAGCAGCTTGTGGAACATCTCGATACCGGTGACGACGGTCTTGCGGCGCTCGTCGGTCAGACCGATGATCTCGACTTCCTCGCCGAGCTTGAGCTGACCACGCTCAACTCTGCCCGTGGCGACAGTGCCGCGGCCGGAGATGGTGAAGACGTCCTCAACGGGCATCAGGAACGGCAGGGAGTCGTCGCGCGGCGGGGTCGGGATCCAGCTGTCAACCGCGTCCATGAGCTCCTTGATGCAGGCATACTCGGGGGCGGCGGGATCGGTGCTCTCGGAGACCAGCGCGTTGAGCGCGCTGCCGCGAATGATCGGGGTATCGTCGCCGGGGAAGCCGTAGAAGTCAAGCAGCTCGCGGACTTCCATCTCGACCAGCTCGAGCAGCTCCTCGTCGTCAACCTGATCGCACTTGTTCAGGAAAACGAGGATGGAGGGAACGTTGACCTGACGGGCGAGCAGCAGATGCTCGCGGGTCTGCGCCATGGGACCGTCGGAAGCGGCGATGACGAGGATCGCGCCGTCCATCTGCGCGGCGCCGGTAATCATGTTCTTGATATAGTCGGCGTGGCCCGGGCAGTCGACGTGCGCATAGTGACGCGCCTCGGTCTCGTACTCGACGTGAGCGGTGTTGATGGTGATGCCGCGCTCGCGCTCCTCGGGAGCCTTGTCGATGGAGCTGTAGTCGGTATACTCTGCCTTGCCCTGCATGGCGAGCCACTTGGTGATGGCAGCGGTCAGGGTGGTCTTGCCGTGGTCGATATGACCAATGGTGCCGATGTTTACATGGGGCTTGGTGCGCTCGAATTTCTGCTTAGCCATTGTAAAATCCTCCTGTTCAGATGATAGGTTATTGTTTGGCTGTATTGTCGCATAACAAGGTTATTCTACCGTATGTTACGCTGTTTTGCAACTGTTATTTTACCGTGTTCCGGTTACATCATGCGTCCGCCGTGACGCTGGTCGGCGATCTTCTCCTGAATGTTCTTGGGAATCTCGACGTAGTGGGACGGCTCCATGGTGTACTGACCGCGCCCCTGCGTGCGGGAGCGAAGGTCGGTGGCGTAGCCGAACATCTCGGCCAGCGGAACGAATGCGTCGATCTGCTGCGCGCCGGAGCGGGCTTCCATGCCCTGGATCTGTCCGCGACGGGCGTTGAGGTCGCCGATCACGTCGCCCATATACTCGTCGGGAACGATGACGGAGACCTTCATGATCGGCTCGAGCAGCGTGGCGCCCGCTTTCTGGCAGGCCTCCTTGAACGCCATGGAGCCGGCGATCTTGAACGCCATCTCCGAGGAGTCCACCTCGTGGTACGAGCCGTCGTAGAGCGTGACCTTGACGTCGACCACCGGATAACCGGCGAGCACGCCGGAGAGCATCGCGCCCTGAATACCGGCGTCGACCGCAGGGATATACTCCTTGGGCACCGCGCCGCCGACGACGGCGTTGACAAACTCGTAGCCCTTGCCGGACTCGTTCGGCTCGACCCTGATCTTGACGTGACCGTACTGGCCCTTGCCGCCGCTCTGGCGGGCATACTTGGTATCCTGCTCGACGGCCTTCTTGATGGTCTCCTTGTAGGCGACCTGCGGCGCGCCGACGTTCGCCTCGACCTTGAACTCACGCAGCAGACGGTCGACGATGATCTCCAGATGGAGCTCGCCCATGCCGGCGATGATCGTCTGCCCGGTCTCCTCGTCGGTGTAGGTCTTGAACGTGGGGTCCTCCTCGGCGAGCTTGAGCAGCGCGACCGTCATCTTCTCCTGACCGGCCTTGGTCTTGGGCTCGATGGCGACGCGGATGACCGGCTCGGGGAACTCCATGCTCTCGAGCACGATCGGCGCCTTCTCGTCGCAGAGCGTGTCGCCCGTCGTGGTATTCTTGAGGCCGACGGCGGCGGCGATGTCGCCGGAGTAGACGGTCTCGATATCCTCGCGGTGGTTGGCGTGCATCTGAAGGATGCGGCCGATGCGCTCGCGGTGCCCCTTGGTGGCGTTGAGCACGGCGGAGCCGGTGTTCAGCGTGCCGGAGTACACACGGAAAAAGCCGAGACGACCGACATAGGGGTCGGTCATGATCTTGAACGCGAGCGCTGCGAAGGGGGCGTTGTCGTCGCTGTGGCGCTCCTCCTCCTTCTCCGTCTTGGGGTTGACGCCCTTGATGGCGGGGATGTCGGTGGGAGCGGGCATATAATCGACGATGGCGTCCAGCAGCTTCTGCACGCCCTTGTTGCGGTAGGACGTGCCGCAGGTGACGGGGATCATCTCCACCGCCACCGTCGCCGCGCGGATCGCCTTGCGGATACGGTCGGCGGGAATCTCCTGACCCTCGAGATACATTTCCATGATCTCATCGTCAAACATGGACACGGCGTCGAGCAGCTTTTCGCGGTACTCCTTCGCCAGATCCATCATGTCGGCGGGGATTTCCTCCACGCGCATATCCTTGCCCATCTCATCGTAGTAGACGTCGGCGTTCATCTCGACCAGGTCGACGATGCCGCGAAAATCCGCCTCCTTGCCGATGGGCAGCTGGATGGGGACGGCGTTGCACTTGAGACGCTCGTCCACCATGCGCAGGACGTTGTAGAAGTCCGCGCCCATGATGTCCATCTTATTGACGTAGATCATGCGCGGGACGTGATAGTGGTCGGCCTGACGCCAGACCGTTTCAGACTGCGGCTCAACGCCGCCCTTGGCGCACAGGACCGTCACGCTGCCATCCAGCACGCGCAGGCTGCGCTCGACCTCAACGGTGAAGTCAACGTGTCCCGGCGTGTCGATGATGTTGATGCGGTGGTCCCGCCAGAAACAAGTGGTGGCAGCGGACGTGATCGTGATGCCGCGCTCCTGCTCCTGCTCCATCCAGTCCATCGTCGCCGTACCCTCGTGCGTCTCACCGATCTTGTAGTTGACGCCGGTGTAAAACAGGATACGCTCGGTCGTGGTGGTCTTTCCGGCATCAATGTGCGCCATGATGCCGATGTTTCTGGTTTTTTCGAGAGATACCTTCCTAGGCATAGAGCGTTACCCGCCTTACCAACGGAAGTGCGCGAACGCCTTGTTGGATTCGGCCATCTTGTGGGTATCCTCGCGTTTCTTCACGGCGCTGCCTGTGTTGTTGGCGGCGTCCATGATCTCGCCGGCAAGACGCTCCGCCATGGTGCGCTCGCTGCGGTTGCGGGCATAGGTGGTCAGCCAGCGAAGGCCGAGGGTCTGACGGCGGGCCGGACGGACCTCCATCGGGACCTGATAGGTCGCGCCGCCGACACGACGGGCCTTGACCTCGAGACTCGGCATGATGTTTTCGAGCGCCTGCGTAAACACGTCCAGCGGCTCGTTGCCCGTCTTATCCTTGATGGTATCGAACGCGCCGTAAACGACCTTCTGCGCAACGCCCTTCTTGCCGTCGAGCATGATGGAGTTGACGAGCTTGGTCACCAGAACGCTGTTGTACATAGGATCGGGCAGGATTTCTCTTTTGGGAACATTACCTCTTCTGGGCACTATGCTTCCCTCCTTCATTAAAAAATGATGTCATCGGTACTCACCTCGGCTGAGCCGAAGTGTTTTGCCTGCCAAAGAGGGTTTATCTATGGATGATAGAGAACCGTTTGGCAAACTACTTTTCTAGGGTCTTACTTTTTCTTCGGGCGCTTCGCACCGTACTTGGAACGACCCTGTCTGCGGCCGTCAACGCCCTGCGCGTCGAGGGTGCCGCGGATGATGTGGTAACGCACACCGGGGAGGTCCTTGACACGGCCGCCGCGAATCATGACCACAGAGTGTTCCTGCAGACTGTGACCAACGCCGGGAATATAAGCCGTGACCTCGTAGCCGTTGGTAAGACGCACACGGGCGATCTTACGGAGAGCGGAGTTCGGCTTCTTCGGCGTCGCGGTACGGACCGCAGTGCACACGCCGCGCTTCTGCGGGGAGCTGAGGTCGGTCTGCTTGTTCTTCAGCGTGTTCAGGCCGTACTGCAGCGCGGGAGCGGTGGACTTGTAGGACGCGGACTCTCTGCCCTTGCGCACCAGCTGGTTAAAAGTAGGCATTCATGTTCTCCTTTCTTGCATTACTTGCGCGGAAACACCACGCAGAACGGTATTCTAGCATATTTGCGCCTATTCGTCAAGAGAAAAACAAAGAAAATGCGCGGCCGAAAAAGCTGCCCTCTCGGGCAGCTTTTTCGGTCGGCTTGACGGCTTGCGGGGATCATTGCACCGCGTTGGTGAAGCCCTGGAGCGGGGCGAGGAAGCTCGGCTCCTCCGGCTTCTCCGGCTCGGGGACGATCTCCTGCGCAAAGTCGCGGTAAGCGTTCAGACCCGCGCCGGCGGGGATCAGTTTGCCGATGATGACGTTTTCCTTCAGACCCAACAGATGATCGACCTTGCCCTTGATGGCGGCCTCGGTGAGCACCTTGGTCGTCTCCTGGAAGGAGGCGGCGGACATCCACGAATCCGTGGCGAGGGACGCCTTGGTGATGCCCATGAGCAGCTGGGTCGCCTCCGCCTCACGCAGGGGCTCGCCGGTCTCGGCGTTGGTCTCGCCGGCGGCGGTCCGCGCGCGGAGCTTCTCGTTCTCATCCTCGAACTCGAGCAGATCGACCATCGCGCCGGAGAGCAGACCCGTGTCGCCCGCGTCCTCTACGCGCACCTTGCGCATCATCTGGCGGACGATGACCTCGATGTGCTTGTCGTTGATGTCAACGCCCTGCTGACGGTAGACCTTCAGCACCTCGCAGATCAGGTAGTCGTGCACGGAGCCGACGCCGCGAATGCGGAGGATATCGTGCGGGGACAGCGCGCCGTCCTGAAGCTGGAAGCCCTTTTCAATGATGTCCCCGTCGCGGACGCGCAGTCCCGTGTGGGGAATGGCGTAGTTGCGCACGTCGCCGTCGTCGGCGGTGACGATGATGTTGACGAGGCTGCCCTTCTGCGACTCCTCGAAGCGCACCTTGCCGGAGATTTCGGAGAGCGTCGCCATCTTCTTGGGACGGCGCGCCTCAAACAGCTCCTCGACGCGGGGAAGACCCTGCGTGATGTCGCCGCCGGCGACGCCGCCGGTATGGAAGGTTCGCATGGTCAGCTGCGTGCCCGGCTCGCCGATGGACTGGGCGGCGATGATGCCGACCGCCTCGCCCGGGCCGACAGGCCTGGACGTGGCGAGGTTCATGCCGTAGCACTTCGCGCAGACGCCGCTGTGCGCCTTGCAGGTCAGCACCGTGCGGATCTCGACGGCGTGAATGTCGAACGCCTCAAGCGTCTTTGCGTCGTCGGCGGAAAGCATGTGGTCCTTGGAGAAGAGCACCTCGTCCGTGCCCGGCTTGCAGATGTCGCTGACCGGGTAACGACCGTTGATGCGCTCGGAGAACTGCTCGATGACCTGCCCGTTCTCGCTGATCTCGGCGGCAAGGATACCGGTGGTCGCGCCGCAGTCGTCGCTTCGGATGATGACGTCCTGGCAGACGTCCACCATGCGGCGGGTCAGATAACCGGAGTCGGCGGTACGCAGCGCGGTGTCGGCCAGGCCCTTGCGCGCGCCTCGGGAGGAGGTGAAGTATTCCAACACGGACAGCCCCTCGCGGAAGTTCGCCTTGACCGGTATCTCGATCGTGCGCCCGGCGGTGTTTGCCATCAGGCCGCGCATACCGGTCAGCTGGCGAATCTGCTTCATTGAACCGCGCGCGCCGGAGTCCGCCATCATGAAAACAGGGTTGTAGCGGTCCATATTTTTTTGCAGGGCGTCGGTAACGTCGTCGGTGGTCTTCTCCCACTCCTTGACGACCTGACGATAGCGCTCGTCGTTGGTCATGAAGCCCATCTTGTACTGATCCTCGATTTCGACGACGCGCTTCTCGGTCGCCTCGATGAGGGTGTACTTCTCGGGCGGGATGGTCATATCCGCCACGGAGATCGTGATGGCGGCGCGGGTGGAGTATCTGTAGCCCGTCGCCTTGATGTTGTCCAGCACCTCCGCCGCGATGGTGAAGTTATGGCGCTTGATGGCGCGGTCAACGATCTTGCCGAGCAGCTTTTTGCCGCAGGTGTCGGTGATCTCGTAGTCGAAGTACTGCTCCGTGGGATTGCCGTTTTCGTCCACGCGCCGGATGAAGCCGAGGTCCTGCGGGACGTTGCGGTTGAAGAGAATACGCCCGATGGTGACGCGCACGACCTTGCTGCCCATTGTCCCGTCCGGCAGCTCCTTGGTCACGCGCACCAGAACGGGCTGGTGGATGCCGACCAGGTGGTCGTTGTAGGCAAGCATCGCCTCGTCCTCGTCGCGGTAGACGTTGAGGCGGATGGACGCCTTTTCCTCGTCCGTGAGCTCGTCGTAGGTCTTGCCCGCCAGCGCGAAGGGGATGTTCTCCGGCCAAAACGCATCGTGGTCCATCTGGGAGACGCCGTTTTCAAAGCGTTCGAGCGTCAGGTAGTAGGAGCCGAGCACCATATCCTGCGTCGGCACCGTGACGGGTCCGCCGTCCTGCGGGCGAAGCAGATTGTTGGCGGAGAGCATCAGGATACGCGCCTCCGCCTGCGCCTCGGCGGACAGCGGAACGTGGATCGCCATCTGGTCGCCGTCAAAGTCGGCGTTGAACGCGGTGCAGTTGAGCGGGTGCAGCTTGAGGGCGCGGCCCTCGACCAGAACGGGCTCGAACGCCTGAATGCCCAGGCGGTGCAGCGTCGGCGCGCGGTTGAGCATGACGGGGTGATCCTTGATGACCACGTCCAGCGCGTCCCAGACCTCCGCGCGTCCCTTGTCCACCATCTTTTTGGCGGACTTGATGTTGTTGGCGCTGCCATCCTCGACCAGCTTCTTCATGATGAAGGGGCGGAACAGCTCCAGCGCCATCTCCTTGGGCACGCCGCACTGATAGATCTTCAGCTCGGGGCCGACGACGATAACGCTGCGGCCGGAGTAGTCCACGCGCTTGCCCAGCAGGTTCTGACGGAAGCGGCCCTGCTTGCCCTTGA
>CAMKFK010000087.1 GCA_946411835.1 uncultured Clostridia bacterium
CCACCCCGAATTCAAATCCCGGCCCAACAAGCCCCATCCGCTGTTCCTGGGCTTCGTGAAGGCCGCGCTGAAACAGCTTTCCGATTAACGCGGCGCATCCCGGGAAACCGTCCGGGTGCGGCTGCGGAAACAAAACAACACGCGGGCAAGCGCCGGATTCTCGCTTGCCCGCGTGTTGTTCCATGATCCGTCCGTTTTTCAGCCGTCCGGTTTCCGGGCGACGCCGCTCTCGATGGCGGCCTTTTTGACCGCCTCGGCCACCGCCGTCCCCACCCGGGGATCGAAGGCGGCGGGAATGACGTGCTCCGCGTTCAACTCTTCGTCTGGGATGAGGCCCGCGATGGCGAAGGAAGCGGCTTGCTTCATTGCCTCGTTGATCCGGCTTGCCCGCACGTCCAGCGCTCCCCGGAACAGGCCGGGGAAAACCAGCACGTTGTTGATCTGGTTCGGATAATCGCTGCGTCCGGTCCCGACCACTGCGGCGCCGGCGGCCTTTGCCCGTTCCGGCGCGATCTCCGGGACGGGATTTGCCATGGGAAAAACGATGGGATCCTTTGCCATGGAGCGGATCATCTCCTCCGAGACGACGCCCGGCGCGCTGACGCCCACGAATACGTCCGCGCCGCGCATGGCGTCCGCCAGATGGCCGCGCATCCCCTCGGGGTTGGTCCGATCCGCCATCTCCTTCTGGGCGGGGTTCATGTCCGCGCCTTCGCAGAGAATGCCGCAGCGATCCACCAGTTTCAAATGCTTTACCCCGAGATTCAGAAGGTGCTTTCCGATGGCAATGCCGGCGGAGCCCGCGCCGTTGATGACGACGCGCACCTCCTCCATCCGCTTGCCCACCACCTTCAGAGCGTTGATCACGGCGGCGCCCACCACGACGGCGGTCCCGTGCTGGTCGTCGTGGAAGATCGGGATGTCGCAGAGCTCCTGCAGGCGGCGTTCGATCTCGAAGCACCGGGGCGCGGAAATGTCCTCCAGATTCACGCCGCCGAAGGAACCGGAGAGCAGCCAGACCGTTCGGACAATCTCATCCACGTCCTTGCTGCGGACGCAGAGCGGGATGGCGTCCACGCCGCCGAAGGCCTTGAACAGGACGCATTTCCCTTCCATCACCGGCATCCCAGCCTCTGGACCGATGTCCCCCAGGCCCAGGATCGCGGTTCCGTCGGTGACGACGGCCACGGTGTTCCATCTTCTCGTGAGTTCAAAGCTTTTTTCCGGATGGCGGCGGATTTCCAGGCAGGGCTCCGCCACGCCCGGGGTATAGGCAAGGCTGAGTGCTTCCCTGGTATCGACCTCGACCCTGGGCCGGATCTCCAGCTTTCCACGCAGTTCTGCGTGCAGCTTCAGCGATTCTTTTGCATAGTCCATAAGCGATCCTCCTTTTTGAAGCGGAATACCATTTATACCATCCGCTCGGGGCGGACGATCTCGTCAAAGCGTTCCGCGCTGAGCAGGCCCGATTCCACGCAGGCCTCCCGCAGCGAGATCCCGCGCTCTGCGGCAATCTGCGCGATCCGGGCTGCTTTTTCATAGCCCACGTAAGGCGACAGGGCCGTTGCCAGCATCAGAGATCGCTCCACGTTTTGCGCCATGCGCTCCCGATTTGCGCGGATGCCGCGGACGCAGCGCTCGGTAAAGGAGACGACAGACTCCGCCAGCAGCCGCGAGGACTGCAAGAAGTTGTAGGCGCAGACCGGAAGAAAGACGTTCAGCTCAAAATTGCCCTGGGACGCCGCGATCGCAATGGCCGCGTCGTTGCCGAGGACCTGGACTGCCGCCATCGTCACCTGCTCGCACTGGGTCGGATTGACCTTTCCCGGCATGATGGACGAGCCGGGCTCGTTGGCAGGGATCGTGATCTCCCCCAGACCGCAGCGGGGCCCGGAGGCGAGCAAGCGCACGTCATTGGCGATCTTCATCAGATCCGAAGCAAGGGCTTTGATGGCGCCGTGGGTAAACACAAGCTCGTCGAGGCTCGTCAGCGCGTGGAATTTGTTCGGGGCGGAGACGAATGAAGAGCCGGTCAGCTCGGACAGCGTTTCCGCCGCCAGCAGATCGAAGCCCTTCGGGGCGTTCAGCCCGGTCCCGACGGCGGTCCCGCCCAGCGCGATCTCCCGGAGCGGCGGCAGGGAGGCCAGCAGCATCCGGCGATCCTGTTCGAGACTCCCGCGCCAGCCCGAGATCTCCTGGGAAAAGCGCAGCGGGGTCGCGTCCTGCAGATGGGTGCGTCCGATCTTGAGAACGTCCTCGTTCTCGGCCTCCAGGCGGCGCAGCGCGGCAATGAGACCGTCAACGGCGGGAAGCAGGCCGCCTTCCACGGAGCGCACTGCTGCGACGCGCAGCGCGGTGGGGAAGGTGTCGTTGGAGGACTGGGAAAGATTGACGTCGTCGTTCGGGTGAAGCAGGGCCTTCCCCGCCCGTCCGTTGCCGCGGTTGGCGATGACTTCGTTGACGTTCATGTTGGACTGGGTACCGGAGCCGGTCTGCCAGACCACCAGCGGGAAATGCGCCGAAAGAGATCCGTCCAGGATCGCGTCCGCGGCTTCGCAGATCGCCGCGCATTTCTCCTCCGTCATTGCCTCGGGCAGCAGGACGCGGTTGCTCAGCGCCGCAGCCTTCTTGATCTGCGCGAAGGCGCGGATGATCTCGCTCGGCATGGGCTCCAGACCGACGCCGATGGGGAAGTTGCGGCGGGAACGCTCCGTCTGCGCCCCCCAAAGCGCCCAGGCCGGGACTTGCACCTCGCCCATGCTGTCATGCTCTGTGCGGTATTCCATGGCCGGCGCCTCCTTACACGTTCAGCTCCGCGCTGCCGCCCGGGGCGGCCTCCCAGACGCTGCGGTTTTGCGCTAAAAAAGCTTCGACCTGTTCCCTGCACCGGCCGATATAGGCTTCAGGGGAGAGCAGGTCCAGCATCTCCGCCTCGCTCATGCCGAATTCGCCGGTCGCGGCCAGGCGGGAGATCAAATCGGAGGGCTCGCCGTTTTGCAGCTTCTGCGCCGCCTCCATGGAACAGCGGCGGATCAGCTCATGGAGCGCCTGCCGGTCTCCGCCCCGCTTGACCGCCTCCATCATCAGGTTCTCGGTGGCCAGGAAGGGCAGGTATTCCCGGATGCTCCGGTCCACGATCGCCTCGTTGACGCGCAGTCCGGCGGTGATGTTCTGGGCAAGCCGCAGGATCGCGTCGGCGCAGAGAAAGCCCTCCGGCATGGAGATCCGGCGGTTTGCAGAATCGTCCAGCGTGCGCTCGAGCCACTGGGTCGAGGCGGTCATGGGCGCGTTGGCGGCGTCGGCCATCAGATACCGGGCCAGGGAGCAGAGCCGCTCGCTGCGCATGGGGTTGCGCTTATAGGGCATGGCGGAGGAGCCAATCTGGCTGTCCTCAAAGGGCTCCTGGAGCTGCCGGTCATGCTGGAGCAGGCGGATGTCGTTGGCCATACGGCAGCAGCTCTGCGCGATGGCGGACAAGGCGTTCAAAATCCGGCTGTCCAGCTTGCGCGGATAGGTCTGCCCGCAGACCTCGAAGCAGCGGTCGAAGCCAAACGCGGCCGCGATCCGCCGATTCAGTTCCTCCACCTTTTCCCCGTCGCCTTCGAACAGATCCAGCAGACTGGCCTCGCTGCCCGTCGCGCCGCGGCATCCGAGAAAGCGGAACGTGCCGATGACGAAGTCCAGCTCCTCCAGGTCGGAGAGGAGATCCTGCATCCACAGCGCCGCGCGCTTGCCGACGGTGGTGGGCTGAGCGGGCTGATAGTGGGTATAACCGAGGGTCGGCAGGGCCTTGTATCGCTCCGCGAAGGCCGCCAGGTTCGCAATCAGCTTGACCAGCTCGCCCTGCAGATAACGGAGCGCGTCCCGGTAGAGGATCAGATCGGCGTTGTCGGTCACGTAGCAGCTCGTCGCGCCGAGATGGATGATGCCCGCGGCGGAGGGCGCGGCCTTGCCGTAGGCGTAGATGTGGGCCATCACGTCGTGACGGACCTTCTTCTCCTGCTCGGCGGCAGCCTCGAAGTCGATATCCGAGATATGCGCCCGCAGTGCCGCCACCTGTTCCTCGGTCACAGGCAGGCCCAATTCATGCTCCGCGGCGGCAAGCTCCGTCCAGAGCTGCCGCCAGGTCTCGATGCGCCTGCGTTGGGAGAACAGCCGAAGCATCTCGTCGGAAGCGTAGCGCGAAGATAAGGGGGATTCATATTTGTCGTACATCGTATTCTCTCCTGTCTATTGTTCGTGGATACGCCGCTCAAAGCGGGATTTGCTGCCGGGCGCCGGAATCTCCGTGGGATAATCTCCGCTGAAGCAGGCCATGCAGAAGCCGCCGTCCTCCCCGGTCAGCAATCCGGCGTGTTCGAGGCTGAGATAGCCCAGGGAGTCCGCTCCGATCAGGTCTGCGATCTCTGGCACCGTGTGGTGATTTGCGATCAGCCCGTCTGCGCTGTCGATGTCGGTGCCGTAGAAGCAGGGGGCAATAAAGGGTGGAGCGCTGATCCGCATGTGGACCTCCTTTGCGCCGGCGCGGCGCAGCAGCTCCACCGTGCGGCGGCAGGTCGTACCGCGGACGATCGAATCGTCAATGAGGACCACGCGCTTGCCTTCGATCACGCTGCGGATCGGGTTGAGCTTGAGGTTGACGCCCGTCTCCCGCTCCCTCTGCGTCGGCGCGATAAAGGTACGCCCGACGTATTTGTTTTTGGTCAGGCCGATGGCATAAGGGATCCCGGAGGCCCGGGCATAGCCGATGGCGGCGTCCAGGCCGGAATCCGGCACGCCTACTACCACGTCGGCCTCGACCGGGTGCTCCTGCGCAAGAAACTCGCCCGCCCGCTGTCTGGCCAGGCACACGCTTTTCCCGTCCAGCACCGAATCCGGCCGGGCAAAATAGATGTATTCAAAGACGCACAGGCTGCGTCTGGATCCGCCGCAGTGGCTTCGGTCCGAATGCAGACCGTTCCCGTCCACCATAACCACCTCTCCGGGCTCCACGTCCCGCAGGAAGGCCGCGCCGACCGCGTCCAGCGCGCAGCTTTCCGACGCCGCCACGACAGAACCGTCCGCACGCCTGCCGAGGCAGAGCGGCCGGAAGCCGTGGGGGTCCCGGGCGGCGATCAGCTTGGTCGGGGAAGAGATCACAAGGGAGTATGCCCCGTGGATCACGTCCATGGCGGCACATACAGCGGCTTCGATGCTGCCGCAGCGCAGCCGCTGCCCCACGATCACGTAGGCAATGACCTCAGAATCCGTCGTGGTGTGAAAGATGGAGCCGCGCTGCTCCAACGCGGTGCGTAGTTCATAGGCGTTGGTCAGATTCCCGTTGTGGGCCAGCGCCATGCTGCCCTTGTGGTGGTTGATGATCAGGGGCTGGACGTTGCGAAGATTGTCCGCGCCGGTCGTGGCGTAGCGCACGTGGGCGACGGCGATATTGCCCTGCCCCAGCGCCTCCAGCTTTTCGCGGCTGAACACCTCGTTCACCAGGCCCACGCCCCGGCAGGCGCGAAATACGCCGTCGTCGTTCAGCGCGATCCCCGCGCTTTCCTGCCCCCGGTGCTGCAGCGCATAGAGACCGAAACGGGCAAGCGGCGCAAGGTCCGCGGGAACGGGGGAATAGATCCCGAATACGCCGCATTCCTCGTGAATGCCGCGGTCCATACCTTGCTTATTCATCGTGCTCACACAGACGGCGCATGACCTCCGCGTAGGCGTCCTCCACGCCGCCGAGGTCGCGGCGGAAGCGATCCTTGTCCAGCTTTTTCCCGGTCGCGCTGTCCCAAAGACGGCAGGTATCGGGACTGATCTCGTCGGCCAGAACGATCGTTCCGTCGGCCAGCCTGCCAAATTCCAGCTTAAAGTCCACCAGCGTGATGCCGCGGGAAGCCCAGAGCGCGGAAAGGACCTCGTTGACGCGGAAGGCATAGCGTCGGATGAGCTCCAGCTCCTCCGGGGCGGCCAGACCCAGCGCGATCACATGAGAGGAATTGATCAGCGGATCGCCAAGCGCGTCGTTTTTGTAGGAGAACTCAATCGTCGGCGCGTCGAAAACGCGTCCCTCTTCCACGCCGTACCGCTTGGAGAAGGAGCCTGCCGAACGATTGCGCACGATGACCTCCAGCGGAACGATCTCCACCCGCCTGACCAGCGTTTCCCGCTCGGAGAGTTCCTTTACGAAATGGGTCGGGACGCCAGCCTGTTCCAGCCGACGCATCAGACGGTTGCTCATTTGGTTGTTGATGACGCCCTTTCCAACGATGGTCCCTCTCTTTTCCCCGTTGAAGGCCGTGGCGTCGTCCTTGTAGTCCACGATCAAAAGCTCCGCCTCGTCGGTGGCGTAGACCCGCTTGGCCTTGCCCTCGTAGATCATTTCCAGCTTTTTCATCTTGTCTCCTCCCTTTATCGTTCGATGAAGGCGTTTCGCTCCGCGCCTACGGATACGTATCGGATGTGACAGCCCACGGCGTTCTCGATGCGCGCAACGTAGGCTCTCGCTGTGGCGGGAAGCGCTTCCCAGGTGCGGATCTCCGAAATATCACAGTGCCAGCCGTCCATGTACTCGATCACCGGCTTTGCTTCCGGCAGCGCCGCAGGGAAGGGGAAGTCGTCCGTCCGAATCCCTTCCAGCTCATACTGCACACAGAGCGGGATCTTGTCCAAATAGCTCAGTACGTCCAGCTTCGTCAGCGCAAGGGCGGTCGCGCCCTGCATCCGCACGCCGTAGCGCGTAGCCACCAGATCGATGGGGCCGACACGGCGCGGACGGCCGGTTTTCGCGCCGTATTCCGCGCCGGCTTTGCGCAGAGCGTCCGCCGCGGGTCCGAACAGCTCACAGGGGAATGGGCCCTCGCCCACACAGGTGGAATAGGCCTTGACGATCCCGAGCACCTCGTCCACACTCAGCCAGGGGGCGCCCGTGCCGATCGGCGCGTAAGCGGCCAGCGTATGGGAGGAGGTCGTGAACGGATAGATCCCGCAGTCGAGGTCGCGCAGCGCGCCCAGCTGGGCCTCAAAGAGGATGCGTTTGCCGCCGGACTGCGCACAATGAAGCTCCGCGGCGACGTCGCATAGGAAGGGTTTGAGCTTCTCGCCGTATTCTTTCAGCCAATCCAGCAGAGATTCCCGCGTGAAGGGCTGCGCCCCGTATACGCCGGTGAGGATCAGGTTTTTCCACTCCAGCAGTTCGTCCAAATGCTCGCGCAGACGCTCCGGGTAGAGCAGCTCCCCGGCAAGCAGGGTTTTCTTTTGCGCTTTATCCGAGTAGAACGGCGCGATCCCCTGCTTGGTGGAGCCATATTTTTTGTCCTTGAGCCGTACCTCCTCCAGCGCGTCCAGCTCGCGATGCCAGGGCAGAAGGATGGACGCCCGGGCGCTGATCTTCAGGTTCTCCGGTGTGATGCGCACGCCGGCCGCGCGAAGCGTTTCCATCTCCGTCCACAGATTTTCAAGATCAAGGGCCACATCGCTGCCGAGAATGTTGACGACGCCATCCCGAAACACGCCGGAAGGGAGCAGATGCAGCGCGAATTTGCCCAAGTCGTTGACCACCGTATGCCCTGCATTTCCCCCGCCCTGATAGCGAACGACGTAATCATACCGCTCCGTCAGCAAATCGACCATGCGGCCCTTGCCCTCGTCGCCCCAGTTGATCCCCACAATTGCACAGTTTGCCATTTTCGTTCCTCCAAATCTGCCGCTTTTCAGAATTGCCAGGATATGGTTGTTTCTTCCGAAAAACAGAAAAGGCGCTCATATGGGGACACGAGTCCCTATATGAACGCCTTTGTTCAACATCAGAATTTTACTACAGAACGATGCAGATGTCAACAGTTTTTTGTGTTCGTCGGTGCAGAAAA
>CAMKFK010000088.1 GCA_946411835.1 uncultured Clostridia bacterium
ACAATTTCTCTCTTGACCGCGTCTTTGCGCAAAAGTAAATGCTGTCGCCGTGCGTCTTGCCGTCTGTTCTCGTGCGGGTGTCGCAGATAAAGCGTTCGCTTTTGCGGTGTAGGCTTGCCCTGCATCGTGTTTTTGTTTTACCCAAACCGCAGGGGAGGGAAAGGCCCTCCCCTGTGGGGCGGGGAAAAGGCGGGCAATTGCTTTGTGTCATGACAAATCAGAGCGGCGTGAGAGCAGGCTATGTACAGCAATCGGCGATAAGTCCACAGAAAAATCTACGTTTTGCACAATACACAATCGCGTCATAAACCGGTACGCAGAGCCGGTAAAGCATCCAAGTATCCCCAAGCACAAAAAACAGACGGCGAAGGGCGGACGTTTTTTACGAAGCGTTCCCTTCGTCGTCTTTGTATTCATTTAAGAAGACGAAACATACGAGGTTACAGTGTCCGCGATGAAAAAAATCTTTGATTCTATGCGCGGATATGCTATACTCTATACTGAGAGAATAGGGTGGTGTTGAAATGTCTTTGGAAAATCTGGTTCGTTTTACCCTCGGTGGGATGCTGTTTGAATACGATGAGGCAAAAAACCGAAGGAACATCAAAAACCACGGCATTTCCTTTAAACGCCCGTGTGTTCTTCGACTATGACCGCATCGAGCTTTTTGATGAAGGGCACAGTGGAGCGGAAGACTGGTTCAACATCATCGGCGATACCTCCGCAGGCGGGTTGACCGTGATCGGCAATCTGTCGAAAACAAGTGCGAGCGTGGATGATATTCTTTTTGTCGTGTATACTGAACGACAGACCGTGGACGATGGCGGCGGAAGCGTCGAGGTTACGAGGCTGATTTCGGCACGGCTGGCAACGAGCTTTGAAAGGGGACTCTATTATGGTAAATATCACTGAATTGACGGAAGAAATGCGCAGGGAGCTCGCCTTTTCGGAGGAAGAGCGCAAGGAGCTTGAGCGGGCGCGCTCCATGCCGATCCTATTTGACGAGGATTGCCCCGAAACCACGCCGGAGCGCGCTTTGCGCTTCAAACGGGTGAACCCGCCGCGCCGCCGTGCGGCAGAATAGCTTTTTCCGCTATATCCTCGCCACGCCGCTCCTGCGCGCTGCGTCGGCGACCGCCGCCGCCACGGCGGGACCGACGCGGGGGTCGAACGCCTTGGGGATGATATAATCGTCGCTCAGCTCGTCGTCGCCGATGAGCGCGGCGAGCGCGCGCGCCGCCGCCATCTTCATCTCCTCGTTGATGTCGCGCGCGCGCACGTCAAACGCGCCCCGGAACACGCCGGGGAACGCCAGCACGTTGTTGATCTGGTTCGGATAGTCGCTCCGCCCCGTGGCGACGACGCGCGCGCCCCCCGCCTTCGCCTCCTCCGGGAAAATCTCCGGCGTCGGGTTCGCGCAGGCGAAGACGACGGCGTCCCGCGCCATCGTGCGCACCATGTCCGCCGTCAGCGTCCCCGGCGCGCTGACGCCGATGAACACGTCCGCGCCGCGTATCACGTCGGCAAGCGTCCCGCGCTCCATGGCGCGGTTCGTCACCTGCGCCATCTCCTCCTTGATCCAGTTCAGCCCCGCGCGCCCCTCGTAAATCGCGCCGGAGCGGTCGGTCATCACGATGTTCGCGAAGCCCGCCGAGAGCAGCAGCTTCGTGATCGAGACCGCCGCCGCCCCCGCGCCGGACGTCACGATTTTCACGTCCTCGCGCCGCTTGCCGACGACGCGGAGCGCATTCGTCAGCCCCGCGAGCGTGATGATGGCGGTGCCGTGCTGATCGTCGTGGAAAATGGGGATGTCGCACCGCTCCTTGAGCTTGCGCTCGATCTCAAAGCAGCGCGGCGCGGCGATATCCTCCAGATTGATGCCGCCGAAGGACCCCGATATGTTGTAAACCGTCTCCACAAAGGCGTCCACGTCCTTTGTTTTGACGCAGAGGGGAAAGGCGTCCACGCCGCCGAAGTTCTTGAAGAGCACGCACTTGCCCTCCATGACCGGCATACCCGCCTCGGGCCCGATGTCCCCCAGACCCAGCACGGCGCTCCCGTCGGTGATGACGGCGCAGAGGTTGTGGCGGCGGGTCAGATCGTAGCTCCGGTCCGCGTCCTTCTGAATCTCGAGGCAGGGCTGCGCCACGCCCGGCGTGTACGCCAGCGACAGGTCGTCCTTCGTGTCGGTCCTGACCGTGGAGACGACTTCGATCTTGCCGCGCCATTCGCCGTGCAGGCGGAGTGATTCCTTTGCGTAATCCATAGCGGAATTTATCCTTTCTGTATCAAAAATCATCCCTCGAACGGGAACCTGTAGTCAAGATCAAACTCGTCGCGCAGGGCGACAAGCTCCTTCCGGATGCTCTCGCCGACGGGGACGCCCTTGTCCCGGCGCTCCTGCCACGCCTCCCATTCCTTTTCGCCGGCGGTGTAGATGCGCGCCGCGCCGGGGGCTTTTTCGCTCGCGCGCAGGCCGCGCAGGATGTCGCCGCAGGTTTTTTGGAAGACGTCCAGCCCCATGAAGAAGTCGGGATTGATGACGAAGAAGAAGTGCCCGAGACGGTAAAACCGGTTCGAGCCGTCGGGGTTCCTGCCGCTCAGCTCCTTCATGAACGGCCCGCCCGCGAGCGCCGCGGACAGGATTTCCACGATGGTTGTAAAGCCGTAGCCCTTGTAACCTCCGGTCGCCTCGCCCGGCCCGCCGATGGACAGCAGGGCGCAGTTGCCCCGGCGCATTTCGCGCAGAATCTCGCCGGAGTCGGTCATCGTGCCGCCGTCCCTCGTGACGACGAGACCTGCGGGCGTGGGCTCGCCCATGCGCTCATAGAACTCGATCTTGCCGTTCTGCACGATGCTCGTCGCGCAGTCGAAGTTGAAGGGGAAGTCCTCGTCCGTCGGCATGGTGAAGGTCAGGGGGTTCGTGCCCATCATCGGCTCGACGCCCCACGTCGGCGCGACCGAGGGGCGCGCATTCGTGCCGCAGACGCCGATCATGCCCGCTTTTTCCGCCATGGTCGTCCAGTAGCCCGCGATGCCGAAGTGCGTGGAGTTGCAGATCGCGCCGCCCGCCATGCCGAAGGTCTTCGCCTTGTCGATGAGCGCTTCCATCATGCGGTAGCTTGCGACCATGCCCATGCCGTTGTTCGCGTCCATGACGAGGGTGGTGGGCGTCTCCTTCAAAATGTCGAGCTTCGTCACGGGCAGCAGCGTGCCGTTTTTGATGCGGTCGAGGTAGATGGGCTTGAAGCGGTTGCAGCCGTGGCTCTCGATGCCGCGCCGGTCGCTCTCGAGCAGCACGTCCGCGCAGATGGCGGCGTCCCCGGCGGGCACGCCGTACTTTTGGAACACGTCGATCATAAACGCGTTCATCATGTCCCAGGGGACATAGGGCCTGGTCTCCATAGCACGACCTCCAAACAGGATTGACAACAGTATAACAGAACGGCGGCGAGGTTGCAATGCCCCGCCGCCGATGACTTGGGAAATTAGGTAAAATAGTACACCCGGCACTCGTAGGGCTTGGTGACAAACCCGTTGCCGTCGAGCGCGCCGTCGTAGTTTTTGAGCAGCAGCGCGCCGCGCGCGAGGTCGAAGCCCGACGGCGCGCGGAAGCGCACCGGGCGCTCGACGAAGGAGCACACGACCAGCAGCCGCTCCGCCCCCAGCGCGCGCGAGTAGACGTACAGGCTGCCGGAGAGCGGGTCGTGGTCGGTGTAGCTCCCGTCGCGCACGAGGGGCAGCCGCCTGCGCAGCGCCACGGCGGCGCGGTAGAAATTCAGGATGGAGTCGGGGTCGTTCTCCTGCGCGGCGACGTTGATCCGGCGGTAGTTCTCGTTGACGTGGAACCAGGGCACGCCGGTCGTGAAGCCCGCGTTGGGCGCGCCGCTCCACTGCATCGGCGTGCGCGCGCTGTCGCGCGAGGCGCGGTGGCACCACTTGAGCCGCACCGACGGCGGCAGGAGGAACGAGAGCTGGTTCCGGTAGTGCCAGCGGGTCTGCACATCCTCGTAATCCGCCGCGTTTTTGGGGCGCCAGTTGGTCATGCCGATCTCCTGGCCCTGGTAGATAAAGGGCGTGCCCTTCTGGAACAGGTAGCTGGCGGCGAGCATTTTGCCGCTCGCCGCGTGGTATTTCTCGCTGCCGTAGCGGGAGAGGACGCGGGGATGGTCGTGATTCTCGTAATAGAGCACGTTCCAGCCCTTGCCGTCGAGCGTGCGCTGCCACGAGTCGAAGACGCGCTTGAGCCGCCGCGCCGAGAACGGCGTCGGCACGTAGTCCGTGAGAAAGCAGTCGGCGTTCATGACCTCCGACTGGATCACCGCGTTGAGCTGGCCGCGCTTCTCGTCCACATAGTCCAGCGCGCGGCGCGCGCCGAGCAGCGGCGCCTCGCCGACGGTGAAGGCGTCGTAATCGTCCAGCACCTCGCGGAACTCGCGCAGGTAGTCGTGGATGCGCGGGCCGTGGTTGTAGTGCCCCAGCCCGCGCGTGGCGGGCATAAAGTAGTCGTTGGGCAGCCCGTCCTTCTTGGAGATGAAGGTGATGACGTCCTCGCGGAAGCCGTCCACCCCCAGCTCCAGCCAGAAGCGCAGGATGCCCTTGACCTCCTCGCGCACGCGGGGGTTGTCCATGTTCAGATCGGGCTGCTTGACGGCGAAGAGGTGGAGGTAATACTCGCGGCGCAGCTCGTCCCACTGCCACGCCTTGCCCTCGAACTGGCTGTCCCAGTTGTTCGGCAGCCTGCCGAAGGGGGATTTGCGCCAGATGTAATAGTCCGTGTAGGGCGGGATGCGGCGGCGGGACTTCTGGAACCACTCATGCTCGTCGCTCGTGTGGTTGACGACGAGGTCCATGATGACGCGCATGCCCCGCTCGTGCGCGGCGTCCAGCACGCGGCGGAACTGCGCCATGCCGCCGAAGAGCGGGTCAATGTCGCGGTAGTTCGACACATCGTAGCCGCAGTCCCTGCCCGGCGAGGGGTAGAGCGGCGAGAACCAGACGCCGTTGCAGCCGAGAGCCTGGATGTAGTCCAGCTTTTCATATACGCCGTAGAGGTCGCCCACGCCGTCGCCGTTCCCGTCAAAAAAGCTGCGCGGCCAGATGTGGTAGAACACGCTGTCCCGATACCAGCGAGACGGTTCCATGGCTCACCCGACGATCCGCGTGCCGGTGCGCCCCTCGATCCCGTCGCGTGCCTTTTCCAGCAGCGTGATGAGCGCGGTGCGCCCGGGCTTGGACTCGGCGAACCGGACCGCCGCCTCCACCTTGGGCAGCATGGAGCCGGGGGCAAACTGCCCCTCGGCAATGTAGCGCCGCGCCTCCTCGGGGGTCAGCGTGTCGAGGTCGCGCTGGTCCGGCTTGCGGAAGTTGATCGACACCTTCTCCACCGCCGTGAGGATGATGAGCATATCGGCGTCCAGCTGCTCGGCAAGGCACTCGGAGGCGAAATCCTTGTCGATGACGGCGCTCACGCCCTTGAGGTGATACTTGTCCTCCCAGACGACGGGGATGCCGCCGCCGCCCGCCGCGATGACCGCATGCCGCTGGTCCAGCAGGGCGCGGACGGTGTGGATCTCGATGATCTCGGTCGGCATGGGGCTTGCCACGACCTGCCGCCAGCCGCGCCCGGCGTCCTCCGCCACGTCGATGCCCTTCTCGTCGTGCAGCTTCTTCGCCTCCGCCTCGGTCATGAACGCGCCGATGGGCTTGCTTGGGTGCAGGAACGCCGGGTCGAGGGGGTCGACCGCCACCTGCGTCAGCACCGTGGCGATGTGCAGGCCCGTGCCGCGCCGGTCCAGCTCCTCGCCGATGAGGTTTTGCAGATCGTAGCCGATGTAGCCCTGCGACATGGCGACGCACATCGACAGCGGCATGATGTCGCGCGTCTCATCCTCGCGGCGGTAGGCGGCGAAGGCGTTCTGGATCATGCCCACCTGGGGCCCGTTGCCGTGCGCGATGACCAGCTCGTAGCCCTCCTCGATGAGGTCGGCAATCGCACTGGCGGTCACGTTGACGGCGTCCATCTGCTCGTGCAGATTCTTTCCCAGCGCATTGCCGCCGAGGGCAATGACGATTCGTTTTGCCATAGTAGCATCCTTTCCAAAAAAAGTTTTAGCTTGCATAATTAATAATAAGCTGTTGCCAGCCGTTTTGCAATATGCTAAACTATCAAAGATATCTTCCGATTTTTGGTGAAAAAAGCAGAGGTAATTCAGAATGAATATGATCCAGAGCGCAAAAGACCAGGTCGCGGCGCTGACGCGCGCCGCTTACGAGGCGGCGGCGGCGGAGGGGACGCTGCCGGAGGGCGTGGAAACGCCGGTATCGGTGGAAATCCCGAAGGACGCCGCCAACGGCGACTATACGACGACGTTTTGCCTCGCGGCGGCGCGGGCGATGCGCAAAAGCCCGCGCGAGGCGGCGCAGCAGCTCGCCGCGCACATGAAGCTGGACGGCAGCTATTTCAAGAGCGTGGAAATCGCCGGGCCCGGCTTCCTCAACTTCCGCCTCGGCGAGCGCTGGTATGCCGACGCCGTCGCCGCCATCGCGAACGAGGGCGCGCGCTACGGGCGCGGAGACGCGCTGGCGGGCAGGCGGTATATGGTGGAGTTCGTCTCCGCCAACCCCACCGGGCCCATGCACATGGGCAACGCGCGCGGCGGCGTGCTCGGCGACACGCTGGCGAGCGTGCTGGACTGGAATGGCGCGGACGTGGCGCGCGAGTTCTACGTCAACGACGCCGGAAACCAGATCGAGAAGTTCGCCAGGAGTATCGAGGCGCGCTATTTGCAGCTCCTTCACGGCGAAGACGCGGTGGACTTCCCGGAGGACGGCTACCATGGCGACGATATCCGCGCGCTGGCGGAGGGCTTCCGCGCGCGCTGCGGCGACGACTGGGAGAACCGGAGCACGGAGGAGCGCCGCGCCGCCATGGCGCGCTTCGGGCTGGACAGCAACCTGCCCAGGATGAAAAGCGACCTCGCGCGCTACGGCATTTCGTTCGACACCTGGTTCTACGAATCCGCCCTGCACGAGAGCGGCTATGTGGCGGAGACCGTGCAGGCGCTGACCGACGCGGGCCGGACCTACGAGCGGGACGGCGCGCTCTGGCTCCGGACCGCCGACATCCTCCGCGACAATCTGGTCAGGGCGGGCAAAACGCGCGAGGAAGCGGACAAGCTCGATCTCAAGGACGATGTGCTGCGCCGCGCGAACGGGTTCTACACCTACTTCGCCGCCGACATTGCCTACCACCGCAACAAGTTCGCCGTGCGCGGCTTTGACAAGGTCATCAACATCTGGGGCGCCGACCACCACGGCCACGTCGCCCGGCT
>CAMKFK010000089.1 GCA_946411835.1 uncultured Clostridia bacterium
CGCGAAAGGGTGGCGCTCGATGTTTGCTCGATTCTGTTATCTTCTTGACATTGCGGGAAGCCCGAAGCCGTTTTTTTGATACAGATAAGATGGGCATGATGCCGAGGATGGCGGCAAAGATCATGCAGAGAATGGAGAACGCCCAGACGTACAGGAACGACGTCTTGATGTGGTCCTTGATATCCACCTCCGCGGGACCGGTGCCCAGCAAGGTCGCCGGAACCATGGGGCTGATGAACGTGGCGCAGTTGCGGCACACGACCATGGCGATGGCAATGGGCAGCGCCTCGACGCCGAACGCCTGGCCGATGGAAATCACGACGGGCAGCATGCCGTAGAAATAGCTGTCGGTGTCGAACGCCAGCGCCAGAGGCACGGACAATACGCCGATGACCAGCGGCAGATGCTGGCCGAGGGCTGCGGGCAGGATACTGGATACGAGACCCGCGAGGCAGCGGACCACGGAGGGCAGCGCGCCCTCGGGCAGCTCCATCACCTTGGCGGAGATGACCTTGCCGTCCGCGCCCATGCTGGAGGTCAGAATGCCCATGAGGACGGCGGCGCCCATCAGGGTCGAGCACATCATCAGGGCGGGACCGGCGTGGAGGTTGATGATTTTCTTGTGCATTTTGGCGGTGAAGCCGTAGTTCACGAACAGGGCGCAGGCGACGCCGAGCATGAACGGGAAATAGCTGGGGAACACGTCCCAAATCAGCATGACGATGACGGCAAGCGTCAGCGCCACGTTGAAGAGGAACAGCTTGGGACGGGCAAGGTCGCTGTTGTCCGCCGCAGGAACCTCTGCATCCGCGATGGTGACGGCGCCCTCCTGCTTGGCGAGCTTTCCGTTGAGGCCCGCTCCGCGCGCCTTTTCCTGCACACCGGCAAGAACGGCATGCGCAAGGGCGAGGACGATGCCGAACAGCTGCACCGGCAGCAGCGTGCGCCACAGGCTGCCCGCCTCAATGCCGAGAACAGAGGCGGCGCGCATCGTGGGACCGGCCCAGGGCATCAGGTTCAGGACGCCCATGGCCAGCACGGACACGCGCAGCAGCGTGGTCTTGCGCATATGCATCCGCTGATAGACCGGCAGCATGGCGGGAACGACGATGCAGAACGTGGACGCGCCGCCGCCGTCAAGGTGGCCGATCAGCGCGATGACCGTGGTCATCACCGTGACGCCGATGACGTTGTCGCCCACCAGCTTCATCAGCTTGCCGATGATGACGTCGAACATACCCGCGTCGGTCATGATACCGAAGTAGAGGACGCTGAACACGAACAGCGCCGCAGTGGGACCGGTGCTGTTGAAGCCCGCCTTAATCATGGCGGCGAGATCGTCAAAGCTGTGGCGTCCGGCAAGGACGAGAATGAGGCCGAGGATGGTGGGAAACACAATAAACGCGATGGCGGGCTGTGTCCTGCTCTGGAACAGCGTGACAACGATCGCCACGATGCACAGCAGGCCAAGAATGCCGACTACTGCTTCGCTCATAAAAATGATTCCTTTCTGTTTTGATATGATGTTCTCCCTGTTTGTTCCGATGATTCCGAATCAGCCGTCGAGCTGATAGGGCTTGATCTTGCGAACGACGTCGAGGATCGTGCCGTCGCGCGCCTCGAGCACGGCGACGACCTTGTCCTCCCATTGGAGATCGTCCGGCGTGCCGACGAGGGAATACGCCTTGTCCTTGAGCGCTTCGATGCTGACGTGCGGGATACCTGCGCTGTCAAGGCACTCGACGAGGTCGGGGCGGAGCGGATTGACCGCAATGCCGTAGTCCGTGACCAGCACGTCCACACAGTCGCCCGGCGTCGTGACCGTGACGACGTGCTCGCACACGGTCGCCATGCGTCCGCGCACCAGCGGTGTCACGATGATGCAGACCTTGCTGCCCGCCGCCGTGTCGGGGTGTCCGCCCGGCGCGCCGCGCAGCACGCCGTCCGATCCGGTGAGCACGTTGACGTTGAAGCCGGTGTCGATCTCCAGCGCGGCGAGCACCACGAAGTCCAGCTTGTTGACGAACGCGCCCTTGTTCGCCGGGTTCGCGTACTGGCTCGCCGACATCTCGAAATGGTTCGGCGTCTGGTTGATGGAGCGCACGGCGTCAAGGTCGAAGTCCTGCACGTCGATGACCTTGCCGACCTTGCCCTTTTTCAGCAGCTCGACCATGGGACCGCAGATGCCGCCGATCGCCCAGCCCATCTTGATATCGCGCTCGTCCATGTACTGCTCCAGGAACAGGTTCGCCGCAAGCGAGGGACCGCCCACACCGGTCTGGAAGGAGAAGCCGTCCTTAAAATACGGCGTGGAGGCGATGACCTTCGCCACGTTCTCCGCCATCATCAAATCGCGCGGGTTCTGGGAAATGCGCGCGGCGGCGGAGGCAATTTTCTTCGGGTTGCCGATCGAATCGACCACCACCACCGCGTCCACGTCGATCGCCTCGACGGAAGCCGGCATGTTCGGGAAGTCCACGAGGCAGTCCGTGACCACGACCACGTGGTCGGCGTACTTCGCGTCGGTCATGGCGTAGCCCATGCTTCCGCAGTCGCTCTTGCCGCCGATGCCGCGGCAGTTGCCCACGCAGTCGCTCGTCGGCGCGGCGATGAATGCGATGTCGATGTGCACCTCGCCGCCCTCGATGGCGCGGGGCCGTCCGCCGTGGCTGCGGATGATTGCCGGCGTGGGCAGCTTGCCCGCCGAGACCACCTCGCCCATGCGCCCGCGAATCCCGGACGTCTGAATGCCGACGACCTTGCCCTGCTCGATGTAATCGGCAATCGGGTCGTGCGCGCTGCCGAGGCTGGACGCCGCAATGGTCAGGTTGTCAAGCCCCAACTCCTCAATCGCAGCTTTCATCACCATGTTGACCACGAAATCGCCGTCGCGCAGGTGATGGTGGAACGAAAACGTCATGCCGCTCTTCGCGCCGCAGGCACGGAGCGCGTCCGCGAGCGATTCCACGAGCTTGCTCTCCTGCGGGGTCTCATAGCGTTTGGTTCTGGGACTGGCCTTCTGAATGTACTTGCCGTCCATGTAATTCTTGCCCTGATAGACCTCCTTGCCGTTGGTCAGCAGGAAGTCGGGGATTTCGCGTCCGACTGCGTTTTTCATACCAGATCACCCTCCCACATGCCGCAGGCTCTCGCCAGCTTCAACGTGCGCTCCGCGCCCGGAATGAACGCGATGTCGATCATCTTGCCGTCCACGGTGAACACACCGACGCCGGCGGCGCTCTGCTCGCGATAGGCGGTGAGAATCTTCTCCGCCTGCGTGATTTCCTTCTCCGTGGGTGCGAAGACTTGATGCACAAAGCGGATTTGCTTGGGGTTGATGAGGCTCTTGCCGTCAAAGCCCATGGCCTTGTTCTGCAGGACCTCCGCCTCAAAACCCTCGGTGTCGTCGAGATTGGTGAACACGGTGTCGAAGCACTGGACGCCCGCCGCGCGCGCCGCGATGAGCATCTGCCCGCGCGCGGCCAGCATGTCCACGCCGTCGCGCTGGGGCGTCGTCTGCATGCACTTGCGGAAGTCGCCGCCGGAGATCGCCACGCCGAACATCCGCTCGCTCGCTGCGCAAATCTCGTAGGCGTTGAGGATGCCCTTCGGACTCTCCAGCGCCGCCATCAGCAGCGTCCTGCCGACCTCGACGCCGAATTCGCGCTCGGCTTCCTCGGTCGCCTTTTCGACCGTCAGCACGTCCTGGGCGCTCTCGCACTTGGCGATGCGGATACCGTCCGCCCCGCCCGCGACGCACACGCGAACGTCCTCCCGCCAGTGCGGGGTGTCGAGCCCGTTGATGCGGACGATGACCTCGGTATCGCCGTAGTCCACGGTCTTGAGCGCGTGGTACAGGCTGAAGCGCGCCGCGTCCTTCTGGTTCTCCGCGACAGCGTCCTCCAGATCGAGCATGATGCTGTCGCAGCCGTAGATATAAGCATCCTTGATGAGCCCCGGCTTCTGCGCGTTCATGAACATCATCGTCCGGCGCAGGCGGAAACGCTCCGGTCTGGGTCTCGGGATCATCGCACGGCACCTCCCCACGGAATATTCTCCTCGGACGCGCCGCAGGAGCGGAACACCGCGCACTCGACGCGCGCCTTGAGCGTGCAGTCCAGCGCGCCCTTGTCCACCACCGTGAGTCTCGCGCTCGTCACGTCGAGCCGCGAAAGCGTTTCGAGGATGGTCGCCTTGATTTGACGGCCGTACTGATTCATGACGCTGGATTGCAGGCTCAGGCTGATCGTACCGTCGCCCGGCTCGATCATCACCTGCGCGTCGCTGGATTCCAGCGTCCCCGCCGCAGCGGGCTTCAACACCTCCATCCAAACACCTCCTTGTCTGTATTTGCCATGACGGCTTTTATTGTATTGTATCATCCTCCGATGTATTTAATCAAATGCTTTTCCGGGACACAACATATATACTTTTTGTTATAATGATTGACAAATATGAATTTTAAGTTATGATATCATTGTCAAACAAGCTATGGTTTTCGTTATATTGCAGGAAAATGAGGAAACAACCAATGAATATGAAGCAAGCTTTTTACATCCGCACCATCGTGCAGCAGGGAAGCATCAGCGCTGCGGCTAAGCTCCTGTTTGTCAGCCAGCCGTCGCTGAGCAAAATGCTGCGCCAGATCGAGACCGAGCTTGGCGTTTCCCTGTTTGACCGCGACTCGCTTCCGCTCCGGTTGACCTACGCCGGGGAGAAGTATCTGGAGTGCGCCACCGCTTTGCTGAACGCAAACGCGCGCTTTGAAAACCAGCTGCAGGAGATCCGGCAGGAAAACAGCGGAAGGCTCCGCCTCGGTATCAGCGTTCAGCGCGCCATGCAGATTTTGCCGCATGCCATGCCGTGGTTTGCCATGCAGTTTCCTCATGTAACCATTGATCTGACGGAGGCGGGCAGCGCGCGGCTGGAGAACCTGGTGGGACAGGGGCAGATTGATCTTGCGCTGGCGGCTCTGGAGTCCACAAGCCCGCTTTTTGACTATACGCTCATCGAGAAGGAGACCATCGGCATCCTTGCGGGAAACGGTTCCGATCTTGCGGCGCGCTTTCCCAACGGCACGGCGCTGGATGTGGACAGCGCCCGGAACGAGACCTTCGTCAGCCTGCGCGAGGGACACAGCGTGCGTATCGTTCAGGATGTGCTGTTCCGAAAGCACGGTATCGAGCCCCGCATCCTGTTGGAGACCGATTCCCTGGAGGTGGCGAAGCGCGTCACGATGGGCAGCGGCTCCTGTATGCTCTGCTCGGATATCTATGTCGACGAGGCGACGCTGCGAGCAGCCTCCTTTTTCCCCTTGCGCGGGTATGAGAACCGCCGGCATTTTTACGCCTGCAGAAGAAAAAACGACCGACTGCCCCGCTACGCGGACAGCTTTCTGCAAATCGTCACACAGGTATTGCGCGATAAAAAGCAATATTGATGCCATATCAAAAATGTGCAAACCTCCGATGCAGCGTAACGAAACGCTGCATCGGAGGTATTCTTTACAAAGCGACGTTTGCTTTGGGCTCGTATCAAAGCGGCGCCACAACGGGGGATGCCGTCTCCCGCTGACGCGGCGCCGGGGGCGCGTCGCCGGGACGGTCCCGCTGACCCTCCGGCGTGGGCTGTCCCTCCGTCGGCTTTCCGCCGTGCCGCGCGTCCTGCGGCTTCGGCTCCGGAAGCTCTCCGTGGTCCCGCGCAAAGCCGAACCGTCCGGCGCTCATACGCTGTCCTTTTGCCTGCTCACGCTCCGTGCGGCTGGACTCCGTCACATACAGCGTGTGACCGGCTGCGGCGCATTCCACGGTCTGCGTCAGCTTCGCCGCGCGCTTTGTGTTGTCGGAGGTCACGCCCGCAATGACCGTATCGCGCTCATCGTCGAGATAACCCTCGTCGCGCAGACGACCCATCGTGCGGTTCAGCGCCTTCGCCACCGGCTGATGCCGCACCTCGGCGGACAGGCGCTCCGCCAGCTCCTCCGACTCCTCGCTCACGGCGCTCACCGCGATCACGCGGCCGAAGTGGTTGACGGTCAGCTCGATGGCGGAATCCTCAACATCCAGCGAAACGTAGGCGCTGGCCGTGCCGCCCATATAGCCCAACGCGCTGCCCGTGACCACCAGCGCCAACGCTGCCGCCACAAGGCTGCGCGTCCAGCGCTTCCGCGCCGGGAACACGGCGACGCTGCCGGACAGCTCGACGGTTTCGCCGACCGCGCCGCTGACGCGGCGCCGCTCGAAGGTGCCGTCCTCACAGAGCAGGGCGGCATATTCGCCCCGCCGCTCCAAAATGACCGCTTTCATGCTGATCCCTCCCAAACGCTCTCCGGCTCGGCTACTGCTTCCTGATGTATGACATATACCCGGCGAGGATCGGAAAATCCCCGTCCAGTATTTCCGCCGCAGCGATGATATACTTGCGGTGCCGCTCCAGAATCTTGCGGACGACGCCGCTCGCCTCGCTCAGCTCCCGGATCGGGAGCAGCCGTCTGAGCCGCATCTGCGCCATCAGGAGCGCGGCGGCAAGCAGCGTCCGAACCGCCTGCGCGCAGCTTTTCCGCGTTTTCTCCGTCTTGGGCGAGGCGTCCGCCAGATCAAAAAAGGAAAAGCCGTAGCGCTGCAAAACGCTCTGCATTTCCGCGATTTCCTCCCGCGCCAGGCTGGCGGCGTCCTCGCCCGGCGCGTCGGCGGCTTCCTCCGCCATGCGCTGCTGCACCTGCAAATTGACGCCGCCCGCCTCTTCCTCGTCCAGCCCGTCCTCAAAGGCGGCGGGCGTGACGCTGAGTTCATCGGCGTGCCGCCCCTCCGTACGGAGATAATCGACGACCCGGCGGCGGATCACCGTGGCGGCGAGCGCGCGGAAGGAGCCCTTGCCCTCCTCGTAGTGCTGCACCGCCTCGGAAAACGCCATCAGCGCGATGGACCACTCGTCGTCACTGTCCGTGATATAGCGGTGCGCCGTTTCCGACGCCACGCGCAGCATCCACGCCTTGTTGCCCGACGCCAGCTCGCCGAACGCCGTCTCGTCCGTTTTCGCCGCGAGAACCTGCTGTTCCAGCTCATTCATAACGGTTTCCCCTTTGCAGCAATCCTTTTTTCGGATCGATTATACCACGCCGTCCGGAAATCATCAAGGGAAACGCTGAATAAAGCCACGGCGACAGCATTTACTTTTGCGCAAAGACGCGGTCAAGAGAGAAATTGTC
>CAMKFK010000090.1 GCA_946411835.1 uncultured Clostridia bacterium
ACCAAAATTCAGCCCTGAAACGTTGAAAAGCAGGCTACAGAACCCTGAAAAACAACACGCAACCCTGAAACGTTGAAAACGGATCGAGGGACCAACCCGATACCACATCCCAAAGAGCGGCAGCGGACCGGGGAGGCAGTGTCAAGTCGTCACACGGGAAACAGCGTCATCAAGACACGAAGCCGTCACAAGGCAAAGGGGCAGTACGACAAAAAGGAAGTCCAGAAACCATTGGTTTCTGGCGGCTTTTTGGTGACTTTTTCGCCGCCGAAAAAGTCACTCCGCCCGCAGGCGGAAACTCCTGTGGAGGAAACCTAACGACAAAAGAAAACCAAGCAGAAAACGAAAAAGCGGAAAGTAGGCGACAACAGCCGACGGTTTGGTCAGCCGTGCGCGCATAGCTGCGTGAAATGACAAGAGCCCCCTGGAAGACACACCTTCCGGGGGGCTCCGCCTTTTTGGTCGTGGACGTAGGAACCACTGCTTTCCTACGGTCTTATTGTACCCAAACGGCGCTGCGTTGTCAAGGGGAAATTTGATACGCCGGACACAGCTTGCGCGCAGGGTCGGCCCCTGCCGGGTTTATCCCCCCAGGTACGCTTTTCGCACCGCGTCGGAGTGGATCAGCTCGTCGCCCGTGCCGGAGAGGGTGATCTTCCCCGTCTCCAGCACGTACGCGCGGTCGGCGACGGAGAGCGCCATCTGCGCGTTCTGCTCGACGAGCAGGATCGTCGTGCCCGCGCGGTGCAGGTCGCGGATGATCCGGAAAATCTGCTCCACCAGGATCGGCGCGAGGCCCATGGACGGCTCGTCCAGCATCAGCAGCCGGGGCTTGCTCATCAGCGCGCGGCCCATGGCGAGCATCTGCTGCTCGCCGCCGGAGAGCGTGCCCGCGACCTGGCGGCGGCGCTCCCTCAGGCGGGGAAACTGCTCGTACACGCGCGCGAGCGACGCGGCGGTGTTCGCGGCCGGCTGGGTGTACGCGCCCATTTCCAGGTTCTCCTCCACCGTCATCTGCAAGAACACGCGCCGCCCCTCCGGCACCTGCGCCAGCCCGCGCTCCACCAGCCTGTGGGCGCTCACGCCGTCGATCCGCCGCCCCGCAAAGGCGATGGACCCGGTCCTGCTGCGCAGCAGCCCGGACACGGTTTTCAGCGTGGTGGACTTGCCCGCGCCGTTCGCGCCGATGAGCGTGACGATCTCGCCCTCGTCCACATGGAAGGAGACGCCCTTGATGGCGTGAATCGCGCCGTAGTAGACGTTGACGTCCTCAACCTTCAACAGCTCCGCCATCACTCCGCCTCCTTTTGCTTCTTGTCCTTCCTGCCGAGGTACGCCTCGATGACGACGAGGTCGCTCTTGATCTCGTCGGGCGTGCCCTTGGCGATGACCTGTCCGAAGTTCAGCACGCAGATGCCCTCGCAGATGCCCATGACGAGGCTCATGTCGTGCTCGATGAGCATGACCGCGATCTGGAACAGGTCGCGGATGCGCACGATGTTGTCCATCAGCTCCGCCGTTTCCGACGGGTTCATGCCCGCCGCCGGTTCGTCGAGCAGGAGGAGGCTCGGATTCGTCGCCAGCGCGCGGACGATTTCAAGCCGCCGCTGCGCGCCGTAGGGCAGGGAGCCCGCCTTCGCGCCCGCCAGGTCCTGCATCTCGAAAATCTTCAGCAGCTCCATGGCGCTCTCGTGGGCGCGGCGCTCCTCCCGCCAGTAGCGCGGCGTGCGCAGGACGCCGCTCCACATGCCGTACTCGATGTGGTTGTGCAGCCCGAGCTTGACGTTGTCCTCCACGGACAGGTTGCCGAACAGACGGATGTTCTGGAACGTGCGCGCGATGCCCGCGCGGTTGATCTGCTCCGTGGTCATCCGGGAGGTGTCCGCGCCGTCGAGCAGGATGGTGCCGCGCGTGGGCTGGTAGACCTTGGTGAGGAGGTTGAACACGGTGGTCTTGCCCGCGCCGTTGGGTCCGATCAGGCCCGCGATCTCCGTGCGCCCGATCATCAGGTTGAAGTCGTTCACGGCGGTCAGCCCGCCGAAGTCGACGCCGAGGTGGTGGCACTCGAGAATCGGGCTCTTGTCGGCATCACGGTCGGGCACGATGGCGCGGGGCTGCACCGGGACCATCTTGGTCTGCGGCCGTCTCTTATTCGGGTCGCTCATTCCGCCTCGCCTCCCTTCCGGATGCGCGCGCGCTCGGTGAACGCGCGGATGCCCGGGCTGTTGCGCAGCAGCATCACCGCGATGAGCACGATGGCGTAGACCAGCATCCGATAGTCGGCAAACTGGCGCAGCGCCTCGGGCAGCACGGTCAGCGCGGCGGCGGCGACGATGCTGCCCAGCATGTTGCCCAGCCCGCCCAGCACCACGAACACCAGCACCAGGATCGAGGTGTTGAAGTCGAACTTGTTGGCGACGATGGTGGAGAAGTTCAGCGCGAACAGCGCGCCCGCCGCGCCCGCCATCGCCGCGGAGGTGACGAACGCCGTCATCTTGTACTTCGTCACGGGGATGCCGACGCTTTCGGCGGCGATGCGGTTGTCGCGGATCGCCATGATCGCGCGTCCCGCGCGGGAGTTGACCAGGTTGAAGATGACGACGAGGCAGAGCATAATCAGCGCGAAGCCCGTGGCGAAGTTGGCGATTTTCTGGATGCCGCCGACGCCCATCGGACCGCCGATGATGAGCCTGCCGCCCTCCTCCATGCGCAGCTTGTTGTCCAGCAGGCTGAGGTGGAAGCCGTGGCCGTCCAGCCCCAGGTAGAGGTTGTTGAACACGCTTTTGATGATCTCGCCGAACGCCAGCGTGACGATGGCGAGATAGTCGCCGTTGAGCCGGAGCACCGGGATGCCCACGAGAAAGCCCACGATCCCGGCGAAAATTGCGCCGACGAGCAGCGCCGCGATGAGGCGCAGTTCCTTCGACGCGACGAGGTTTTGCAGCGCTGCCGCCGCCGTCACCCCCGTGAAGGCGCCCACGCTCATGAAGCCCGCGTGACCCAGCGACAGCTCGCCCAGCACGCCGACGGTCAGGTTCAGCGAGATTGCCATCACGACGTAGGCGCAGATCGGCACCAGCAGCCCCCGGAGCATCGAGGACATCGCCCCCGCCGAGGCGAGCGATTGCAGCGCGACGAACGCCGCGACGACGACCGCGCAGGTCAAAAAGGCGCGGCGGGACGCCTTGGACAGCTTGTTTTTCATTGGGCGCCTCCTTAGACCTTTTCGCGCACGACCTTGCCCAAAAGCCCGGTCGGTTTCACCAGCAGCACCACGATCAGCACGCCGAACACCACCGCGTCCGACAGCTGGGTCGAGATATACGCCTTGGCAAGGATCTCGATCACGCCGAGCATCAGCCCGCCCAGCAGCGCGCCGGGGATGGAGCCGATGCCGCCGAAGACGGCGGCGGTGAACGCCTTGATGCCGGGCATGGAGCCGGTGGTGGGCACCAGCGTCGGGTACGCCGAGCACAGCAGCACGCCCGCAATCGCGGCCAGCCCCGAGCCGATGGCAAACGTGGCGGAGATGGTCGTGTTGACGTTGATGCCCATCAGACGCGCGGCGTCCTTATCCTCGGACACGGCGCGCATCGCCTTGCCGAGCTTGCTGTTGCTGATGAAAACCGTCAGCACCGCCATGATGGCGAGGCACACGAGAATCGTCACCAGCGTGACGTAGCTCACGCGCAGCGCGCCGTCGAAGAGGACCACGCCGGTCTGTCCGGTGGCCTTATGGGTGAAGAAGTTCGGGAAGACCTTGGGGTTCGGCGTCCACAGCAGCAGCGCGGCGTTTTGCAGGAAGTAGCTCACGCCGATGGCGGTGATGAGCACCGCGAGGCTGGGCGCGGCGCGCAGCGGCGCGTACGCCAGCTTTTCGATGGTCATGCCCAGGCAGGTGCAGACCACGACCGCCAACAGCACGTCGAGAAGCGGCGGCAGCGAGAAGCGGCTCACGGCGAAGAAGCAGACGTACGCGCCGACCATAATCACGTCGCCATGGGCGAAGTTGAGCATCTTGGCAATGCCGTAGACCATGGTGTAGCCCAGCGCGATGATCGCGTAAATGCTGCCGAGGCTAATCCCGCTGATGAGAGAGTTGAGAAAGCTCATGGTTTCTTACCTCTTATACACAGGTTATACACAGAAGTTCGGAACGGGTCAGAGATATGGGCAAACGCGCATCGGAACAACGCCCAAAACGGGCGCTCCTCCGACACGCGCCTATCCTCATTCACCTCACCGGGCATAAGCCCGGTGAGGTGAATGACAAAAGCGGCGCAGGGTTTCGCGCCCGCAGGCGCGAAATGAACCTGATCCTTTTTCCGGCGGCATGTACGCCGGAAAAACACCTTGCGCGGAGCATTCGTGCGCTTTGTCCGCGAGACGCGGACAAAGCGTGCGAGAAGCGGAGCGAAATCCCCCTCAAAAAAGCGGCGAAGCCGCTTTTTTGAAATCAGTCGAGTCCCACGTACGCGCCGTTCTGGATTATCATACCCTTCGGGCTCTTGGTGACGGCGCCGTCCGTGCCCCAGGTCATGCCCTCGCCGGTGAGCCCGTCGAACGTCATGGTGGTGAACTGCGCGATCATCGCGTCGCAAAGCGCCTCCGCGCTCATGTCGGCGGTGCAGCCCGCCTGCTCGAGCGCCTGCTTGTAGGCGAAGACGCAGTCATAGGCGTCGGCGGCGAACTGGTTGGGAACCTCGCCGTACTTCGCCTGATACGCCTCGACGAACGCGCGGGTCGCCGCATCGTCCGCGTCGGCGTTGAACGGGGTGAGCAGCATGACCCCCTCGGCCAGGGAGGTGTCAAAGCCCTCGAGCGTGAGGATGCCGTCCATCCCGTCCACGCCGAACCAGATCGGGGCGTAGCCCGCCGCCTTCGCCTGCGCGAAGATCAGCGACGCGGGGGTGTAGTACATCGGCAGGAAGACCAGCTCCGCGCCCGCGCTCTGCGCGTCCGCGATCTGGACGGAGAAGTCGGTGTCGGAACCGTCGGCAAACGTCGTGTCGCTCACGACGTCGAGGCCCAGCTCGGGGGCGGCGGCCATAAAGGTGTCGTAGATGCCCTTGGAATACACATCGTCGTTCTTCCAGATGACGGCGACCTTGGTCGCCAGCGCCTTATCGTGGATATACTGCGCGGAGGCGGAGCCCTGGTTGGGGTCGGTGAAGCACATCTGGAACTGGTTGTCCTTGCCCTCGAGCACGGCGGTGGAGGAGCCGGACGGGGTGATGGCGAAAATGCGGTCGGCATAGGTCTCGGCGCTGGTCGCCACGCAGGGCGTGGACGTCACGGAGCCGAGGGAGAGCTGCATGCCCCAGTCCTTGAGGGTGTTGTAGGCGTTGACCGCCTTCTCGGCGTCATGCGCGTCGTCCTGGAAGTTGAGCTCGAAGCGCACGTCGCCGTCCATCGCGTTGATCTCGGCGACGGCGAGCTCCGCCGCGTTCTTGACCGCCATGCCGTAAATCGCGGCGCCGCCGGTCAGCGGACCGGTGCCGCCCAGCTTGAAGACCTGCGCGCCGGTCTCGGGGCTCGCGGGCTCCGTGGCGGGTTCGGCGGGCGTGGTGGTTTCGGCGGGCGCGGTGGCGCCGCCGGAGGTGCTGCCGCTGCTGCCGCCGCCGCAGGCGACGAGCGCGAGTGCCATGACCAGCGCCAGCACAAGAGATAATGCTTTCTTCATGGTTTTTTCTCCTTATCGTCAGATTGATTTTATATTCAAACGCAGTCGGCGTTCGGATATCGAATGGAAAAGACAATGACCCAGTTTTAATAAAAAACAGTGTTATTTTGACACAGGTGCGCCCTCCTGTCAACCGTTGAGCGAACCAAATGCGTTTGCGCCGCGCCCGCCGGATGCTGGTCAGGGTGCACAAAATATCGGGGCGATTTGATGGTTTCTGGGAAAAAGCAGACAAGCCTTGCGCGGCGGCCGCAATTTGTGGCTTGTTGCGGGGGGACATGGTGTGGTATACTGTTGATGTGCCTGTGAAAACCGGATTCTTGTCTAAAGTCAGCGGCAGGCACATCAACAGTATTTGATCGCCATTTCGCTCGCCGCTGGCGCGGCAACCGCGAAATATGGCTGACATTACAGCGACGCCGAAGGGAGGGTCTGACATGCGCATCGGAACCGTGGAAATCGACTCGAAGCTGTACCTCGCGCCGATGGCGGGTGTGACGGACGCGGCGTTCCGGCAGATCTGCCGCGAGCACGGCGCGGGGCTGAGCTGCACCGAGCTGGTCAGCGCCAAGGCGCTGTGCCATGACGACGAGAAGAGCAAAAAGCTGCTCTTCCTCGCGCCGAACGAGAAGCCCGGCGTCGTGCAGATTTTCGGGAACGTGCCGGAGGAGATGGCGTACGCGGCGAAGGTCGCCGCGGCGGTCTCCGGCGCGGACATTGTGGACATCAACATGGGCTGCCCCGTGCACAAGGTCGCCGCCCACGGCAGCGGCGCGGCGCTCATGCGCGACCCGGACCGGGCGGCGGCGATTGCTGCGGCGGTCGTGGACGCGGTGGACGTGCCGGTGACGGTGAAGCTGCGCCGGGGCTGGGACAAGGGCAGCGTCAACGCCGTGGAGCTGGCGCGGCGGCTCGAAGCCGTCGGCGTGGCGGCGGTCACGGTGCACGGGCGCACCCGCGCGCAGATGTACGGCGGCGCGGCGGACTGGACGATCATCCGGCAGGTGAAGGAGGCGGTCTCCATCCCGGTGATCGCCAACGGCGACGTCTTTTCCGCCGAGGACGCGGTGCGCATCCTGCACTTCACGGGCGCGGACATGGCGATGATCGGGCGGGGGGCGTTCGGCAACCCGTGGCTGTTCGCGCAGGCGAAGGCGGCGCTGGAGGGGCGCGACGTCCCGCCGCTGCCAAGCGTGGCGGAGCGCTTCGACGTCGCCGTGCGTCAGATCGAGCTGAGCGCGCAGTACCGCAACGAGCGCACGGCGGTGCTGGAGGCGCGCCGCCACTGCTGCTGGTATCTCAGGGGCGTGCCCTACGCCAACCATTATAAGGAGCAAATCGTCCGCATGGAGACGCTGGACGATCTCCGCCGCGTCGCGGCGGGGGTGAGAAGAGATTTGTAGTTGTTTTTTTGGTTTTTTATCTTAATGTTAGGTTTTATTTTATCGTTAGGTTTTATTCTCAGGAGAGTTTCGCGCTGCGGCGCGACCTACTTTGCCCACGGC
>CAMKFK010000091.1 GCA_946411835.1 uncultured Clostridia bacterium
ACTTTTTTCTTGTGACGGGAGGGCGTTGCTATCTTATCTTTCTGACATTGCCCGCAATCGGGGCGGGGTCTGCAATTATCTCTTAATATCGTAGTTCATGTTCATGAGGTTGCGGATGCTCTCAGCGTCGTCGGTGATGTTGCCGTCGCCGTGGATCGTGTGCTTGATGACGCTGCTTGCCACGGCAAAGTTCACCATGTCCATGGGCTTGTAGCCGTTCATCATCGCATAGATGAGCCCGCTGGCAAAGGCGTCGCCGCCGCCCACGCGGTCGAGGATGTTGAACGTAAAGAGCTTGCTCTCGAACGTGTGCCCCTGGTACCACATGTACGCCATGAGGCTGTTCTCGCTGCCCGTGTGGGCGTAGCGGACGTGACGGGCGATGCACCTGAGGTTCGGATAGCGCTCGACGAAGCGCTGGAACACCTCGTCCTGCTGCTCGTAGCTGGGCTGGAGGGGCACGCCGTCCTTCCAGTCGCCCTTGCTGCGGTCGTTCTCGTCCTTCCACAGGTGGTACGGCTCGATGCCCAGCAACACGTCCACACAGGGCAGGCACTTCGTGCAGAAGTCCCGCGCCTCGTCCCACGTCCACAGCGTCGAGCGGGTAGTTCCCGTCAAAGCTGACGGTCAGGCCCAGCTCCTTCGCCTTTTTGAGACAGCCGAGGATGAAGTCCGCGCAGCTTGGGGACAGGGCGGGCGTGATGCCGCTGAGGTGCAGCCAGTCGAAGCCGCTGAGCAGCCAGTCCAGGTCCACCTTGCCGAAGTCGTACTCCGTGATGGCGCTGTGCTTGCGGTCATAGGTGACCTTGCTGGGGCGGATACCGTAGCCGGTCTCAAGGTAGTAGGTGCCGAGGCGATGCGTCGGCGTCTCCTCCGGCGTGCTCAAAATCACGGGCGTGCAGTGCACGTCGTTGCTGCGGAGCATGCGCACGGCGCTCTTGCCGAGGGAGTTGTTCGGCACGACGGTGAAAAACGTGCTGTCCACGCCGAGGTTCGCCAGCGCCAGCGCGATATTCGCCTCGCTGCCGCCGTAGCTCGCCTCAAAGCTGGTGGCGACGCGAATTTTATCGTAGTTCGGCGGGGTCAGGCGGAGCATGATCTCACCGAAGGTGATGAATTTCTGCCCGCCCACTCCGTTCAGAAGCGGATTCGCGTGCTCCATGGCTCAGCGCTGGATACGACCCGAACCGTCGCCGCCGGCGAGTTTCTCGACCTCGGCGAGCGTGACCATGTTGTAGTCGCCCTCGATGGAGTGCTTGAGCGCGGACGCCGCGACCGCGAACTCCACCGCCTCCTGCGTGGTCTTGCCGGAGAGCAGCGCGTAGATCAGGCCGCCGCCGAAGCTGTCGCCGCCGCCCACGCGGTCGATGATGCGCAGCTCGTACTTCTTGGAGAAGCAATACTCGCCGGAAGCCACATCGTAGAGCATGGCGCTCCAGCCGTTGTCGCTGGCAGAGTGGGACTCGCGCAGCGTGATGGCGACCTTCTCAAAGCCAAACTTGTCGGCGAGCTGCTTGGCGACAGACTTGTAACCCTCGCGGTTGATCTCACCGGCGTAGATGTCGGTCGCCTCCGCCTCGATGCCGAACACGTCCTTGGCGTCCTCCTCGTTGGAGATGCACACGTCAACGTACTGGCAGAGGTCGGTCATCGCCTCGCGCGCCTGCTGGCGGGTCCAGAGCTTGCCGCGATAGTTGAGGTCGCAGGAGATCTTGACGCCGTGCGCCTTCGCCGCCTTGCAGGCCTCCTTGCAGATCTCCACGACGTTGGGGCCCAGCGCCGGGGTGATGCCGGTGAAGTGGAACCAATCCACGCCCTCGAAAATCTTGTCCCAGTCAAAGTCGGCGGTGGTCGCCTCCTGGATGGCGCTGTGGGCGCGGTCGTAGATACAGACGCTGCCGCGCTGGGACGCGCCCTTCTCGTTGAAGTAGATGCCCACACGGTCGCCGCCGCGAACGATCAGGGAGGTGTCGACGCCGTAGCGGCGCAGGCTGTTGACCGCGCACTGGCCGATGGCATGAGCGGGGAGCTTGGTGACGTAAGCGGCATCCATGCCGTAGTTGGCGAGAGACACCGCGACGTTCGCCTCGCCGCCGCCGAAGGTGAACTCAAGGTGGTCCGCCTGCACAAAGCGCTCGTAGTTGTATGGCTGGAGGCGGATCATGATCTCGCCGAAGGTGACAATTTTAGGCATAATAGTTTCCTCTCCTTTTATGATTTTGATATGGCCGATGACCTGTTTTATTTGTTGACCAGATGGATGGCAAAGCCGCCGAACTCACCCTTGAGATAGACGAACTTGGGCGCGCCCTTGGCGTTGTAGGTAATGCTGCTCTCGTCAAACTCGACGCCCTGACGGCCGAGGTGGTACATGGCGCGCTCGACGCTGTTGGTCTTGAAGCCGATGTGGCCGTGGGCGCCGGGCGCGGGCTTGTACATATACTCGATGCTCTCGTCGGCGGCGAACCAGCTCTTGCTGGTCTGGCGGAAGGAGCCGCCCAGCATACAGGAAACCAGCTTCGCGAGGCGCTCCGCCTCGGCGGGATCGCCGGCGTTGACGCCGACGTGACCCAGCTCGATGCCGAGCATGGTCTTGACCGCGTCCTTGCAGATGGCGGTGATCTCGTCCCAGCGCTCGCCCTCGATCATGTCCTTTTTGACCATCCAGGTGCCGCCGCAGGCGACGATCTGGTCGAAAGAGAGGTAGTCCATCATGTTCTTGGTGTTCACGCCGCCGGTGGGCATCCACTTGAGGTTGCGGTAGGGACCCGCGAGGCTCTTGAGCTTCTTGACGCCGCCGTTGTCCTCCGCCGGGAAGAACTTGACGACCTCAAGCCCCAGCGCCATGCACTGCTCCATCTCGCCGCCGGTGGCGGTGCCGGGGAGCATCAGCGCGCCCTTAGAAATGCCGTACTTCACGGTGTCCGGGTTGAAGCCGGGGCAAACGATGAACTTCGCGCCCGCCGCCAGCGCGCGGTCGAGCTGGTCGTGGTTGGTGACGGTGCCCGCGCCGACGAGCATCTCCGGCACCTCGGCGGTAATCGCCTTCATCGCGTCCTCAGCGGCGGCGGTGCGGAACGTGACCTCGGCGGCGGGCAGCCCTCCCGCGACCAGCGCCTTCGCCAGCGGTACCGCCTTGTTGGCGTCCTCAATGGCGATGACCGGCACGATGCCGATGTTCGACAGGGTTTTCAGGACCTCATTCATAGCAGTTTCCTCCTAAACTGTATTATTGCCGTATCTGTGTCCATTTTATATCTTGTATACTAGAATGCAATATGCTATTTTGGACATCTTTTATGTCAATAATAGCACTATCCGTCAAGGATCATATCCAAATTGCGCATTCAGCCACGCTTTGCATAGAGAGACCCACGGCGCGACGGCGGGATAGGGCGTTTCAACCTCCCGATTGCACAGGGAGACGCCGTGCGCGCCGCCCGCGAAGAGGTGGCACTCATAGGGAACGCCCGCGCGCTGCATGGCAGCCGTCAGCAGCAGGGTGTTTTCCACGGGTACGCTCTCGTCGCCGACGCAGTGCCAGACGAAGGTCGGCGGCATCTGCGCCGTAACGCGCTTTTCCAGCGAAAGCCTTTCCCGCAGGACAGGGTCGCCGCCGCTGACGTTGTCCACAGACTCCGCGTGGGCAAACGTCCCGGTGGTAATCACGGGGTAGCACAGCACCAGCGCGTCGGGTCGGCAGGCTTCGCCCTGCGGCTGCTCCTGCCAAAGTGTGCCGAGGCTCGCGGCAAGATGCCCGCCCGCCGAGAAGCCCAGCACGGCGACGTGCTCCGGCTCGATGTGCCATTCCTCCGCGTGCGCGCGCACGATGCGCACGCACTCTGCAAGCTCGCGCAGCGGACGCAGGCCGCCCGCGCGCTCCCCGGTTGAATACGCAATCAGAAAGGTCTGGTAACCCATGGCGGCAAATTGCAGCGCGACGGGGTCCTTCTCGCGCGGGGAGAGCCAGCGGTAAGCGCCGCCCGCGCAAAGGATGATCGCGGGACGCCGCTTATGCGCGACGAGCCGGTCATGGTCGTCCTGAAGGTAACCTGTGACCGGCGCGTCGAGGGATGAAAAGGAGAGGCTTTTCATGTATGCGGTTTTCAGGGCTGCTTGCCGATGTAAGCAAGGATACCGCCGTCCACATAGAGGATGTGACCGTTGACGAAGTCGGATGCCTCGGAGGCGAGGAAGACGGCGGGACCCATCAGGTCCTCGGGCGTGCCCCAGCGCGCGGCGGGCGTCTTGGCGACGATGAACTGGTCGAAGGGATGGCGGCTGCCGTCCGGCTGGCGCTCACGCAGCGGCGCGGTCTGCGGGGTGGCGATGTAGCCGGGACCAATGCCGTTGCACTGGATGTTCGCCTCGCCGTACTCGGAGCAGATGTTGCGGGTCAGCATCTTGAGGCCACCCTTGGCGGAGGCGTAGGCGCTGACCGTCTCGCGGCCCAGCTCGCTCATCATGGAGCAGATGTTGATGATCTTGCCGTGACCCTTCTCGATCATGCCCGGGATGACCGCCTTGGCGCAGATGAAGGGACCGACGAGGTCGATGTCCACGACCTGGCGGAAGTCCTCCGCGCTCATTTCCGTCATGGGGACGCGCTTGATGATGCCCGCGTTGTTGACGAGGATGTCCACGCCGCCGAGGTCTTCCTTGATCCTGGCGACCAGCTCGACGACCTGATCCTCCTTGGTCACGTCGGCGATGTAGCCGTAGGCGGTGATGCCCTTTTCCTTGTAAGCGGCGAGCGCCTTGTCCATGTTCTCCTGGTTGCGGCAGTTGAACACGATCTTCGCGCCCGCGCCCGCCAGCGCTTCCGCAATGGCAAAGCCAATGCCGTAGGCGGCGCCGGTGACGAGGGCAACCTTGCCCTCCAGGGAAAAGCTCTTCATAATATCCATATTCTTACCTCAATTCATTTGTCGGGATGACGTCCATGTCGTCAAACTCCTGATTCTCGCCGCCCATCGCCCAGATGAAGGTGTAGCTCGCGGTGCCCGCCGCCGCGTGGATCGACCACGACGGGGAGATGACCGCCTGCTCGTTGGTCATGACGATGTGGCGGGTCTGCTGCGGCTGGCCCATGAGGTGGATGATCGCCTGATCCTCGGGCACCTCAAAGTACATGTAGACCTCCATGCGGCGCTCGTGCGTATGCGCGGGCATGGTGTTCCACACGCTGCCGGGCTCCAACACGGTCATTCCCATGGAGAGCTGACAGGTCCGGAGAACGGCGGGATGGATGAACTGGTTGATTGTGCGCTTGTTGGAGGTCGCCGCCTCACCCAGCGGCTTCTTGTTTGCGTCGGCAATTTTGAGCAGCTTGGTCTCAAAGCTGCGGTGCGCGGGCGCGGAGACCATGTAGAACTTCGCGGGCTTCGCCGCGTCGTCGCTGGCAAACAGGACCTCCCTGGCGCCCATCGTGATGTAAAGGCAGTCCTTGTAGCCGAGCTCGTACACCGTGCCGTCCACCGTGATCCTGCCGGCGCCGCCGATGTTGAAGATGCCGATCTCGCGGCGTTCGAGGAAGAACTTCGTGCCGAAGTTGTGCCAGACGTCGATGCCCTTGTCGATGGACACGGTCTCGTGCACGGGCATACAGCCCAGCGTCACCATCCGGTCCACATGGCTGTAGACGGCGACGACCTCGTCCGCGCGGTACAGGTTCTCGATCAGGAACTCGCGGCGCAGCTCCTCGGTGGTGTAGCGCTTCACGTCGTTGGGACTTGCGGAATAGCGGATATCCATAGTAACCTCCTGTTATTCGATCACCATTTCCGTCTCCCCGTCGAAGAGGTAAACGCCCTCGTAGGGGATGGAGAAGGTGATGCTGCTGTCAGTGTCGGGTGTGTCGTGCGGGTCGACCTTGAGGATCGCCTGCTGCTCCTGCATCTTGATGTAGACGTTGGTGTTGTCGCCCAGCATCTCCGTCAGCTCCACGGACGCGGGCAAAACGTAGGCGTTATCGTGCTCGCCGAGCTTGATCGCCTCGGGACGGAAGCCGAAGACCAGCTCCTTGCCCTCGTATCCGGTGATTTTCGCGCCCAGCTTGACGGAGAGGTCAAGCGCCGTGCCGCCGACCGTGATCCTGCCGTTTTTCACGGTCGCCCGGACAAAGTTCATCGGCGGCTCGCCGATGAAGCCCGCCACAAACATATTCACCGGGTTGAAGTACAGCTCGCGCGGCGTGCCGACCTGCTGAACGTAGCCCTCCTTCATGACGACGATGCGATCCGCCATGGTCATCGCCTCGGTCTGGTCGTGGGTAACGTAGATCGTGGTCGCGCCGGTCTCGCGGTGGATCTGCGTGATCTCGCTGCGCATGGTAACGCGCTGCTTGGCGTCAAGGTTGGAGAGCGGCTCGTCCATCAGGAAAATGCCGACCTTGCGGATCAGCGCGCGCCCGATGGCGACACGCTGGCGCTGGCCGCCGGACAGCGCGCGCGGCAAACGGTCCAGATAGTCCGTCAAGCCGAGGATGCGCGCGGTGTTGCGCACCTTCTCGTCGATATAATCCTCGTCCGCGCCCTGAAGCTCCAGACCGAACGCGATGTTATCGTAAACGGTCATCTGGGGATAGAGCGCATAGCTCTGGAACACCATTGCGACGCCGCGCTCGCGCGGTCCCTGCTCGTTGGCGCGCTTGCCGTCGATCAGGAACTCGCCGTTGCTGATATCCTCCAGTCCGGCAATCATGCGCAGAGTCGTGGACTTGCCGCAGCCCGACGGTCCAACGAAGACGATGAACTCACCCTTTTCCATCTCCAAGTTGAAATCGTGAACGGCGTGAAATCCGTTCGGATATATCTTGTTGATGTTTTTCAGCGTTAAGTAGGCCATATGATATCCCCCTTGATCGAATTGGTTGCTTGCACAAAAATAAGGCGATAGCGGTTTGACAAACCGTCAATTTCTATCCGTTTCGGACATTTCATATCACGGCGACAGCATTTACTTTTGCGCAAAGACGCGGTCAAGAGAGAAACTGTCCA
>CAMKFK010000092.1 GCA_946411835.1 uncultured Clostridia bacterium
ACATAAAATCTTGCACGCATCCCCAAGGGAGTCTTGAACCGTAGGTTCAAGCGGCGTTTTGCCTACTTTGCCGCCGTGGGCAAAGTAGGTCGCGCCGCAGCGCGAAACTCTCCTGAGAATAAAACCTGCCAATAAGATGAAACCAAACAGAAAACCGACAAAGCAGCCCGCCCCCGCAGGGGGCGAACAGCAGCTACGCCAGCTCCGGCAGGCTGCGCACCACCTCGGCGCAGCGGGGACAGAGCCCGTCCTCCCCGGCGGCGGGGGAGAACTTCCAGCAGCGCGGGCACTTCACGCCCTCGGCGGGAGAGACGGCGACGTCCGCCGCACCCCGCGCCAGCGTGACGCGCGAGACGATGAACAGGTCGGCGAGGTCGGTGTCGGGCAGCGCGTCGGGGTCCTCGCAGGTCAGCGTGACCGCCGCCTCCAAGCTCTTGCCGATGCGCTTGTCCGCGCGGGCGACCTCCAGCGCGGCGTTGACGCTGTCCCGCAGCGCGCGGACGGTCTCCCAGCGGGAGAGGTCGCCGACGAGGGCGTAGGCGAGGAAGGGCTTGTTCATCCGGTTGAAGAGCACGCTGCGCGGATCGTCGCCCTTGCGGTGGGGCATGGCGAGCCAGACCTCGTCGCACGTGAAGGCGAGGATCGGCGCGAAGAGCTTGGTCAGCGTGTCGAGCGTCAGGTACAGCGCGGTCTGCGCGCTGCGGCGGGAGACGCTGTCCGCCCCGTCGCAGTAGAGCCGGTCCTTCACGACGTCGAGATAGAACGTGGAGAGCACGCCGACGCAGAAGTCGTTCACCGCGTGGGTGATGATGTGGAACTCAAAGTTGTCGTAGCTCTGCTCCACCTTTTCGATCAGCGCGTTGAGCTTCGTGATGAGCCAGCGGTCCAGCTCCGGCAAGGCGTCGGGCGCGACCGACTGGGTCTCCGGGTCGAAGTCCGCCAGGTTGTCGAGCATGAACTTGCAGGTGTTGCGGAACTTGAGATAGCTCTGCGAGAGCTGCTTGAAGATGTTCTCGCCGCAGCGCACGTCGGCATGATAGTCGGCGCTCGCCGCCCAGAGGCGCAGCATGTCCGCGCCGTAGCGCTTGAAGATGTCGGCGGGGTCGACGCCGTTGCCCAGCGACTTGTGCATCGCCTTGCCCTGCTCGTCCACCGTCCAGCCGTGGGTGACGCACGCGCGGAACGGCGCGCCCTTGCCCAGCGCGCCCACGGCGGTGAGCAGCGAGGACTGGAACCAGCCGCGATACTGGTCAAGCCCCTCGAGGTACAGGTCGGCGGGCCAGAAGCCCTGGTCCCGCTGCATGGAGGCGAAGTGCGTGGAGCCGGAGTCGAACCAGCCGTCGAGCGTGTCCTCCTCCTTGGCAAAGGGGCCGTTGCCGCCGCAGTGCGGGCAGGTGAAGCCCTCGGGCAGGAAGTCGGACGCATCCTTCTCGAACCAGGCGTTCGAGCCCTCGGCGGCGAACAGGCTTGCAATCGCGTCGATGCTCTCGTCGGTGCAGACGGGCTTGCCGCAGTCGGGACAGTAGACCACGGGGATCGGCAGGCCCCACTTGCGCTGGCGGGAGATGCACCAGTCGCTGCGCTCGCGGATCATGGACTTCATGCGCTCGACGCCCCATTCCGGCACCCAGCGCACCTCGTCCGCCGCGGCGCAGGCGTCCTCCTTAAAGGCGTCCACCGAGCAGAACCACTGCGGCGTGGCGCGGAAGATGATCGGGCCCTTGCAGCGCCAGCAGTGCGGGTAGCTGTGTGTGATATCCTCGGACGCGAAGAGCGCCCCGCTCGCCTTCATGTCGGCGAGGATGACGCCGTTTGACTCGTCGGTGGTCATGCCGGCGTATTTTCCCGCGTAGTCGGTGTGGCGGCCCCGGTCGTCCACGGGGACGACCATGTCCATGTTGTAGCGCTTGCAGGTCTCATAGTCGTCCGCGCCGAAGCCGGGGGCGGTGTGCACGCAGCCGGTGCCGCTGTCCATCGTGACGTAGTCCGCCAGCACGAGGCGGGAGGTCTTGTCGAGGAAGGGGTGCTTCGCGAGCATATTCTCGTAGAACCGGCCGGGGTGGGTCTCGACGGTCTCGTAGTCGGAGACGCCGCCGACGCCCATGACCTTGTCCACCAGCGCCGAGGCGAGGATATACAGCGCGCCGTCCGCCCGATTGCGCACAATGGCGTATGCCTCGTCGGGATGCAGGGCGATGGCGAGGTTGCCGGGCAGGGTCCAGATCGTCGTCGTCCAGATGACGAAGCTGAGCTTCGCGTGGTCGAGGTGGGCGAGCTTGCCCAGATCGTCGCACATCGGGAACTTGACGTAGACCGTGGTGACGGGATCGTCCTGATATTCGATCTCAGCCTCGGCGAGGGCGGTCTCGTCCTTCGGGCACCAGTAGACGGGCTTGAGCCCCTTGTAGATATAGCGCTTGCGGAACATCGCGCCGAAGACGCGGACCTCCTCCGCCTCGAAGCCGGGGTCCATGGTCTTGTAGGGGTGCTCCCAGTCGCCGATGACGCCCATGCGCTTGAACCCCTCGCGCTGCACGTCGATATACCGGTCGGCGAAGGCGCGGCAGGCGGAGCGGAACTCCGGCACGCTCATCGCCTTGCGGTTGAGCTTGTTCTGCTTGATGATGGCGCTTTCGATGGGCATACCGTGGTTGTCCCAGCCGGGGACGTAGGGCGTGTAGTACCCGCGCATGGCGTAGGAGCGGATGATGAAGTCCTTGAGCGCCTTGTTCAGCGCGTGGCCCATGTGCAGGCTGCCGTTGGAAAAGGGCGGCCCGTCGTGCAGGGAGAAGCGGGGCTTGCCCTCGTTCTTCTTCAGCAGCTCATGGTAGAGGTCCAGCGCCTCCCAGCGCCTGAGCATCTCCGGCTCGCGCGCGGGCAGGCCCGCCCGCATGGGGAAGCCGGACTTCGGCATATTGAGTGTCTGTTTGTATTCCATAGGTTTTCTCTCCCGTGAAAAAGTTTGCATAACAACCACATATATTATTAGACAACGCGCCGTTTGTCAAGGGAAACGCGAGAATTGCGCGCGCCGACGCGCGGGACCGGGCGGATTTTGCCGCGAGAATTGACAAAGTCTGCCGGAAAGCACAGAATCGACCCGCCGCAGCGCCGCCCGACGGTCTGGTCAGCCGTACATAAATGACAAGAACCCCCATGGAAGCTAGCACCTTCCATGGGGGTTCGAGTTTTGGGCTGTGTCAGATGATGTTCTTTTGTCAATGCCATCATACACCGTCCGCGCCGGTTTGTCAACTGAAAAATCTGCGCCGCGAGAATTGACAAAGTCTGCCGGAACGTGTAAAATCGACCCGCTGCCGCGCCTCCGCAGCGAAGGGGGGTGGGCTTGTGTCGGATGTGATATCTTTCATCATTTCCGTCGCGGCGGGTGTGGTATCCTACTACATCTGCAAATGGTGGGACAGGAAATGAGGGCAGCGCCGCCTGCGGTCTGGTCAGCCGTACATAAATGACAAGAACCCCCATGGAAGGAACCAGCTTCCATGGGGGTTCGAGTTTTGGGCTGTGTCAGACGATGTTCTTTCATCATTGTCATCATACACCGTCCGCGCCGGTTTGTCAACTGAAAAAATCTGCGCCGCGAGAATTGACAAAGCCTGCCGCCCGCGCCGGTTTGTCAACGGAAATCCATCGCCAGCCCCATGCCGCGCGCGGCGGCGAGGGTCTCGCTCATGCCTTGCGTGACGGTGACGACGAACTGGATCTCCGTGCGCCCGCCGGGGTCCGTGCGCGGCGCGGTGGAGCCGCCGTAGTCCCGCGTGTCGACGTAGGAGGCGTAAAGCTCGATGCCCGAGACGCTCGGCTCCCGCTCGAACAGCGAGCCTCCGGCGCGTCCCGCCGCCGCGTCCCGGCACACGGCGTCGTAGAGCGCCTTCGCCTGCGCGGGGGTCAGGTCGTATTCCCGCTCGCCCCGGTACTCGTCCTTCTCCCAGAGCGATTGGCTGTAATAGCCGCCGGTGAAGCGCAGGTCGGTCAGTGCGCGGGGGTCCTTGCTGATGCCCCAGCGCCCCAGCGAGCGCAGCAGCGCCGTGTCGGGGTCGTTGTAGAGCGCGGTCAGCGCGGCGGCGACGGAATCGCCCGCCGCCAGCTCCTCGCGGAAGAAGGTCACGTCGCTGTAGCGCCGGGTGACGACGCGCCCGCTCTTGAGCGTGTAGAAGACGAACAGCCGACCCTGCGCGACGCTCCCGTCCTCGAGGTCGGGCTCGCTGTCCGCGAGCTGCTGCTGGCGCGCCTTGTCCCGCGCGGCGGCGCGGTGCGCGTCGGCGATGAGGCGGATCACGTCCGGGTCCTCCGTGTTGACGTCGAAGGCGCGCCCGTTGCCGTAGACGTGGAGGTCGGCGTGGGCGGTCAGCACCTCGTCGGGCTCGGGGACGTAGCGCTCGTAGCCCGTGAGGTCGAGGGAGAGCGCCGCGCCCAGCGCCACGAGCGCGGCGGTCACGCCCAGCGCGCCGCGCCAGCCGGTCCGCCACACGCGGAAGCTCTTTTTGAGCAGCATCTCCGCGACGAAGTAGCCCAGCAGCCCCGCGAGCGCCATGCACGCCAGCGAACCGACGAGGGAGTAGTCGCCGCTCGAACGGTACTGGCCGAAGAGAAGCTCATAGGCGAGCTGCCCCAGCGCCAGCGCCGCGCAGAACGCCACGCCGTACCGGAAGACCGGGCGCGCCCAGTAGACGGCGACGGTCGTGCCGGTCGCCTCGCTGTGGCGGCGGCGGTAGACCAGCAGCGCCAGCGCCGCGATGACGACGCCTGCGGCGGCGTAGATCCACAGCCAGCGCACGTCGCGGATGACGAGGTCGCCCGTCATGCGCACGCCGGAGACGGCGCCGTCGTCAAAATATTCGTTCGCGGTGCCGACGGCGCGGACGTCGAGCGTCGCCAGCTTGACGATGGGCGAAAACGCCGCCAGCGCCGGCATATCCGTCTCCGCCCAGCCGTAGAGAAAGTTGCCCGCAAAGGTCTTGACCAGCGCCTCCACGCCCGCGACCAGGATGCTCAGCACCCCGTAGAACACCGGCGCGGCGAGAATCTGCCCCGTGAACACCATGCACAGCGCGCCGAAGCTGTAGAAAAACACCGTCGGCAGGATGAGGCCCAGCAGCATCAGACCCGCCGCGCGCGCGTCCGCCGCGCGGTGGGAGGCGAGCACGAGCTGCGTCAGCGCCACGACGAGCGCCTGCGGCGCGAGCTGGGAAGTCAGCCCCGCCAGATAATGCGTGACGAACAGCGTCTCCCGCCGCGCGGGGAGCGCGTGGAGCCCGTTGGTCGCGCGCGCGTTCGTCAGGTACGAGAACGCCGCCATGGCGAACAGGATACCCGTGAAGAACGCCGACCAGCACCCGCCGACGACGGCGATGTTGAGCGAGTCGAGCTTCATGTTCCACGCGCTGGGCACGCCGTAGTCGCGCCCGTACTCCGTCAGCCGCGTCAGCGGCAGGAGCAGCAGCCAGAGCAGCGCATAGCCCGCCGTCAGCGGCCACCAGCGCTTCAGGTCGCTGAGGAACACGGTGCGGTTAAAGAAGGATGTCCTTGACGGCATAATCCGCGCCTCCTAACTCATAGATGAAGATTTCCTCCAGCGTCAGCGGCACCGCCTCCATGTAGAGGGGACGCAGCGCCGCAAGCCGCGCCTCCGCGTCCGCCCGCGACCCCCGCAGGATGACGGTGCGCACGCGCCCGACGGCGCTTTGGTGCAGCACGGTCAGCTCCGGCGGCAGGTCCGGGGCGGCATCGTCGAAAACGAGCTGGAGCTTGACGGTGTTGTCCTGCAATTCGGAGAGGCTGCGCTCCAGCAGCACCCGCCCCCGGTTCAGAATGCCGACGTGGTCGCACACATCCTCCAGCTCGCGCAGGTTGTGAGAGGAGACGAGCACCGTCGTCCCGCGCTCGGACACGTCCTGCAGGATGAGGCTCCAGACCTGGCGGCGCATCACGGGGTCCAGCCCGTCCACCGGCTCGTCGAGCACGAGACAGTCGGGCAGGCAGCACATCGCCAGCCAGAACGCCGCCTGCTTCTGCATCCCCTTGCTCATGCGGCGGATGGGCTGCGTCTCGCTGAGGGCGAACACGCTGCGCAGCTTTTCGTAGCGCGCCGTGTCGAAGCGCGGGTAAAAGCCGCGATAGTACCGCGCCATGTCGCGCACGCACGCCTGCGGAAAGTAATACCAGTCGTCCGGAATGGACGCCGCGCGCGCCTTGACGGCGGGATTCTCCCACACGCTCTGCCCGTCGACGGCGACGCGCCCGCTGTCGGGCCGGTAGACCCCCGTCAGGCAGCGCAAAAGCGTCGTCTTGCCCGCGCCGTTGGGACCCACCAGCCCGTAGATCGCGCCCTTGGGCACGGTAAGGTCCGCGCCGTCCAGCGCGGCAAAGCCGTCAAAGGTCTTGACAAGGCTCCTGATTTCGATCATGTCTCCTTCGCCTCCCTGCACAGTGATTCGATCTCGCTCGGGCTCACGCCCATGGCGCGCAGCTCCGCCGCCGTCTCCCGCAGGCGGTCGGACAGCGCGCGCCGCCGCGCGTCGTCCCGCGCACGCGCGCCGCTGACGGCGAAGCTCCCCTTCCCCGGCACGGACGCGGCGTACCCCTCCGCCTCCAGCTCGCTGTAGGCGCGCTGGATCGTGTTCGGGTTGATGGCAAGCCGACTCGCCAGCGCGCGGACGCTGGGCAGCTTCTCCCCGTCCGCAATCGCCCCGCTGACGATCAGACGGCGCAAAGCGTCCCTCACCTGCTCGTAGATCGGGCGCGCGTCGCGATAGTTTAAGGTAATCAAGCGCCGTACCTCCCTTGCAGCTGTATTAACTGTTCTAATACAGTTAGGGTAGCACGCCTTGGCGCATTTGTCAAGGGGTCCGCGAAAAATCCCGCAAAATTGTGACATTGTGCGCTCTCACGGCGACAGCATTTACTTTCTTAAGCCGACGTGATACTATGTCAAC
>CAMKFK010000093.1 GCA_946411835.1 uncultured Clostridia bacterium
CCTTGAGTTGACATAGTATCACGTCGGCTTAAGAAAGTAAATGCTGTCGCCGTGGACGGGCGCAAGGGTAATTGAATGAGTTAACAATTTGTGAACAAAATCGACAAGCTAATGGTTTTCCATGCCTAAATGTGTCCCTTTACAAGTTTGGTGTATGCTTTTGATTCCCATTTTTTGTATTTTAATTATGAAATTAGACTACTTAGACTCGATTTGTTAACAGTTTCGTAACTCATTCAATTACCGTAGGACGGGCGCGTTTTTCGCTTGCCTTTTCCGGTGGGGTGTGATAAAATTCCAAGGTTAATGCAAACGGAAAAAGGAGAGACCGCCATGGCAGTGATCGAATACGACGCATACAAGCAGAAGCTCCACGCGATGGACGAGACCCTCGTCAACCTCTTCAAGGCGCTGGAGATCGAGGGCGCGCGCCATGAGATCGAGCGCCTGCTCGCCGAGGCGGAGGAGGACGGCTTCTGGAACGACGTGGAGCGTTCCCAGAAAAACCAGACCCTCCTCAAGCAGCTGCAAGCCCGGGTGCAGCGCTTTGAAAAGCTGACCCAGGAACGGGACGATCTGCTCGCCCTGGTGGACATGGGCGAGGAGATGGAGGACGAGAGCCTGCTCCCCGAGCTGGAGGCGGGCTACGCCGCGCTGGAAAAAAAGCTCGAGGAGGCGCGCCTGACCACCCTCCTCTCCGGCGAGTACGACCGCTGCAACGCCATTTTGGAGTTCCACCCCGGCGCGGGCGGCACGGAGGCGCAGGACTGGGCGGCGATGCTCTACCGCATGTACATGCAGTGGGCGAACAAGCACGGCTTTGAGTTTGAAATGCTCGACTATCTCGACGGGGACGAGGCCGGGCTCAAGAGCGCGACCGTCATGATCCGGGGCGAGAACGCCTACGGCTACCTCAAGGGCGAGCACGGCGTCCACCGGCTGGTGCGCGTGTCCCCGTTTGACGCGAACGCGCGCCGACAGACGTCGTTCGCGGCGCTGGAGGTCATGCCCGAGCTGCCGCAGGACATCGAGGTCGAGATCCGGCCCGAGGATATCGAGATGCAGGTCTACCGCTCGTCCGGCGCGGGCGGCCAGCACATCAACAAGACCAGCTCCGCCGTCCGCCTGATCCACAAGCCGACGGGCATCGTCACCGCCTGCCAGACCCAGCGCTCGCAGTTCCAGAACCGCGACTACGCGATGGAAATGCTCAAGGCGAAGCTGGTGCAGCTGAAATTGCAGCAGCACGCGGAGAAGATCAGCGACCTCAAGGGCGTGCAGCTCAAGATCGAGTGGGGCAGCCAGATCCGCTCCTACGTCTTCATGCCCTACCAGCTCGTCAAGGACATGCGCACCGAGTACGAGACCGGCAACATCCAGTCCGTCATGGACGGCGAGCTCGACGGCTTTATCAACGCCTACCTCACCAAGGCCGCCAACGGGGAGCTGAAAAAATAAGCGCCCCCCGGGCGGGCGTCGAACGGCTGCGCAAAACGCGAAAATAAATGCTTGCAATTTTGAAATTAAATGCTATAATCAGAAAGAAGTTTCTTGAAATACGCTTTTAATTTCGCGAAGGGAGGGCGTTTGACTTGCTTTGCCAGTTTCGGGTCAAAAACTTTATGTCATATCGGGACGACGCCGTTCTCGATATGGAGGCGGCAGGCATTGAAGAGTTTTCGGACACCCTGCTTCCCCCGCCCTGCGACAAATTCCGTCCGGTCGTGCCTCTGGCGGCGATCTTCGGGCCGAACGCGGGCGGCAAATCGAACGCCGTCAACGCCTTGGCGTATCTCGTTTCCCGCGTTGTGGTCCCGGTCGTGCGCAGCACGGGAGAGGGGCGGTTCTTTGGCATGGTGCTGAAAAACTATTCCCCCTTCCTGCTGGACGAGGCTTCCAGAAGCCAGCCCACGGAGTTTGAGCTGGTTTTTCACGCGAAGCACGCGCAGTATCATTATTGCCTCTCGCTCTTCAACAGCGCGGTGGAGCGGGAGTCCCTGTACTATATCAAGACGCCGTGTGAGCGCAGGCGCTCCGTGAAGCTGTTCGAGCGGAGCAGGGACGGCGGGATCGAGCTTGGCGCCGCGCTGAAAAAGGCGAACACGGACAAGGTCAGCCCAACGATCCCGTATCTGTCCTTTCTGGCGATTTCCGGCGCGTTTCCGGAGATCGACGAGGTGATGGACTGGTTTCAGTCCTGCTATATCCAGAATTTCGCGGTTTTGGACAGCGACCATCAGGTTTCCGAGCTGTTGGAGGAGCCGAAATTAAAGCCCCTCTTTTTGGGCTTTCTGGATGACATGGGGATCCCCATCTCGGATTATACCGTCCGGAACGCAAAGGATAACGTCAAGTCCGGAGAAGAGACCGCGCTTGAGGTGATTACGACGCACACGGTCAACGGAACGAGCTACTCCCTCGATTTGGGAGATGAGTCCGAGGGAACGATCAAAATCCTGAGCGCGCTCCCCGGTATCGTGCTCTCCCTTTTGACGGGCGGGCTGGTTTTGTTCGACGAATTTGACGCGAAGCTGCACCCGAGTCTGCTGCGGTTCCTGATCGGCCTGTACGCGGACCCTAAAATCAACACCAACCACGCACAGCTGATTTTCACCTGCCACGACATTTCGATCATGAGGAACGACTGCCTGCGCCGGGATGAGATTTGGTTCGCGGCGCTGAATCGGGACAGCGCCAGCGAGCTGTGGAACCTCTATTTTGATATCCTCGACGAGCAGGGAAACCACGTCAATAAAAACGCCGCCTATGACCGTCAGTATTTGATGGGGCGTTACGGCGCCGATCCCTATCTGAAACGAATGACGGAATGGGGGGATAACCATGCCGCCGAGACCTAAGCGTCATGAGCTTCAGAATCAGCAATACCGCATGGCGCACGGCCTGGAACGTCCCAGGCGTCCGAAAATCCTGCTTCCGGAGCGCCATCTCTTTGTGACGGAGGGGACAAAAACCGAGCCGAACTATCTCGAAGGTTTGATCGATCGCGTCTGTCAGAAATGCGGCGAGGGCGCAAGGCGGCAGTTTCGGGTAATCGGCGAGGGAGACAATACGCTGAATCTGCTGGAAAAGGCGGAGAAGTACCAGAGTAACGACGCCGACGGGTTTCGGCACGTCTGGATTCTTTACGACAAGGACGATTTTCCCCCGGACGCGTTTGACAATACCGCCGGTCGCTGCGAGGCGCTGAACAAGCGGTATCGGGAGGAGCAAAGAGAGCTGGAATTTCACGCGATCTGGTCGAACCCCTGCGTGGAGCTGTGGTTCCTCCTGCACTACGAGCTTATGCAGTCGGACATTGACCGGGATGATTACCGAGGCAAGCTGTCAGAAAAAATCGGTCGGCATTACGACAAAAGCGACCCGAACATTTTCCGGACGCTGCTGCCGCATATGAAAACCGCCGTCAGAAATTCCAAAAAGCTGTTGCGGTCCTCCACCGAGTCCGCTCCCTCCGCCATCGTGCCGGGTACAAATTTCCACGAGCTTGTCACACACTTTCAGCATTATTTTAAATAGCACGCGAGAGCGGCGCAGGGCAACCTGCGCCGCTCTTTTTGATTTTTCCTACCCCAGCCGTCTTCTCAGCATATCGAGCGCGGTGTTGACGGACTGGGCGCGGATGTGGTCGCGGGTGCGGCGACCGAAGCGGCACTCCTTCACCGTCGCGCCCGCCGCGTCCGCCAGGGCGACGTACACCAGACCCACCGGGTTGCCGCGCCCGTCGCCGTCGGGCCCGGCGACGCCGGTGACGCTCAGCGCGTAGTCCGCGCCGGTCAGGGCGCGCGCGCCCTCCGCCATCGCGCGGGCGACCGGCGCGGAAACCGCGCCGTATTCGTCCAAAAGCGATTGCGGAACGTTTAATACCTTGCTCTTTATACCGTTCGTATAGCTCACCACGCCGCCGAGGAACACCGCGCTGGCGCCCGGCACGTCGGTGACGCGCTTGGCGAGCAGCCCGCCGGTGCAGCTCTCCGCCGCCGCGAGCGTCGCGCCCCGCGCCTTGAGCGCCGCGACGCACACGGATTCCAGGCTGTCCACGTCCACGCCGTACACCCACTCGCCCACGACCGCCATGACCTCGTCCACCGCGGGGCGGAGCAGCGCCTCCGCCTCCTCCGCCGTCGCCGCCTTGGCGGTGACGCGGAGCATACACTCGTCGCTTCTGGCGTAGGGGGCGACGGTGGGGTTGGTCATCTTCTCGATTTTGTCGCGAAGCAGGGACTCCATGTCGCTCTCGCCCTTGCCGTAGATGCGCAGGGTGTGGGACGCGATGACCCCCTCGCTCAGCGCGCGCAGGTAGGGCTCCGCGCCCGTGCGGAACATGAGCTCGCACTCGCGGGGCGGCCCCGGCAGCATGAGCACGTGGACGCCGCCCTCGCAGAAGGCGCAGCCGGGGGCGGTGCCGTTGTGGTTGTGGAAGACCGTGCAGTTTTCCGGCAGGTACGCCTGCTGGAGGTTGGTTTCCGCCATGGGGCGGTTGCGCGCGGCGAAGAGGTCGCGCAGCCAGTCCGCCAGCTCCGGGTAGAGCACGTTTTTGCGCCCGAACGTGTCGCAAATGGTCTGCTTGGTCAGATCGTCGTAGGTGGGGCCGAGGCCGCCGGTGGTGATGATGATGTCCACGCGCGAGCGCGCGAGGGTCAGCGCCTCGCGCAGGCGCCGGGGGTTGTCGCCCACGACGGTGTGGTACAGCACGTCGACGCCCAGCTCCGCCAGCCGCTCGGAGAGGATCTGCGCGTCGGTGTTGACGATGCTGCCGAGCAAAAGCTCCGTGCCGACGGCGATCAGTTCCGCTCTGTGCGCCATGTCAGTCGTTCCGGAGCATCGACAGCAGCGTCACGACAAAGTTGCCCACGGCGACGCCGAGGATGGTGCAGGCGAGGATAAAGTTGACTTTTTTCATGATGGTGCCTCCTATATAATATTTGATATTTTCCGGTTTTTTTCGCAGCGCGGTTTTTGCGGGGGTTAACCTCTCCGTCTGCGCTTCGCGCAGCCACCCTTGCCCACCCTTGCGCCAGCCGCTTCTTGCTTCCCTTCGGTCGCAACAAGCGGGGCGCTGCGTCGAAATTCGCTCGCTTCTCCCGCCTCCGGCGGCGCTTCGCTCATTTCCCCTTTCAGGGGAGGCAAGGGGCTGGTCGCGTTTCTCAAGCCCTCCCTGAAAGGGAGGGGGGACCGCCGCCGCAAGGCGGTGGTGGGTGAGTTCAAACGTCCCGATTCACCGCGAATTTTGCCGGAATCTGCGGAAAACTCCTCCACCGCGCTTCGCGCGGTCCCCCTCCCCTTTCAGGGGAGGCTAGGACGCGGGCGCGCTTCGCGTTTGCCACCTCCCCTTTCAGGGGAGGCAAGGGGGCGGTCGCGCTTCCTTAGGGTTCCCCGCAACTCCCCCCCCTCACGGCTTGACGCGCACGAACTCGCGCCCGTCCATCGCGCGCTGAACCAGCGCGTCCGCGTCGAGGACGGCTTCCGCGTCGCGCACCTCGTCGAGGCGGGGCTTGGTCTTGGGGTGGCGGGGGGTGAAGACGGTGCAGCAGTCCTCGTACGGCAGAATGGACGTGTCGAACGTGCCGATCTTGCGCGAGAGGCGGACGATCTCCTCCTTGTCCATGCCGATGAGCGGGCGCAGGACGGGCAGCTCCGCCGCGTCCTCCGTCACGCGCAGCGCCTCCATCGTCTGGCTGGCGACCTGACCGAGGCATTCGCCCGTGACGATGGCTTTCGCGCCGGTCTCGTCGGCGATCCGCTGGGCAATGCGCATCATGAACCGGCGCATGACGAGGGTGAAAAAGTCCTCGGGGCAGCGGCGGCGGATCTCCTCCTGTATTTCCGTGAACGGGACGATTTGCAGCCGCATCCGCCCGCACCACGGCGCGAGCGCACGCGCGAGCGCCAGCACCTTGTCCTTCGCCGCCTCGGACGTGTAGGGCGGGGAGAAGAAGTGCACCGGCTCCAGCGCCGCGCCGCGCTTCGCCATCATCCACGAGGACACCGGCGAGTCGATGCCGCCGGAGAGCAGCGTCACCGCCGCGCCGCCCATGCCCAGCGGCAGACCGCCCGCGCCGGGCACGGCGGGCCCGTGGACAAACGCCGCATCGTCCCGGATTTCGAGGAACACCGTCAGCGCGGGGTCGTGCACGTCCACGGCGCACCCCGGGAACGCCTGATGCAGCGCGCCGCCCACCTGCTGGCTCAGCTGGATGGAGGTGAGCGGAAAGGTCTTGTCGGCGCGCTTGCTCTCGACCTTGAACGACGCGGCGGCGGACAGCTCCGCGCGCAGGCAGGTCTTCGCGGTCTCGACGATCGCGTCCACGTCCTTATCGCAGGGCGTCGCCCGCGAGACGGCGACGACGCCGAACACGCGGCGGCAGGCGTCAAACGCCGCGTCGAGATCGCAGTTTTCGTCCGCCGGCTCGACGTAGACGGTGGACTGCTTCGAGTAGACGCGGAACGCGCCGCACCGCGACACGCGGCGGCGCAGGTTCGAGAGCAGCTTATCCTCAAAGCTGCGGCGGTTGAGCCCTTTGAGCACCACCTCGCCCAGCTTGCAGAGTATCATTTCCATGTGGGGTTTGTTCCTTTCTTCCGTTGCGTACGATTTTTTCGCGCGCCCTCTCCCCTGCGGGGGGCTTGTTTCTATGTTCTGCTTGGTTTTATTATATCGTTAGGTTTTATCTTAACTTTAGCTTTCCTTCACAGGAGTTTCCGCCTGCGGGCGGAGTGACTTTTTCGGCGCCGAAAAAGTCACCAAAAAGCCGCTTGAACCTACGGTTCAAGACTCCCTTGGG
>CAMKFK010000094.1 GCA_946411835.1 uncultured Clostridia bacterium
ATTCTCGCCGTCGCGGTGATTGCCTGCTTTGTCTGGCTGCTGTTCCGCCCGTACAGGGAAGCCACTAGGCTGACAAAGAACGTTAAGGTGGCATAATCAAACAACGCTTTTCAGAAAGGAGCGCTTTCCATGTTTTATAAATCCATCAGGTGCGCGTGGTGTACGACGAACTGTGCGCACAGCCCCGTAAACAGTCCGGCAATGATTCCTGACAGCACAAGCAGCGGGAAATATGCGGCGACGGCAAGCGTTTGAAAAACCGCGATCGCGGCGAGCGTCTGCCCGACGTTGTGCGCTACAGCGCCGAGAACACCGCAGACCCATATTTGCTGCTTTGTCAAGACGCGACGGAGCGACAGCATAAGCAGCCAGCACAGCAGTCCGCCGGAGAGAGAGTAGAACAGCGTCATCATCGCGCCGGAAAACATACTGCCCAGCAGCACCCGTGCGAGCAGAATGCCAAGCGCGTCCGCCGCACCGAGCGCGAACATGGCGTAGACTGTGATGATGTTCGCAAGACCCAACTTCACGCCTGGAATGGGGACAGGCGGCGGGATCTGCGCCTCCACGGTGAACAGGATCAGCGCGACCGCCGTCAAAAGCGCCATGCGCGTCAGTCGTCTCGTTTTCAAAGCCTTACCTCATTTCGATACGCCGTCAACGCCGTCCGACACACCCTGCACACGAAGAATCAGGCGATGCGGCAGACAGATGACGGGCGTCGTCTGATTGGATAGCCAACCCTGCCGGACGCAGACCTGATCCGGACAATCCGCCGCCGTGACGCAGACGCGCCCCGGCTCAACGAGAATCGTGTTCTCTCCGCCGTCTGAGCCTGTCACGGTGAAGGAATACGACCCGCTCACGTGGGACAGGTCGATTTCGCGGATCACCGCGCCGTCCTGCACTACCTCGACGATGGTACGATCCCGACGCCCGGTCAGCAACCGAATCGAAAAGATGCCCGACACCAGCGCGGCGGCGCAAATGAGAACGATCCATGTGCGCGTTTTAAGCATCGTCGATTACCTCAAGCGCATAGGGCAGCTCCTCCGACGGGGAAAACCGCTCGGCAAGCGCGCTCGTGAGCAGCAGCTTGCCGTCCTCCGTGACAAGAAGCATGTCGAAATCCCGATGCGTCCGCCAAAACGCGACGGCGTCCCCCGTTCCCATCACAAACAGTGCGGTAGACAGCGCGTCGCAGTACAGCCCTTCGTCTCCGACAACGGTGACAGAGATCAAGCCGTTTTGGGCTGGATAGCCGCTTCTTGGATCCATGATGTGCCACCACAGCGTCCCTTCCTCGTCAGTAAAATAGCGTTCATACCCGCCAGAGGTGATGACCGCCTGATCCGAAACCGCCAGAACCCCAAGAAGCCGGTCCCCGTTCGGGTCCTGCACGGCAACGCGCCAGTCCGCGCCGTCCGGCTTCGTTCCCACGGTCTGTATGTTGCCGCCGAGATCGAGCAGCGCGCTTGTCACGCCCCGCTCCCGCAGATACGCCGCGACTTTGTCGCCCGCATAGCCCTTCGCCACCGCGCCGAGGTCGATTTCCATGCCCTCCGGCAGATACGCCGTGCCATCCTCGCAGACGACGCGCGTGTGATCGACAGTTTGCAGCAGCGCCGCCAGCTCGTCCGCGTCGGGTACGCGATAGCTTCCGTCGGCGGACGTGAAGCCCCATGCGCGCACGACGGGGTAGACGGATATGTCCAGCGCGCCGCCGGTCTCGCCGCACAGCGCCAGCGCCCGCGACAGCAGAAGCGCCGCGTCGTCCGTCATAGCGGCGTGTCCGTTGTGGTTCAGCGTGTAGACCGCGCTGCCCTCCTTCGTGACGGAAAGCTCGTTTTCCAGCGCGCCCACGAGCGCCGGCAGTTCGGAAAGCACGGCGTCGTCCGTGGTGTATGCGCGCACAGACATCACCGTGTCCATGGCGAAAAACTCCGTGGAGCACAGCTCCGGCCGCGACGCCGCGCCGCAGCCGGACAGGATCAGCAGCAACCCAAACAACAGCGGAATACGCCATCTGAGCATCCAATCGCCTCCCTTCGCTCTGCGTTGATTCTAAGACCAGCGAGAATGTTTGTCAAGGGTAACAAACAAATATGCATTGAATAGTTCAGGTTATCTAATCTAATATTGACAAATCAAGACTATTACGCTATACTACATAGTTAGCTGATGCTAACGCTGTTGCGCCGATCCATGCGACTTTCCGGCTGCCGCTCGGAAGGTCGCAAAAAAGTGCCGACGTGTTAGTAAATGCTAACAACAATGCAAAAAAAGAGGTGTTGTCATGAAAAAAAGGAAAGTTTTGTGCATGGCGCTGGGCGTCGTCATGGTATTCTCGCTGCTTTTGACGCGCCCCGCGTCGGCGGCGGAGTACAGCGATACGGCGGGGCATTGGGCGGAGAGCGCCATTGACCGCTGGAGCGGTTACGGCGTTGTGCGCGGGAGCAACGGCAGCTTCCGTCCCGACAGCAAGCTCAACCGCGCGGAAGCGGCGACGATCATGGACAATCTATTGGGCTTGACGGAAACGGCGGGCGCACAGGCTTATGACGACGTGTCGCCCGACGCATGGTACGCGGAAGCCATGGTGAGGGCGTCTGCGGCGGGCATCCTGCAAGGCGTCGGCGGCAATCGGGCGGAGCCATACGGCGAGGTATCGCGCGAGACCTTCTTCGTGATGTTCGCGCGCGGACTGGGACTTTCGCCGCAGGACGACACCAAGGGTGCGCGCTCGGACGGCAGCGCGTGGTCTGAGGGCTATATCAACGCCCTGACGGACAAGGGCTTCGTCAGGGGCGACGGTACCGGTGTCCGCGCGCTGGAGCCTATGACGCGCGCCAGTGTGATGAGCCTTCTGGATCAGACTGTTTCCACCTACGTCAACGAGGGCGGCGCGGCGGCGCGCGCGTCCGGCGAGGGCATTACGCTGGTCGCCGCGAGGAACGTCACGCTCAACGGTCAGGCGGGGAATGTGATCGTCGCGGCCGGCGCAGCCGGCGGCAGTCTGACAATCAAGGACGCGACGGTGGATGTGCTCAACGTTGCCGAGGGCGCGAAGAATGTGAACCTTTGCGTCGAGAGCACGGCGAAGCTCGGCACGGTGAACACGTCTGCGGCGGGCACGACCGTTTCCGGCACCGGCAAGATCGAAACAATCGTCGGCGCGTACACGGACAAGCGCACCGCGCCAACCTCCGGCGGCGGTAGTAGCGGCAGCGGCGGCGGAAGCGATATGCCCGCCTATGTCTACGCGCTGATGAACATTCCCTACGGCGAGTTCTACGCGGCGGAGGGCGCGGCGGACGCGGTCAGCTCCGCGACGCGGAACGGCAAGGCGCGCAACGTCAACGTCAACGGCGCGTCCTACCACGAAAGCGCGGACGCCGTCATGACGGAGGGCATCGCGGGCGTCATGTACCCCGTGCGCACCACGGCGTCGCAGCTCGACGCGCTCAAAAAGCTGGGCGCGGTTGCCGTAACGGACAGCACCGAGCCGGTCAGCTATGAGATGAGTGTGCGCGGTCAGACCACGACGGTCACGCTGGAGGGGAAGGATATTCTTCAGGAAAGCCCAAGCTACTCCTACTATGTACTCTCCGGGACGCCCGTCTCCTACAAGACGCTGAACGTATCCGGCGGGACCGTCACCTTCGGCAAGGCGGCGGGAACGCCCGCGAGCGGCACGGCGAGCGGCACGGTGACGGTGGGCGGACATCACGCGGACATTGAGATTTCACTCAGCGGGATCGAGGCGGAGCCGAAGGCAGTCAGCGCCGTGACCGTGACGACGGCGGACGGCGCGGTTTACGCCCTGCATCATGTTGTGAATATCTGGCGCGGAACGGAGATCGGCTGGAACCTCAGCGATCTCGATCTCGGCGGCAAGACCATCACGAACGTCCGCTATTACCTGAAAGACGGCACGGTCACGGACTACGCCGCAAGCATCGAAGTGGCAAAGGCGGGCTATGTCCTGATGAACATTCCCTACGGCGAGTTCTACGCGGGCGAGGGTGTCGAGGGCGTGGACGCCGTGACTTCGGCGACGAAGATGAAGCCCCGCACCGGCACCCTGGCGGGCGGCTCCTACCATGTGAATGCCGACGGCAGCGACATCACCGGCGTGACCTATCCCGTGTTTGTCAAGGATTGGAGCGCACTGGAGGGATTGACCCAAATCACGGACGAATCCTCTGTAGACATCACCGTGACGAATCGCGGGCAGGAAACCACCACGACCTACAGCGGACAAGACGCCCTGTTTGAAGCAAGCAGTCACGCCTATTATGTGCTGCCCGAAAAGCCCGCGTACTACAAGACCCTGACGGTCGAAGGCGGCGCGTTCACCTTCGGCGCGGTCGGCGGCAGAGCGGCATCGGTGAGCGACGTGGAGCCGGGCGTGGTGTACCATTCCCATCACAACAACTTCATCGAAATCACCCTGAACGGCGTGACCTTCAGCGATACGGAGAATGTCAGCGGCGTGATCGTCACGATGGAATCCGGCAAGAAGCTCGCGCTGCGGCACATCACGGAGCTGTGGCGGAAGAACTGCATCGGCTGGGCGGACGCCGACGGCGTGGCGGAGGAGACGATCACCAACGTGACCTTCCTCACGCAGAGCGGGAAGTATTCCTGCGACGTGAGCATTCCCGTCAAAAAGGATCACAGCGGCATGAGCGCGGCGTTTACGGCGGCGGACAGCGTCACAATCAGCGGTCTGCCCGAGGACGTCGAGAACCCGGTGGCGACGGTGAAGTCCCAGGTGGGCAGAGGCGAGACACCTGTGGTCATCGCGCAGAACGTCCCCGTGACAAACGGCGTCGTCACGACCGCGACTCCCGCCGCGTCCGGCACGACCTACACGATTACCGTGACGAGTGACAACTATGCCGACCTCGGCGCCACGGCTATTTATGAAGAAGCCTAAATACAGACAGCAAGATAGAGACCGCGCGTTCGGCGCGGTCTCTATCTTAGTTTTCTATGCCGCTTTTCCAGCAGCGCGCACAGCGCGATACTCAGCTCAAAGAGCAGCAGCAGCGGCACGGCGACCATGATTTGGGACAGGGGATCGGGCGGCGTGATGATTGCCGCGAGCAGGAAGCACAGCACGATGATCGGCTTGCGCGCCCGCCGCAGGGTCTCCGCGCGGACAAGCCCAAACCACGTCAGCATCGCCAGAATGACCGGCAGCTCGAACACCGCCGCGAAGACCGCAAGCTGCGTGAGCAGGAACGAAAGATAGCTCCGTACCGACACCGAGGATGCGACGCCGAGCCCATCATTCAGGGAAAAGAGAAAGCGCAGGACGAAGGGCGTCATGACCCGATAGGCAAACGCCGCGCCCAGCGCGGCGCACAGCGTACCGCAGACCATCGCCGCCGGCACTGCGAGCCGTTCGCCGCGCTTCAGCCCCGGACGCAGGAACATCCAGACCTCGTACAGCAGCACGGGCAGCGTCGCGCAGAGGGAGGCGGCAAGGTCAACCGAAAGATATTCCAGCAGCAGCTCCTCCGGCGAGAGGTAGACAAAGCGGTATTGGTACTGCTCGCCAAGCGAAAGCAGCAGCCGCACCAGCTCCGGCGCGAAGCGAAGCCCAATCAGCAAACAGAGCGCCAGCGCGCCGAGATAAACCAGAAGACGCCGCCGCAGCTCCCGCAGGTGCGCGGCGACGCTCATTTCCCCGTCGGCGTTACTTGTCTTCTTCTGCGCTGCCATCGGTTCCCGCCTCCGAATCGTCTCCGCTCAGACCGTCCCGAAAGCTCTTTACGCCCTTGCCGAACAGCTTCGACAGCTTCGGAATTTGGCTCGGCCCAAACAGGATCACGACGATCATCAACGTCAACAGTAACTCGGGCGTTCCGATCCTCATAATGCCGTATCTCCTTTCTCGCAATCTTCGCCTGTCAGTTCCTCCGCCGCGCTCCGATAGGCTTTGCGGAACAACGCGAGTGTTTTTCCAAACTTGTGTGCAAATTCGGGCAGCTTATCCGGCCCGATCACGCAGGCTGCAAAGCTCAGGGAGTGCTTGCAGCACATCGATGAGATTGGCGCACATAAGAAAAATGTGGAACAGGAGACCCTTCGTCTGGCTGAACCGTACTCCATCCAACTCAACCTGATTCGGACAACTCCCGGCCTCTCCGGTGATCCGATGACCGCTATTGCGATCCTTTCCGAGGTCGGTGCGGATATGTCTGTGTTTCCCACCGCAAAGCATCTGGTTTCATGGGCGGGCTGCTGCCCCCGCAACGACCAGAGCAACGGTAAAGTGAAATCTACCCGCATCTCCCGGGCTGGAGCCTATCTCATACTATTATCTGACGAAAAGAACGGAATCTCTCCGGCATTTTTTCCGCCATACTTCGTTGTCGTCCTTGATGGGCGCCAGCCCCGGTGCGTCCTCCGCCTCGTCTGGCGAAAAAACTGCTCGGAGATTTTTCCGATATTCTAATCAGATAATCGTATCAAGCCCATTCTTGTTCAGGTCGCAAATGCTGTCATCAAATCCGATCGGGGGCTCTTGTTGTTGTGCGCTCCTTTTGGCCTGACGCCCTGACTAGAATCTATTCACACTAAATTGCATCTACAATCATAGCAAAATAGATGAAAC
>CAMKFK010000095.1 GCA_946411835.1 uncultured Clostridia bacterium
AACTCGCCCCCCTTGAGTTGACATAGTATCACGTCGGCTTAAGAAAGTAAATGCTATCGCCGTGCCGCTCTCCCCATTTCATCTTGTATTATAACGCAGGTATGCTATAATGAAAAATATTTCATCGGTATATTCGCAATACTTTTTCGGTATATAGGGAGGGATATGGATGACGATCCGCCAGCTGGAGTATTTTTGCGCGGTCGCGGAGGAGAAGAGCGTCTCCGCCGCCGCGCGGCGGCTGTACGTCGCGCAGCCGCCGATCTCGCGCCAGATCGCGCTGCTGGAAAAGGAGCTGGGCGTGGCGCTGTTCCGGCGCGGCAGCAAGGGCATGGCGCTGACCGACGCGGGGCAGAGCCTCTATCAGCAGGGACGGCAGTACATCGCGGACATGGAGCAGCTTTCCGAGCGCGTGCGCGCGCTGGGCTCCGGCGTCAGCGGCGCGGTGCGCATCGGCGTGCTGTACTCCACCGTTCCCTATGCCCTGCCGTTCATCCGCGCGTTTCAGCGGGAATATCCGCGCGTGGAGCTGTTCATCCGCCTCGACGCGCCGCAGGAGCTGATGACGCAGCTCAACCGGGGCGACCTCAACGTGCTGTTCCTGCGCGCGGGCACGAAGGAAGCCGCCGGGCTGCACGAGCGCATCCTCGGCGAGGACGAGCTGCGGCTGATTATGACCGCCGCCACCGACCCCGCGCCGGAGCTGGGCAGCGTGCCCATCGAGCGGCTGCGCGGCGTGCCGATGTGCCTGCTGCGAAGCGACGATCTGTGGGGCTACAACGAATCGCTTTTGCGGGAATGCCAGCGCTCCGGCTTTTCGCCCGCCGTCGCGTGCCAGTGCTACGACACGCCCATGGCGATGCAGCTCGTGCGCGCGGGCTTCGGCGTGAGCTTTCTGCCCGGCAGCATCGTGGAAACGGTGGCGGGCTCCGGCATCTACGCCAAGAGCGTGCGCGGGCTGCGCGAGCGCTCCTACGCGGTGCTGGCGTGGAGCGAAAACGGCTACCTCTCCGGCAGCGTGGAGCGCTTCACGCAGTTTGAGCCATAAAAGTGTACGTCAAAAAGGCTCCGGTCAGCCGACCGGAGCCTTTTACAGCGCAAAATAGCCTCGCAGGGTTTCGCGCCCGCAGGCGCGAAATGAACTTAAAAATCCCTTTTTCCGGCGGCGTGTACGCCGGAAAAACACCTTGCGCGAAGCGAACGTGCGATTTGTCCGCGTGTCGCGGACAAATCGTGCGCTGAGCGGAGCGAAACCCCCTCAAAAAAGCGGCGAAGCCGCTTCTTTGACGCTTTTCACGCCTCGATGCGGAGCATTTCGCCCAGCGTCACCCTGCCGCCGATGGCGGCGCGCACGACCCGCCCGCCGCGCCGCGTCACCGACGCGCGGACCGTACCGGCGGGCTGGACGTAGTCGCGGGCAAACGCGCCGTCCGCCCCCTCGCTCTGCGCGACCGCCGCCGCCAGGGTCCCGCTGCCGCAGCTGCCCTCCCACACGAGCGTGCCGGTGGCGCGGACCTTGACGAGCGGGGTCATCGCGCCGTCCGCGAGGAAGATCACGCCATAGGCGTCCAGCCCGGGAAGCTCTGCGAACAGCGGCTCCGCCCGCCGGAAATACGCCTCGCCGGGCGCAACGCCCTCGACCACCAGGTGCGCGATGCCGCCCAGGTGGACCAGCGTGCCGCGCACGTCGCCGCGCGCGACGCGGCGCACCAGCTGCGGAAGCGGCATCTCCGCCTCCGACGTACCGGCGTCCGCGTCCGTTTCGACCGCGACCGCGCGCGCGCAGCCGCTGGTCTCGACGAGCAGTCGGTTTTTGCCGGTCATGCCCTTCGCGCGGGCGAGGTACATCCCGAAGGCGCGCGTCGCGTTGCCGCAAAACTCGCCGCCCATCATTTCAAACCGGCCGTCGCCGCCCTCCCGCGCCGGGCAGACGAAGCCCACCTGCTCGGCGGCCAGCTCGCTCATGCCCATCAGCCTCGCCGCCAGCGCGGGGCGCCGCGCCGTCTCGACCGGGTCGAAGACGAAGAGCGTGATGTTCCCGGCGGGGTCGGCGCGCAGAACGTTGTACTCCATGCGCTTACACAAAGTCGGGGAGGAACCGCTCCACGATCTCCAGCAGCTCGCCGGAGCGGATCATTTCCTCGCAGGCGCGGATGTCGGGCCAGATCTCGCGGTCGATCTCGAAGAACGCGACCTTCTCGCGGACATGGTCATAAATCGCCTGGTGCAGCGCCGTGACGCCCGTGCCGTGGGTGTTCACGCGGCGGCGGATGTCGATCGCCTGGCAGGCGGTCATCAGCTCGTCGGCAAGGACGTCCTGCGTGTTCCGGACAATCATGCGCGCCTTGCGGGCGGCGGTCGTACCCATGGAGACGATATCCTCCTGGTTCGCGGAGGACGGGATGGAGTCCACGGACGCGGGGTGCGCGTAGACCTTGTTCTCGCCGACCATGGACGCGGCGGCGTACTGCACGATCATGAAGCCGGAGTTGACGCCCGGCTGCGTGGTCAAAAACGGGGTGAGGCCGTTGGAGAGCATGGCGTTGACCATGCGCTCGATGCGGCGCTCGGAGGCGTCCGCCAGCTCTGCGGCGGCGATGCCGAGGAAGTCGAACGGCAGCGCCATCGGCTCGCCGTGGAAGTTGCCGCCGGAGATGACCGCCTCGTCCTCCGGGAACATCAGCGGGTTGTCGGTGACGGCGTTGAGCTCGATCTCAACCTTCTCGCGGACGAAGTCCAGCGCGTCCCGGCAGGCGCCGTGCAGCTGCGGCACGCAGCGCAGGGCATAGGCGTCCTGCACGCGGTCGTGCTGGCTCCTGTCGATGATCTCGCTGCCCTCGGTCAGTCTGAGCAGGTTGGCGGCGACCGTCATCTGCCCCTTCTGCCCGCGCGCGGCGTGAATGCGGGGGTCAAAGGCGTCGCGCTGCGCGGTCAGCCCCTCGAAGGACAGTGAGGCGATCACGTCGCCGAGCTGGGCGGCGCAGATGCTGTCATAGAGCGCGAGCGCGCCGACGGAGGTCATCGCGCAGGTGCCGTTCGTCATGCCCAGCCCCTCCTTGCTCACAAGGGTGTCGAGCGTCGGGATGCCCGCCTTTTGCATCGCCTCGGCGCCGCTCATGCGCACGCCCCCGTACCACGCCTCGCCCCTGCCGAGCATCGGCAGCGTCATGTGCGCCAGCGGGGCGAGGTCGCCGGAGGAGCCCAGCGAGCCCTTCTCCGGGACGATCGGGGTGACGCCCCGGTTGAGCATGTCGACGAGCATTTCAACGAGCAGCGGACGCACGCCGGACACGCCGCCGCACAGCGCGTTGGCGCGCAGCAGCATCATGCCGCGCGATATCTCGGGCGCATAGGGGTCGCCCGCCGCGGTGCAGTGGCTGAGGATCAGGTTCGTGGAGAGCTGGTTGCTCATCTCCTTGGGAACGGCGACCTTCTGGAACTCGCCGAAGCCGGTGGTGATCCCGTAGGCGACGCGGCCCTCCCCCGCGATTTTTTCCGCGAGCGCGCGGGACTTCTTCATCGCCTCCAGGGCGCTGTCCGCCAGCTCGACCTTCGCGCCGAAGCGCGCCACGGCGACAAAGCCCTCCAGCGTCAGGCTGTGCCCGTCCATCACGGTTTTCTTGATTGCAGCCGGGTGCATCATCATAGTGAGTTACCTTACCTTTCTTCCGGTTCGCCGACGGCGGTGCCGCCGGGATGGTCCGTGTGTGATCCTGTCAGCGCGCGGCGCTTTCCTGCCGCCTGCCCAAAGCGGACGCCGCGCGGTACAGAGCAAGGAGCGATACGCTTCCCTTAACTCATCTGCTATCATACCACATTTTTGTGTAATGTCAACATATTTGTGTCAAAAAATAAGCCAGATTTTGTACATTATAGCAGCACCCAGCTAACGCGGCACCGCAGTAAAGCGCCCGGAGACCCGCGACCGCCGCCGGACCGCCCGGCGGCGCAAAAAAAGTTGTGAAGAAACGCTGGTTTCTTCACAACCTCTGTATCACGGTTTCTTCTTCCGCGCCGCCGCCATTTTGCCGCGCGTCTTCAGCCCGTCGTAGAGCCTGACCTCCGGATTCTGCGCCTTTGCCAGCCGCAAAATCGCCGAGGCGTCCGCCCGGGAGAAGGCGGCGCGGCGGGTGCGGTCCCCCTTCGTGAAGTACAGAAGGGTCCGCGCGCCGTCCTTCGGGTCCGGCTCATAGGTCACGGCAGAGACGTCCCCCCAGTCCCAGCGCTCGTAGTTCGTGGTGATCTGCATCCGGTGGAACACCTCCAGCCCGCGCCGCGTCACGGCGACGTCCTTTTTCATCAGCAGCGTCAGCGTGTAGAGCAGGGCGAAGACATACGCGACCTTAAAGCGCGTCACGGCGCCGCCGAGGATCAGCCCGGCGACAAGCAGCCAGCCGCCGTATTTGACCCACTCCTTTCGCTGCAGCGGGTCGCAGGCGGCATAATGGGGCCCCGGAACGGATTCCCAGGGAAGCACGGTTCGCGCCATGGCTGTCACTCCTTTTTACATAGAGCTATGAGTAAGGCGAGGGGGAGCCCCCTCGCCTCATGTCAGGCTTGTGAAAGCGCTCAGGTCCTGGGCTTGGGCGCCTTGCCGGCGGCGCGCAGCGCCTCGAGGTTTCTCACCGCCTGCGCGTGCGCCTCCTCGGGCGCGGCGGCGGGCCTGCGCATCGTGGTCTTGCCGAGCAGGTTGGTGTACGCGCCGTCCGCCCAGAAGATGTTGCGGCCGAGGAACGCGGTGATGCAGGCGTAGATCGGGTTGAGCAGGTTCAGGAACGCATACGGGAAGTACGCGAAGGGTTGTACGCCCAGAACGCCCATCTGATAGGCGCCGCAGCCCGTCCACGGGAACATGGGGCTCCACAGGGTACCGGCATCCTCAAGCGTGCGGGAGAGCATGTTGCGGCCAAGGCCCAGCTCGTCGAACTTATCCATGTACAGCGGGGCGGGAACGCCGATGCCGAGGAACTGGTCGCCCATGGCGGCGTCGCAGAAGATGGAGGTCAGCATGGTGGCGAGCACCAGCGAGCCGACGGTGTTGAGCTTGTGCTTCAGGCCGCCGAACAGAGTCTCGACGCAGCCGCAGCGCTCCAGCGCGCCGCCGTAGGCGACGGCGAGGAGCACGAGGTTGATCGTCCACATGGTGTGATTCATGCCGCCCTTGGCAAGCAGCGTGTTGGCAAGCTCCGCGACCTCCTCGGTCACGGCGCCGCCGACCTCGACCTCGATGCCGGGGCCGTAGTGCAGCACGTCAAAGATGTCGCTCAGGCCGTACCCGCCCTGGAAGATGACGGCGAACAGCACGCCGGTGACAACGGAGATCATGATGCCGACGAGTCCGGGCACGCGGAGAACGCACACCACGATGACGACCACGATCGGGAGCAGCAGCGCAAGGTTGATGTTGAACGCGCTCTGCATCGCCGCCTGGATGCCGCGTGCAAACTCGGGGTCATAGCTGCTGGGGTCGATCCGCGCGCCGACGATGGCGTAGAGCACCAGCGAGATCAGGAACACGGGGCCGGTGGTGGAGACCATCGCGGTCACGTGGTCAAACAGGCCGGTGTTGGAAACGCCGGCGGCGAGGTTGGTGGTGTCGGACAGGGGGGAGAACTTATCGCCGACATACGCGCCGGAGATAATCATGCCGGCGGTCAGCGCCGGGTTGATGCCCAGGCCCGCGCCGATGCCGAGCATCGCGATGCCCATGGTCGCCGTGGCGGTCCACGAGGAGCCGCAGGCGAGGCCGACAATCGCGCAGAGAATCGCGCCGACCGGCAGGAACAGCTTCGGCGTCAGCAGGTCCAGACCGTAGTAGATGAGCGCGGGGATGGTGCCCGAGATCATGAACGAGGAAATCAGAAGGCCGACCGTGCAGAGGATCAAAATCGCCTCCAGCGTGGCGTTCAGACGCTCGAGCATACCGGCGAGCATATCGGAAAAGCTGTGTCCGCAGACGGCGCCGACGATGCACGCCACGCACATCGCAACGATCAGGGGCATATGCGCGTCGACATAAACTTCGCCGCGCAAACCGTAAATCATGAGGCCCGCCATCACGACGATGGGCAGCAGCGCCTCAACGACGTTCGGAAGTCTCACGTTTTTTTCTTTCTTTTCAGCCATAGAAAAATACCTCTCTCCCTTTGAAGAATTGTTCCGTCCCGCCGCGCCGGAAGCCGTTCGGGCAAACGGCCTCACACACGCTCCGCCGCCGCAGGGCGCCGCCGCGACGAAATACGCCTGCGGCGGTGTACGATTATTATATCACACCGTTTTCACGATTTCAACCAAATTGTTTGAAGCTGTCTCGAATTTTTTTGGTTTCTGCCAAAAATTGCCGATTCCGCCCTCGAGCTGTCATGGGATTGCGGCGGCCACGGCGACAGCATTTACTTTCTTAAGCCGACGTGATACTATGTCAACTCAA
>CAMKFK010000096.1 GCA_946411835.1 uncultured Clostridia bacterium
GACAATTTCTCTCTTGACCGCGTCTTTGCGCAAAAGTAAATGCTGTCGCCGTGCAGATAAAGGTCCTATGTGGCTTTTGCTTCTGCGTCCGCCGCTCCGCCGGACAGCGCGGCGTACAGCGGCAGCAGCGAGCGCACCGGAACGGACAGCGCGTCGAAGCCCAGCTCCGACAGGGCGTGGGGCGCCTGCGGAAACTGTTCCGGTTCGCCGGACAGGACGGCTTTGCAGCCGCTCCGGCGCGCCGCCCGCACGACGCGGCGCAGCATCCGCGCCAGCGTGGGACAGCAGGGCAGGGCATGCCCGGCGTCTTCGTCGTCGAAGATTGCGGAGCGCAGCAGCGCGCCGCCGTCCACCGCCAGCAGCTCCGATTCCAACGCCAGCGCGTCGGCATGGAACACGTCGGCGGGGGAGTCGATCACAGCGCCGAAGCGCGGCGCGCGGCAGGGATGCCCTTCGCGCTCCAGCTCGCGCTGGCAGCGGCGCAGCTGATGACGCGCCTAGCGGAAGTCCGCAGCGGACGCCGAGCCGCTCAGCAGCGCGGTCACGGGCGTGTCGGAGCAGGCGGCGGCGCGCAGAACGGCGCGCAGCTGGGTGCGGAAGAGCCTGGCGCGCTCCGGGCATGGGTGGAGCGCGGACGCATCCTTTGTGCCGAGGCCGATCATCTGGAACGCGGCGCCGCGCTCCCGCATTGCCTCCAGCGTGTGGCGGTATTCGAGCAGCTGCTCCGCCTCGGACGGCGGCGCGGCGCGGCCGCCGTGCAGCGCGTCGGCGCGGTAGAGGACGCTGCTCGCGCCGGCACGGTAGGCGTCCACCGCCTCCCACGCGCTCTCGACGGTGGCGCACAGCGGCAGAGACCGCCGCCCCGGACGGCGCGGAACGCAAAGCTCCGCCGAAACGGAGATTTCACAGCGCGCGGCAAGCGTGTGCGCGGCGTTGAGCATCTCGGCGTCCGGATCAAGGATCAGGGTGCAGCTGCTTCCGTCGAGAATCGCGGTGCGTCCCTCCCACCGGGGATCGACGGGAATGCCGATCACAGAGGGCACGCCGATGGCGCGGGAGAGCACGGCGATGTGGCTGTCGCGCGTGCCGTGTCGGCTCACCAGACCCAACAGCAGCCCGCTGTCCAGCAGCGCGGCCTCGCTGGGCGAAAGCTCCTCTGCCACCAGGATCGCGGGGCTCTGCCGCGTTGTGCCGGCGGGACGGTCGGACAGGATGTCCGTCAGGCGGAAAGACAGGTCCCGGATGTCCGACGCGCGGGCGCGCAGGTAGTTGCTGTCCAGACCGGAGAAAAACTCGATGACCGCCTTTTCAGTCTGCGCCACGGCGTATTCCGCCGTGGCGCAGGCGTTGATGCAGGAGCGGATCATATCAAGGTAGTCCGTGTCCTCGAGCATGGAGGATTGAAAGAGGAAAATCGCCGCCTCGTCGCTGCCAAGGTGCGCGGCGACACGCGCCTCGAGCCGCCGGAGCTCCCTTATGGCGCGATCCCTCGCCGCCTCAAAGCGGAGCTGCTCCTCCTCCGGCGAGAGGTGCGACCATTTTTTGCCGGATAAGCCGGGGCGGTGGAGAAAGTGGATCGGGCCGACGCTCAACCCGTCCTGTACGCTGACGCCTGTAAATCGAATCATGACTGCTCCTTCGTCCCACATGAGACCTGAAATATTTTTTGCGCGCAAAAACTTGTTTAAGCTGTAAATTTTGCCGAAAAGCGTAACATTTCTTTGTAAAAAATGTGCATTGCCAAAACTTGCTTGGACATTATATAATCGCACCATCGTTCATGGAACCGAAATGAGGCGAATGGAGCGGGATTATTATGTCTAACAAAAAAGAGAAGATTATGGAAGCCTATGTCCAGCTTCTCGACGAAAGCCCGACAAAACGAGTTACCGTCAACAGTATTGTGGCGCGCTGCGGTGTCAGCCGTAATACCTTTTATTATTATTTCCCCGATATTTCATCACTAGTCAGTGAAATCGAGGCAAAGTGGGTCGGCATGGTCGAGTTGTCCTCCGATGCGTCGTCGATTATCGACTGCCTGCGCCCGCTTGCGAAATATGCCGAGGAGCACCGCGTCGGTCTGCTCCATGCTTACCGCAGTACCAAAATGCCGAATTTCCTCGCCAGTATCGATCGGCTGTGGGAGGCTGTTGTCCGCCGGTATGTCGAGTTCCACGGCAGAGGCGGCTGCAGCAGCCGCAGTGCAGAGGAACGGGAAGCGCTGCTACGCTTTTTCAAAAGCGTTTTCGTCGGTATGACGATCAACTGGCTGGGCGCGGAGATGTCCTACGATCTGCTTGAGGAGGGCCACCGCATCTACGAGTTGCTTCGCAAAGAGGATTTTATCAGGAACGTATTTGAAAACTGAACCGCATTGCTTCATCAGACCGCTCCGCCCGTTCGGGCGGAGCTAAGGGTAATTGAATGAGTTAACAATTTGTGAACAAAATCGACAAGCTAATGGTTTTCCATGCCTAAATGTGTCCCTTTACAAGTTTGGTGTATGCTTTTGATTCCCATTTTTTGTATTTTAATTATGAAATTAGACTACTTAGACTCGATTTGTTAACAGTTTCGTAACTCATTCAATTACCGTAGGGCGGAGCTTTTTTGCGCTGGACAAATCATACGAAGGGGTATAAAATACAATATAATGTCTACGGAGGGGCGGCGTATGGGAAAGAGGCTCAGAGCGCTTGCCGGTATCTGGCAGGTTTACCTGTGGGCGATGGGGAAGTGGCTCGCCGTCGCGCTGGTCACAGGAGCGCTGTGCGGTGTGGTCGGCACGGTGTTCCACGTTGGCGTGCACCGCGTCACGCAGCTGCGCGCGGCGCAGCCGTGGCTGCTGTATACGCTGCCGTTGCTCGGTCTCGTGATCGTGGGACTGTATAAGCTGCTCGGTACGGAGGGACAGAGCACCAACGACATCCTCAGTGAGATACAGACCGGGCGCGGCGTGTCGCTCGCGCTGCTCCCGGCGATTTTCTGCGCCACGCTGCTGACGCACCTCGGCGGCGGCAGCGTCGGACGCGAGGGCGCGGCGCTGCAAATGGGCGGCGCCATTGGCTACCAGAGCGGACGTCTGCTCGGACTGGATGACAGCGACCTGCGCACGATGACCACGGTGGGTATGGCGGCGTTCTTTGCCGCGCTGTTCGGCACGCCGCTGGCGGCAGCCGTGTTCGCGCTGGAAATCACGGAGGTCGGGCGTATCTACTTTGCCCAGCTTCTGCCCTGCCTTGTCGCCGCGCTGACCGCGAGCGGCGTCGCGCTGACGCTCGGCGTCGAGGCGACGGCGTTCGCCGTCGAGGCGCCGCCGCTGGGCGTGGGGATGCTCGCGCGCGTCGCGGCGTTGGCGGTTCTGGGCGCGCTGCTGTCCGTTGTATTCTGCGAAGCCATACACGCTGCGGAGAAGCTGTTCGCAGCAAGGCTTCCCAACCCGTGGCTGCGGGTCTCCGTCGTCGGCGCGGCGGTCGTCGCGCTGACGCTGCTGCTCGGCACGACAGACTATAACGGCGCGGGCATGGACGTGATCGCCCGCGCGGTGGAGCGGGGCGAAGCCGTCCCCGCCGCGTTCGCGCTCAAGCTGCTCTTCACGGCGCTGTCTCTCGCGGCGGGGTACAAGGGCGGCGAGGTTGTGCCCTCGTTCTTTGTCGGCGCGGCCTTTGGCTGTGTTGCCGCGCCGCTGCTGGGCGTCCCTGCGGCATTTGGCGCCGCAGTCGGGCTGATTGCCGTGTTCTGCGGCGCGGTCAACTGTCCGCTGGCGTCCACATTTCTCGCTCTCGAGCTCTTCGGGGACACGGGAATCGCTTACTTTGCGCTGACCTGCGCCATCAGCTTTGTGCTCTCGGGCTACAGCGGCATTTATTCCAGCCAACTCATTTTATATAATAAATTGAAGACAGACTATACCGGCAATGCCCCATTGAGGAGGAACACGAAATGAACCATTTTGCGGCGATTCGCGCACAGCTGGATCGTTACGGTATTGACGCCATGCTGCTCACGAACGAGGCGAACCGTTTCTATGCCTCCGGTTTCCGCTCCATCGGAACCGACGGCGTGGCGTTTGTCACGAAAAAACGGGCATACTATTGGACGGATTCGCGTTATATTGAGGCGGCGGGCCGACAGGTCGCGGACGCGGAGCTTGCGCTGGCGACCGTGGAGCGCGGCTATGCCGCGCTCATCAACGAGGCGGCGGCGCGTGACGGCGTGGAGACCGTCGGCTTTGAGGACGAGTATATGACCGTCGCGGAGCTGGAACGCTATCGAAGTAGGCTCCACGTTGCGCTCAAGCCCGCGACGGAGCTGCTGACCGGCTTGCGCATGGTCAAGGACGGCGCGGAGATTGCGGCGCTGACCGACGCGCAGCGCATTGCCGAGCGTGCGCTGGCGGAGATTTACAACGACGTCAGGGTCGGCGTCACCGAGAAAGAGATCGCCGCGAAGCTGACCTATCTCATGCTGCGCTACGGGGCGGAGAATGTGTCCTTCGACCCCATTGTCGCCTCCGGCGCGAACGGCAGCAAGCCCCACGCTGTCCCGAGCGACAAGCCCATCGCGGCGGGCGAGTTCGTTACCATGGACTTCGGCTGCATCTGTCGCGGTTATTGCTCCGACATGACGCGCACCGTCGCGGTCGGGTACGTGACCGAGGAGATGGAGCGGGTGTATCATACCGTGCTTCGCGCGCAGCTTGCGGGCATCGCCGCCGCCAGGGCGGGCGTCCCCAGCTGCGATGTGCACAACGCCGCCGCGAAGGTCATCGCCGACGCCGGGTACGGCGCGTATTTCGGGCATGGCTTTGGCCACGGCGTCGGCGTGGAGATACACGAGTCGCCGCGCGCCAGCACGACGTGGAAGGACCCGCTGCCTGCGGGCGCGGTCATTTCGGCGGAACCGGGCATCTACCTGCCCGGACGCTTCGGCGTGCGGATCGAGGATGTTGTTGTCATTCGGGAGGGCGGTTGCGAAAATCTCCACCGCGCGCCCAAGGAGCTGTTGATTCTGCCATGAAAAAGCTAATCGTCCGTATTTTGACGTTGGCGCTGGCGGTATTGGCCGTGGTGCTGATCCATAAGCGCGTCCGGTTTGAGGCGGAGGAGGCGGCGCGCCTCGCGGAAGAGGTGCAGAGCGTCGGTCTGATTACCGGAGACACGGAGGCGTTTTCCGTCCGCCGCGTGGGCAAGGAGGTTCATCTTGGACGCATTGCGCCCAACACAGAGCTTGGCGGTGTGGACATCATCACAACAGCTGAGGATGGGACGGAGACTGTCCATACCTTGACAGACGTGACGGAGGACAGCTGGTATGTCAACGCCGTCAACTTCGTCGTATCTGCCGGACTGATGAACGGTTCCGACGATAAACCGGTGTTTCTGCCGGACTATGCCATCGCGCGGGAGATCTACGCCCTGCTGCTCTACCGCTTTACCGACAGCAGCGTCGGCGAGCTGCGTTCCGAGTTCGACGATGTGAGCGAGGGCATCTGGTTCTATGACGCCGTGACATGGGCGACAGGCATGGGTATCCTCCAGCCCGTCAGCGAGCGCGTTTTCGGCGTTGGGGAGTTCATGACCTGCGAGCAGGCGATCGTCAGCCTGTATTGTCTTGCCGGCGAGCCGGAGACTGACGGCTCGCTTGCCGACTATCCCTACGCCGCCCGCGTCTCCGAGGCGGGGCGCGCCGCCATGGATTGGGCGTGGAAAAACGGCTTGATTACGGAGGATGAGTGCGTCTGGTATCCGTCCCAGGCGATCAGCCGCGCGCAGACCGCATTGCTCCTGATGCGGTTCAGCGAAAAAAATTCGTAATTTTCAAAAAAAGCACTTGACAAAATCGGAGTAAGCTAGTATAGTAGCAGCTGTTCCGCCGCTGGGGAAACGGAGGCGGGCGGGGCGAGTACCTTGTAAATTAAACAACGAAGAACAGACAAGCACCAGAAAGCGATGCGGGGGACCGCATCGGAAGTAAGTCCGAAGCCTCGGGGTTAAGTCAATTACTCGGGGCGGGGACAGCCATGGAGACATGGCGAGAAGAAGCTATGACAAATAGCTCGATAAACGATTTTAGCGGCGAAGGCCGTTAAGATACGATTTTATTGAGAGTTTGATCCTGGCTCAGGACGAACGCTGGCGGCGTGCTTAACACATGCAAGTCGAACGAGAATCACCGGAAGGAGTTTTCGGACAACGGAAGGTGAGGAAAGTGGCGGACGGGTGAGTAACGCGTGAGGAACCTGCCTTGGAGAGGGGGACAACAGCTGGAAACGGCTGCTAATACCGCATGATGCATCGGTGTCGCATGGCATTGATGCCAAAGAATTATCGCTCTGAGATGGCCTCGCGTCTGATTAGTTGGTTGGTGGGGTAACGGCCCACCAAGGCGACGATCAGTAGCCGGACTGAGAGGTTGAACGGC
>CAMKFK010000097.1 GCA_946411835.1 uncultured Clostridia bacterium
AGCTACGGTAGTGGCGCATATCTTGTGGGCGGCTGACTAAAGCCGATACGCATAAAACATTTTCCGAAACGGCAGAAAATCCGAATATGTAATATATCCTTAGAGCAGCCCCGAGGCGTTGAACTGCCGCGGGGTTGCTACTTTCATATTCGGAGGTCACCGCCATGAACGAACCCGTTTTCACCTGCGCCCGCTGCCGCCGCGAACGCCCCGCATCCGAGCGCCGCGGCTTCGACGACCGCGACTACTGCCCCCGCTGCCTCGACGCAATCACGACCCTTTGCCACATCTGCGGCGCGCGATTCCGCCTCATCGACAACTGCGGCACGGAAGCCGTCCCGCTCTGCAAGACCTGCCTGGACATCCACAACCGCGCGGGCATCCGCGACTATTGCCACAAGCCCCGCCCCATCTTCTACGGCAGCGGCCCGCGCTACTTCGGCGTGGAACTGGAGATCGACGACGGCGGCGAGTACGACAGCAGTGCCAACGCCATCATGAGCGTGGCCAACACCGAGCGCGAGTACATCTATTGCAAGCACGACGGAAGCCTCGACGAGGGCTTGGAGATCGTCAGTCACCCCATGTCCGTCGACTATCACCTGAACGCCGCGCCGTGGCCGGAGATCATCGACAAGGCGCTGGAGCTGGGCTACACGTCCCACCAGGCCGGAACCTGCGGCCTGCACGTCCACGTCTCCCGCGCCGCCTTCGGCCCAACCGAGGAGCACCAGGACGCCGCCATCGCCCGCGTCCTCTACTTCTTCGAGAAGCATTGGGAGGAGCTGCTCAAATTCTCCCGCCGCACGCAAAAACAGCTCGACGACTGGGCGTCGCGCTACGGCTACCGCACCGAGCCGAAGGACATCCTCGACCACGCCAAGAAGGGCAACGGCAGAGGCCGCTACAGCGCCGTCAATCTCACGAATCCGGACACTGTGGAATTTCGGATGTTCCGCGGCACGCTCAAACTGAATACCTTCCTCGCCACGTTGCAGCTCCTTGACCGGATCTGCGACGTGGCGCTTTCCATGTCCGACAGCCAGATCAAGGACATGAGCTGGACGACCTTCGTCACCGGCTGCACCGCGCCGGAGCTGGTGCAGTATCTGAAAGAACGCCGTCTCTACGTCAACGAGCCCGTGGCCTGCGAGGAGGAAGTGTGATGTGCTGCCTGTTCGGACTGCTCGACCCGCGCCTGCGCTACAGCGGCGCGGAGAAATCGCGGATGCTCCACGCGCTCGCCACCTCCGCCGAGGAGCGCGGCACGGACGCAGCGGGCGTCGCGTACAACGACGGAGCCCTGATCGTGCGCAAGGCGCCCGTCCCCGGGCGCAGGCTCCGCTTCCGTGCGCGGGACGACACCGCCGCCGTTATGGGACATACGCGCATGACGACGCAGGGCGACGCCCGGCGGAATCGCAACAATCACCCGTTTCTCGGAAGGATCGGCAGCGAACGCTTCGCCCTAGCGCACAACGGCGTCATCTGCAACGACAAGGAGCTGCGTGACCGCTTTGCTCTCCCGCGCACGAAGATCGAAACGGATTCCTATGTCGCCGTGCAGCTTCTGGAGCGCCAAAGGACGCTGGACATCCCCAGCCTGCGCACCGTCGCCGAGCAGATGGAGGGCTCGTTCACCTTCACGGCGTTGGACGAGCGAAACGATCTCTACATCGTCAAGGGCGACAATCCGCTGTATCTGATCCGCTATCCCGATACCGGGCTGTTCCTCTACGCTTCCACGCGGGAGATCATGGAGAAAGCCTTGCAGATGTGTCCCCAGCCCCGTCATAAGGCGGTCAAAATCAACATGACCTGCGGGGAAATCGTCAAAATCGACTCCGCCGGAGAGGTGACACGCGGCTCCTTTGACGACGGCAAATTACTGGGCTGGTATCCGATGTATTATCGTCCGCGCTGCCATTCCAGCTATATCGGCGAGCTGAAATCCGTCGCCTACGCCTACGGATTCTCGCCGGAAATGATTGACCGTCTCATCGCCTTGGGCTATCAGCCGGAGGAGATCGAGGCATTTTTGTATGAGGTATGAAATATGAAATCTATCACACGGAAAGCAAAAGAACTCGGCGAAGTTGTGACCAACGCGCTGCTCGCCATTACCATTGTCATCGTCAAAAACCACAACAGCAGAACAAGGAGGTCTTGAATATGTCTGCCAACATTGAAACCATGATGTATGTCCGCAACAAGCCGTGGCACGGGCTCGGCACTGAAGTCCCCGAAGCGCCCACCAGCGCCGACGCGCTCCGCTTCGCGGGGCTGGACTGGACGGTGCGGCAGGAACCGGTCTACAACGCCCGCGGCGGCGTCATCTCCGGCTACAAGTCCAACGTCCGCGACACGGACGGCAGCGTCCTCGGCATCGTCGGCGACCGTTACAAGGTCGTGCAGAACGTGGACGCCTTCCACTTCACGGACGATCTCATCGGCGGCGATGTCCGCTACGAGACCGCCGGTTCGCTCCGCGACGGCAAGCAGATCTGGCTGCTGGCTCGTATGCCGGAGCGCCGCGTCGCCGGGGACAGCGTCGAGCCCTACCTCTGCTTCACCAACAGCCACGACGGAGGCGGCGGGCTCAAGGTGTGCATGACACCGATCCGCGTCGTGTGCAACAACACGCTCAATCTCGCCCTCGGCTCGGCAAAGCGAATTTGGAGTATGCGGCATACCGAGAACATACGCGAACGGATGCAGGAGGCGCGGGACTGCCTGTTCCTCGCGGACGAGTATATGAGCAATCTCGCCGTCTACGCCGACCACGCCGCGAATAAGACACTTTACGAGCGCGACGTCAAGGCGATCCTCGATGAGCTGTTCCCCATCGCGGAGCATTCCTCTGACCGCGAGAAAGCGACCGCCGAGAAGTGCCGGAACGAGTTCATGGTCTGCTATTTCGCGCCGGACATCCGGCAGTTCCGCGGCACGGCGTGGGGCGTCATCAACGCCGCCAGCGATCTCGCCACGCACTCCATGCCGCATCGCAATACGAAGGATTATGCCGCAAACAACTGGGCGCGCGTCATCGACGGCCATGCCATCATCGACAAGACCGTGAAGCTTTGCGGGGTGGCGGCATGAGAAAACTGATTCGAATTTCCACCAAGGGCATGAGCCGCGAAGCATGGTTGGAACGCCGCCGCAAGACCATCGGCGGCAGCGACGCGGCGGCAATCGTGGGCTTGTCCAAGTGGGCAAGCCCATTCTCTGTCTTCTGCGACAAGACCGGCAGGCTGCCGAACAAGCCGGATACCGAGGCCATGCGGCTGGGGCGCGATCTGGAGGACTATGTTGCACGCCGCTTCATGGAGGAAACCGGCAAGCGCGTCCGTCAGTCCGGCGCAATGCTCTATAACCCCGACTATCCCTTCGCCCACGCCGACGTTGACCGCCTCGTAATCGGTGAGGACGCCGGACTGGAGTGCAAGACCACAGCGTCGCTCGACACTAAGCAGTTCAGGGGCAGAGAGTTCCCCGTGCAGTATTACGCGCAGTGCGTCCACTATCTCGCCGTCACCGGCGCTGCGAAGTGGTATCTTGCCGTGTTGGCCTTTGGCAAGGGCTTCTTCACCTACACGCTGGAGCGCGATCAGGCTGAGATCGACGCGCTGATGCAGGCCGAGGCAGGGTTTTGGAAGTGTGTGGAGCAGGATGCCCCGCCGCAGATCGACGGCTCGGGAGCGACTGCTGAGGCCTTGCAGGTTTTGTATCCTTACAGCAACGGCGAGACGGCTGCACTGTTCGGGCGCGACAACGTGCTTCGTGAGTACATGGAGCTGAAGGAGCAGCGAAAAAGTATCGACACCCGCATTGGCGAGATTGAGAACACCATCAAGGCGGACATGGGCGAAGCTGAGTCGGGACGCTGCGGGCTGTTCAACATCAGCTGGAAATCCCAGACGCGGCAGTCCTTTCAGGCAAAGGACTTCGCCAAGGATCACCCGTCCATCGACCTCACACCGTATTACAAAGCGACTAGCGTCCGCCCGTTCAAAGTGACGGAGCAAGAGAAGGAGGCGGGCTAATGAGCAGCATCATCACGGATTTGTACCGCGGTGAGATTCAGCTGAGGGATTGCGTCTATTCCGACGATTCGGATGTTGCCATTCATCACAGGGCAGTCGGAGAGATCAGAGAAAGAATGGGCAAGAGTCTAAATGAGAGCACGGCGGAACAACTCTCGCAGTTGACCGACTGCTATGAGAAGTTGATCGAAGCTGAGAGCAGCGAAGCATTCCGGCAGGGGTTTGCCCTCGGCGTTGGATTGGTCATGGAGGTACATGCGCAGCTGTCGGAAATGAGGGTGGGGCAATGAGCGAGATCATTGACTATATCATTTCCATTGGCACAGCCAATACGGCCACCGGCAACTGGCACGTCACATACGATGAGCTGTCCGAGGCGTTCGACTTCGCTACTCCCGCGTATCTGCGGCAGCACCATGAAGAGATTCTTGTCGAGTTGGACGGCAGAAAGGAGATCCTGTCGGAAACGTGGACGGACTACGACGAGAACGGCGAGCCAGAGGGTTTTGACTGCAACTTCGCGCTGGCATATTGCCCAAACGCAGACGATTATAAAGAGGACTTAAACTATGGCTAATTCCATGATCCGGCAGGCGACCGCTCAGACCACCATGCGTCCTGCCGATGAAAAGACGTCGATGCAGGCGTACATCAAGCAGATGCAGGGCGAGATCAAGAAAGCGCTCCCGGCTGTGATGACGCCGGAGCGCTTTACCCGCATCGTGCTGTCCGCCCTGTCCGCAAATCCGAAGCTGGCGCAGACCACGCCGCAGAGTTTCCTCGGCGCGATGATGACGGCAGCGCAGCTCGGCGTGGAGCCGAACACCCCGCTGGGGCAGGCGTATCTGATCCCCTACTACAACACCAAGACCCGCAGCAGCGAGTGCCAGTTCCAGCTCGGCTACAAGGGCCTCATTGACCTTGCCTACCGCAGCGGAGAGGTCAGCGTCATTCAGGCGCAGGTCGTGTATGAGAATGATGACTTTGCCTACTCGTTCGGCTTGGAGCCTCTCCTAAAGCATACTCCCGCGCTCAAAGATCGCGGCGAGCCGATCTACGTCTATGCGGTGTTCCGCACGAAGGACGGCGGCTTCGGCTACGATGTGATGAGCATGGAGGACGTACGCAGCTTTGCCCAGCACTATTCCAAGGCCTATGGCGCAGGCCCGTGGCAGACGGACTTTGAGGCGATGGCGAAGAAAACGGTTCTCAAGCGTGTCTTGAAGTACGCACCGCTCAAGAGCGATTTCTTGCGCGGGGTAGCACTGGACAACACGGTCAAGACGGAAATCTCCGACGATATGTACGCCGTGCCGGGAACGGTGATCGAGGTCAGCCCCGACACGGGCGAGGTCGTGGAGTATCCATCGAACGGAGGCGATGCCGTATGAACGAGCCGATCAACGTCGAGGGCGTGGTGGCGTTTCCGAATCCTAACGGCATCCGCGATATCCGATTCGTGGACAGCCGCTATAACACGCTTTTCAGTGTGCCGGATGGTGGCAACGTGCTCATAAGGCACCCTGATGGCAGCATTTCCAAAAAGTCGTGCCTTTATATCGACGATTATCACGCGCGAATCGGCAACTATGTGTATCACATCCACGAGTTTGCCGAGACTATGGAGCGAAATGGGAACATCTATGAGCCGGAGCGTGAGGATGACCGGGCATGAGGATCGGTTACATCCGCGTATCCTCTGTCGAACAGAACACGGCACGGCAGGAGACTTTGATGAAGCAGCTTGGCGTCGACGAGGTATACATCGACCGTATGAGCGGCAAGGACACCAACCGCCCCGAGCTGCAAAGGATGATGGAGTATGTGCGGCGCGGCGATATCGTCATCGTGGAGTCCATCTCCCGTTTCGCCCGCAACACCCGCGACCTGTTGGAGCTGACGGAGCGGCTGAAAGATAAGGGGGTCGAGTTCGTCAGCCAAAAGGAGTCGATTGACACGTCCACCCCTACGGGGAAATTCATGTTGACGGTCTTCGCCGCCATCGCCGAGCTGGAGCGCGAGTATATCCGGCAGCGCCAGCGGGAGGGCATCGAGATTGCAAAGAGCAAAGGTGTCTATAAGGGCCGCAAGCCCATTCTTCGGGATAACTTCGACGCCGTGGTCGCGCTCTGGCGGCGCGGCGAGATCACAGCGGTCGAAGCCCAGCGGCGGCTGGACATGAAGGCCTACGTTCTATCGCAAGGTGCGGCGCAGCTGATTACCGCGCCGCGCCCTTATACATTATATAACTATATGTAATATGCGTATCGGGTTAACTCAGCATAACACAAGATGTAGCGACAGCTCTTGA
>CAMKFK010000098.1 GCA_946411835.1 uncultured Clostridia bacterium
ACGACAACAACGCGCGCGGCGACGAGAAACCCAACCCCTACGCAAAATTCGTCTCCGACGTCGAAACGAATCTGTTTATCAATGTTTGGAGAATGTAAACCCAGCAGCGCGGCTATCACAGCCTCTTGATGACAAGCAGCGGTTTTGAAAACCGGAGCATTCCGATCATTTCAAAACCGCTGCTTTGTTTATACGTGCAAGCCCGCCCGACAACGCATCCATGGTTGCAAGCGCGGAAAAAGTATGTCATAATACGGGTATCGAAACGCAGTGCGGAGGGTGCCTATGATTACTTATCTGTTGGAAGACAGCATACAGGAATGCCAGCCGGAGGAGCTGCTCCACCGGGGCGGCCGCCAGTATGTCGCCGTGCTGACGACGCCGGAGTGGCGCGAGAAGCGCGACCGTTTTGACATGGGGATCGACCTCGACCCCACCGGAAAGCTCCACAATACCAAGGCGGAGGTGAACTACGACTCCCTGACCGGCACGTTTCAGATTCCCGACCGGACCTGCCTGACCGAGCGGGATGACCGCTTCGCCTTCGCCCTTGACGAGAAGGGCGTCGTCTTCATCGACGACAGCGGGCGCGCCGGGCAGATGATCGAGACGATCCGGCGGACGAAGCGCTGGCGCGAGCCGAGCCTTGAACGCTTTCTGTACGACTTTCTCGAACAGATCGTCGAGCCGGATCTGCCGATTATGGAGCGCTACGAATCGGAGCTGGACCGCATCGAGGACGAGATTCTCGCGCTGGAGGGGCAGAAGGACCTTGCCCGCGTCAACGAGATACGAAGCGACGTGCGCGAGCTGCTGGTGCACTACGAACAGATCATTGACATGGTGCAGGAGCTGGAGGAGAACGAAAACGGTTTCTTCCGGGAGGAAAACCTGCGCTATATGCACCTGTTCATGAACCGGATGGCGCGGCGGCACGACACAGCCGTCTCGCTGCGCGACCACACCATGCAGGTGCGCGACCTTTACAACGCCCAGCTTGAGGTGCGCCAGAACAGGACGATGACGCTGCTGACGGTCATCACGACAATTTTTATGCCGCTGACGCTCATCGCAGGCTGGTACGGTATGAACTTCCGCTATATGCCCGAGCTGAATTGGCCGTTTGGCTACCCGTTGGTCATCGCCGTGAGCATTCTCATTGTGGTCGCCAGCCTGATTTTCTTCAAAAAGAAAAAGTGGCTGTGACGCCGTCATACAAGAAGGAGCGAGCGGCTTGGAGCAAAAAGTCCATCGAAGCCACTCGAACGATAAAAAATATCACCGTCTTCCGCGCCGTATGTTTCTATTCCGCGAGGAAAGAATAGAAGCATCCACGACACGGGAGATGGTGCTTTATTTTGGGTAAGGTCGAGCTGTGCGGCGTCAACACATCGCGCCTGCCGACACTCAGCGCGGCGGAGATGGACGCGCTGTTTCGCCGCGTCCGCGCGGGCGACACAGCGGCGCGCGAAACGCTGGTCGAGGGGAACCTGCGGCTGGTTCTCTCGGTCATCCAGCGCTTTGCCGGGCGTGGCGAGAACGCCGACGATCTGTTTCAGGTCGGCTGCGTCGGACTCATCAAGGCGATCGACATCTTTGACGTCAGCCAGAACGTGCGCTTCTCTACCTATGGCGTGCCGATGATTATCGGCGAGATACGGCGCTACCTGCGCGACAACAGCGCGATCCGCGTCAGCCGCAGCATGCGGGACACGGCGTACCGCGTCCTGCAAGCGCGGGAACAGCTCCAGCGCGAGACGCAGCGGGAGCCGACGGTCGAGCAAATCGCCCGTGCGCTGGACATCCCGCGGGAGGAGGTCGTGCTGGCGATGGACGCGGTAGTCGATCCTGTGTCGCTGTCCGAACCGGTGTACGCCGACGGCGGCGACGCCGTGACCGTGATGGATCAGGTGCGCGACACGAAAAACACCGATGAACGCTGGCTCGAGCACATCGCGCTCAAGGACGCGATGGAGCGCCTGTCGCCGCGCGAGCGCCGTATCCTCGCCCTGCGCTTTTCCGACGGCAAGACGCAGATGGAGGTCTCCGACGAGATCGGTATCTCGCAGGCGCAGGTCTCGCGGCTGGAAAAGAACGCCATCAAGGCGATCCGCAAGCAGCTGTAAGGCGAGCCAGCTCCGGCGGCGCGGCAAAGCAGAAATCAAGCGTCCGGGTGGCGAGCGTCCAGTGACCGTTTCTGGGTTGGAGGTCTCTGACATGGACAAAACGGTCGTATAGTATCAGCTGCACCCTTGTGTCCCCGCAATCGGCGGTCAGCCACACATACTCATCCTCGGGGGCAGGCTCGTAGAGTCCGGAGAGGGTGTACACGGTCTGCTCACGCAGAGCGTTCCAAAGCGCCTCGGCATCGCGCTCGTTGAGCGCGGTGTGTTTTTTGCCGAAGGTCGCGCTGACCTGGATCGAAAGCGGCGCCGTGTCCGGGAATGCCGCTTCGGAGAGCGGGCGCGGCGCGTAGCCGACAGCGACGCTCCCGCAGGTCCAACCCAGCGCCGACGCCGCCAGCGCAAGCATCAGACCGCCCAGTACCTTCTGCTTTGGGTGCAGCACGCTGTTCAGCCGGTAGCGCAAGCACTTGAGGGAGGCGGACAGGCAGGTGGTGAAGCCCCGAACGTCCCCGGCGGTATGCAGCAGCAGCTCCGCGTAGGCGGCGCGGCGTTCCGGCGGCTCGTCCAGCAGGACAAGCTCGTCGCAGGCCAGCTCCAGATCCTCGGCGCAGCGCCGCATGGCGAGCCACATCAGCGGGTTCCACCACAGGACGACTGTGCAGAGCGTGAGGAACAGCTTTGTCCAGGCGTCCATACGAGCGATGTGGATCAGCTCGTGCCGGAAGATCAGGTGCAGCGCGTCGGCGGAGTAGTGTTGCTCCGGCAGCACCACCCGTATCGCCCTTCGCGCCAGTCCGACGCTCAGCGGCGTGACGGCGACGGGGGAGACCAACAGCGGGATGCCGCGTCGGCTGTCCATTTCGTTCTCAAAAAACGCCGTCTTCTCCCGCATCCAAAGGTCGAGCGTCGCCGCGTCCACAGCGTGTGCGGGTTCCAGCAGCCGGCGGCGGAACACCAGGTGCTGCGCGACGCGCCACGCGAGCACCGCCGCCGCGCCGATGGCCCAAAGCCACAGAACGCCCGTCAGGTTGGCGTCTACGGGCAGCACGAGCAGAGGACGGGGAATCCCAGAGCTGCCAAAGATGAGATAATAGAGTGCGTTGGGCAGCAGCCAGAGCGTAGCGCAGGCGCGGGCGCTGTAGTGCCGGCGGAGCAGCGGCAGGAGGGGGAGCAGCAGCGCATCGTACAGGCAGGTGTGCAGCACCGTTTCCAAAACGACCTGCGTCATCATCATTGCACGATGCGGGAGGCCGAGACGCCGGACCAGCCATGGAAAAACAGAAAAGAAAGAAAACGCAGTCACAATGTGCATCGGGGAGATGATTGCCTCAAATCGCCGTTCGCCGCAGGTGCTGTCCGCTCGGTTGCGGTCGGTAAAAACGAAGCCGAAGACGCAGGAAAAGAGCACAAGAAGCATACGTGTCGAAAGGACGAAATTGGTTGTCTGACCGGTCATGGCGCGTCCTCCTTTTCCAAAAGGCTCCGCAGCTCGTCCAGCTCCTCCCGGGACAGCCCGCTGTCGCACAGGGCGCTGGCAAAGGCGCTCATGCTGCCGCCGAACAGCGTATCCACGAAGCGGCGGCTCTGGTCGGCGCGATAGTCCCGCTGGGAGACGAGCGGCGTGTAGACGCTGCCGCGCCCCTGCTTCTCGACGAGCAGGAACCCCTTCTCCGCGAGGCGGGAGAGCAGCGTCAGCAGCGTGGTCTGCGCCATGGGGCGCGTTTTGGCGATCTCCCGCTCCAGAAGCGAGCGTGGCACGGGCGACTCGAGCCGCCATACCGCCTGCATGACCGCCTGTTCCGCGTCCGGCAGGCGCCGAATGACATCAGACATGGTAATCATCCTTTCTCTACATTTGTAGAGTAAACTAATTCTACAACTGTAGAGAGAATTTGTCAAGCCCGAACACAAAAAAGCGGCAGGGGAACCACCCTGCCGCGCTTTGTATATCGTTTATTATCAGCAGACGGGACAGACCCAGCCGTGCGGGTCGTCGCGCTTGCCCCACTGGATGCCGGTCAGCTCGTCGTAGAGCGACTGCGTCAGCGGTCCGATGCTGCCGTCGCCGATGACGTACTCCTTGCCGTCGTAAATCAGCTTCCCAATGGGGGAGACGACCGCCGCCGTCCCGCAGCCCCATGCCTCCTCGATGGCGCCGGCCTCGACCGCGCGCACGAACTCGTGGACGGAGAACAGACGCTCGCTGACGCGCTGACCGCGATCCTGGAGCAGCTGGATGATGGAGCGGCGTGTCACGCCGGGCAGCACCGTCCCGGTTTCCAGCGTCGGCGTGACGACCTCGCCCCGAATCTTGAACATGACGTTCATGCTGCCGACCTCTTCGATGTAGGTCTTGGTCGCGCCGTCCAGCCAAAGCACCTGCGAGATGCCCTGCGCCTCGGCGCGCATTCCGGCGCGCTGGGCGGCAGCGTAGTTGCCGCCGCACTTGGCAAAGCCGGTGCCGCCGCGCACCGTGCGCGAATCCTCGGTTTCGATGGCGATGCTCACCGGCTTGAGCCCGGTCTTGTAGTAGCAGGCGACGGGGGAGCAGATGACCACGAACATACAGCGCTCCGTGCAGTGCAGCGAGACGTCCGGCTCGACAGACATCAGGATCGGGCGGATGTACAGGGATTCTCCATCCCCGTGCGGCACCCAGTCTCTGTCCAGCTCGACCAGTGTCTTAATGGCCTGCAGGGCGTCGTCTGGGTCAAGCTGCGGCAGGCTCAGGCGCTCGGCGGAGTGGTTCATGCGCTCGATGTTGCAGTCGGGGCGGAAGAGTTGAATCTTGCCCTCCGCCGTGCGGTATGCCTTCAGGCCCTCGAACACCTCCATGGCGTAGTTGAGCACGGCGGCGCTCGGTTCGATGGGAAGGGGCCCATAGGGGACAATGCGGGGCTCGTGCCAGCCCTCGTCGGCGTTGTAGTCCATGAGGAACATGTGGTCGGTGAAGGTCGTGCCGAAGCTGACCTTGCTCATGTCGGGCTTCGCCTTGGGCGACGTGGTTTTCTCAATGCGGATGTTCAGCATAGTTTGTCTCCTTACAGGTACAAATTGACGGCCTTGCGATTTGCGTCAAGGAACTTCGCTTTGCGGCCGGTGAACATGTGCTCCAGCTCCTCGTAGACGGTCTCAAACCGCACGACGCCGGTTTCCTTCAATACCGCGCCGAGCATGACCATATTTGCCGCGCGCTCGATGCCGAGCTTCTCCGCCGCGTCGTTGCAGGGCACCTCGACGACGCGGATGTCGTTCCGCTTCGCCTTCTCAGGGATGAGGGAGCTGTTCAGGAACAGCAGTCCGCCGGGTTTGACCATCGGCTCAAAGCGGGTCAGGCTGGGGAGGTTCATCACCACCAGCACGTCGCACTCGTTGATGAGCGGGCAGGAGATGGGCCTGTCGGAGATCACGACGGTCGCGTTGGCGGTGCCGCCGCGCATTTCGGGACCGTAGGAAGGGAGGTACGTCACCTCGCCGCCCTCCTCCATCGCCGCCTTGGCGATGAGCTGACCGATGGCGAGCGCGCCCTGTCCGCCGCTTCCGGCAAAGAATAGCTTTTTTATCATATCAGAATCCCTCCGGGCGCTTGAAGTTCTTGACGGGGTAGTACGCCGCCATGTCGGTTTCGACCCATTTGAGCGCGTCCACCGGCGCGAGGCCCCAGTTTGTGGGGCAGGCGGAGAGGAACTCGACAAAGGTAAAGCCCAGACCCGCCGCCTGAACGTCCAACGCGGTCATGATCGCCTGCTTCGCCTTGCGGACGTTGGCAGGGTTGTTGAGCATGACGCGCTCGACAAACACCGCGCAGTCGATGGTGGCGAGCATTTCGCACACGCGCAGGGGCATGCCCGCCTGCTCGACGGTGCGCCCGTCCACGGCGGTGGTCGCCTTCTGCCCAATCAGCGTGGTCGGCGCCATCTGGCCGCCGGTCATGCCGTAGATGGCGTTGTTGATGAAAAACGTGGTGAACTTCTCGCCGCGATGCGCCGCGTGGACGATCTCACCCGCGCCGATGGAGGCAAGGTCGCCGTCGCCCTGATAGGTGAACACGACCTTGTCCGGGTGGACGCGGCGGATGCCGGA
>CAMKFK010000099.1 GCA_946411835.1 uncultured Clostridia bacterium
CGCATCGCGGCGCTCGAGGGCGGCGTCGCGGGTCTGGCGGTCGCGTCCGGCGCGGCGGCGATTACGTACACCGTTCAGGCGCTCGCCAAGGCGGGGGAGCACATCGTCGCGCAGAAGACGATCTACGGCGGCAGCGCGAACCTGCTCGCGCACACGCTCCCGCTCTACGGCGTCGAGACGAGCTTCGTCAACATCCACGACTTAAACGAGGTCACGGCGGCAATCCGGCCCAGCACCAAGGCGCTCTACATCGAGACGCTGGGCAACCCGAACAGCGACATTCCCGATATCGACGCGCTCGCCGTCATCGCCCATGCGCACGGCGTTCCGCTGGTCATCGACAACACGTTCGGCACGCCATACCTCATCCGCCCGATCGAGCATGGCGCGGACATTGTCGTTCACAGCGCGACCAAGTTCATCGGCGGACACGGCACGACGCTCGGCGGCGTGATCGTGGACGGCGGCACGTTCGACTGGGCGGCGTCGGGACGCTATCCGTGGCTCAGCGAGCCGAACCCCAGCTACCACGGCGTGAGGTTCACCGAGGCGGCGGGGAAGGCGGCGTTCGCCACCTACATCCGCGCGATTCTGCTGCGCGACACCGGCGCGTGTATTTCGCCGTTCGCGGCGTTCCTGCTGCTGCAAGGGACGGAGACGCTGTCCCTGCGTCTGGAGCGCCACGCGGAGAACGCGAAAAAGGTTGTGGCGTACCTCAAAAACCACCCGAAGGTCGAGAAGGTCAATCATCCGTCGCTGCCCGATCATCCCGACCACGCGCTGTACGAGAAATATTTCCCGAACGGCGGCGCGTCGATCTTCGCCTTCGACATCAAGGGCGATCAGAAGGAGGCGTTCGCCTTCATCGACGCGCTGGAGATTTTCTCGCTGCTGGCGAACGTCGCGGACGTGAAGAGCCTCGTCATCCACCCGGCGACGACCACGCACTCGCAGCTCACGGCGGCGGAGCTGGACGCGGCGGGCATCCGCCCGAACACGATCCGCCTCTCCATCGGCACGGAGCACATCGACGACATCCTCGCCGATCTGGAAAACGGCTTCGCGGCGGTTCCATAAACTGCATATCTATTGACAATATAAAATATTTTGAGCTACATTTCATCCAACATCATTTGAAAGGAAGCTGTTGTCATGGCTAACATTTACACCTCTGCCGACCGGCTGATCGGCAAGACCCCGCTTTTGGAGCTGACCCACATCGAAAAGAACGAGGGGCTGGACGCCGCCATCCTCGCCAAGCTCGAATACTTCAACCCCGCCGGCAGCGTCAAGGACCGCATCGCCAAGGCGATGATCGACGACGCCGAGGCGTCCGGCAAGCTGGGGCCCGGCGCGACCATCATCGAGCCGACCAGCGGCAACACGGGCATCGGGCTCGCCGCCGTCGCCGCCGCGCGCGGGTATCGCATCATCATCGTCATGCCCGAGACCATGTCCGTCGAGCGCCGCCAGCTCATGAAGGCGTACGGCGCGGAGCTGGTGCTGACCGAGGGCGCGAAGGGCATGAAGGGCGCGATTGCCAGGTCCGAGGAGCTGGCGAAGGAGATCGAGGGCAGCTTCATCCCCGGACAGTTCGTCAACCCCGCGAACCCCAAGGCGCACTTCGAGACCACCGGTCCCGAGATTTGGGAGGACACGGACGGCAAGGTGGACATTTTCGTCGCAGGCGTCGGCACGGGCGGCACGCTGACCGGCGTGGGCGAGTACCTCAAGAGCAAAAACCCGAACGTCAAGGTCGTGGCGGTGGAGCCTGCGGACTCGCCGGTGCTGAGCTGTGGCACGCCCGGCGCGCACAAGATTCAGGGCATCGGCGCGGGCTTCGTTCCCGACGTGCTGAACACCAAGGTCTACGACGAGATCATCACGGTCACGAACGACGACGCCTTTGCCACCGGCAAGCAGATCGGCAAGAGCGAGGGGGTGCTGGTGGGCATCAGCTCCGGCGCGGCGGCATGGGCGGCGATCCAGCTGGCGAAGCGCCCCGAGAACAGGGGCAAGACCATCGTGGCGCTGCTCCCCGACACCGGCGACCGCTATCTCTCGACCCCGCTGTTCACGGACTGATCGAACAATTGCGCTCCGGCGTCCGCGCGGACGCCGGAGCGCTTTTTTGAGGGTTTGATCTCCGGCCCCGATCAGGCGCCGCGCGCTGTGGGGGGGGGGCGGACGGTTTCGAGGGCGTTGAGCGTATTCCGTCGGTGCGCGCCGGGATGGGTTTCGGCGCGCTGTTCACGCTGGGACTGCTGACCTCGCTGCACTGCGTGGGTATGTGTTGCGGCGTCAACCTGACGCATAACCGCGCGGCGAGGCGGAAGGGTGAACCGCAGCGGAGCGGGGGAGAGCTTCCGCAGGACAAGACCGTCGTGCTTTTCGTATGTATGGGCTGCCGTTGGCGCAGGAACTGGGCTGCAACCAGACCGCACTCGGACGCCGCTATGACGATGTGATCGAGACGATCCTGATGGGGATGCTGTGGAGCGGACAGACGCAGACAATGATGCCGAAGCTGCACAGCAAGAACCTTCCCGGCATGGCACTCATCCGCTCGATGTACCTCATCCGCGAGGACGACGTCATCGCGTGGCGCGACGCGAACAACTGCACTTCATCCGGTGCGCCCGCCGCTTTACGGATACCTGCTCCGCCGCGCCGTCACAAGCTCGGAACATCAAGCGGATCGTTTTGGCGTTGAGGAAAACTTCTGTCAATTCTGCGATTCGAGCGCTTATTTTTTTGGGACTTCTGCCGCCTCCGGGTCTGCACGTTTCGGATGCTTGCCCTTGGGCGTTTTCTTTGTCCACCCGTGCCGGTGCAGCACGTAGTATATCTGTCCGCGCCCAGTCTCGCGGCCTATCTTCTTGTCATAGGCCGCTTTTACAGCGGATACATTTGTTATTCGACCCTCAGCTTCATCAATAAACTGCTCCAGAAATGCAGTTTCTTCCTCGTAGCTCATGTTGCGGTGATTCCCGTGATGGTGGCTTCCGATTATGGCGTCCAGACCACCTGTGCAATACTTGGCGGCCAGCTTCGAGATATACCACAGATTATACCCCGTGATCGCGGCAACCTCTTTCCCGGTGCGCTCTTCAGCCCTCAGCTCCAAGGCCCGTAATCTTCTCTCTGCATTCTTATCCTGGTTCTCTCGCCTGGCGGCCTGAATCGCTTGGATATCTTCTTCATTGAAGTGGTATTTCATGGGTATCATCATCTCCCGCTCGATGATACCACTCCTTTTCTCGCTTTTGTACTCCCAATTTTGAATCGTTATTCAGATCGTATTTCTCCACGTCCATGCAGACCTCGCCGTCCGCGAGGAAGCAGATACCGTCCGCCGACGGGTCGGTAAACATAGTCGCCGTCAGCGTCTGCTCGCCGTCGTTGACGAAAACCTCCACACTGAACCGGTCGAGGATCATGCGGAAGGTCAGCTCGCCGCCCCGGTCGGGCACCTTGCAACGCCGCTGGTGAATGACCGCGCGGCGTGAGCCGGAAAACTTGCGGTCGATCTTAAGGATCGATTCGTAGGGCCGGTAGCTGAGCGTCGTGTGGCAGGCGTCGTTTTTCCCGAACCAGACGGCGAACTTTTTGTAGACGTTCCCCGTATCGCCGGGGCGGATCGTGACCGTGATATCCACCGTGCGCCCGCTGACACCCTCGAGCGTCCGCTCTCCCGAGAAGCGCACGTTTTCGTGGGCGACGCGTTCGCCGCGCAGGGCGTCCAGCTCGCGTACCGGCCGCTGATACAGCCGCCCGTTCCTGATCGACAGCTCGCGCGGCAGGGTCATCTGCCCGAACCAGCGCGATTTGACCGTGGAGACCGACAGCGTGTCCCAGTTCTGCATCCAACCGATCATGATGCGCCGCCCGTCGGGGGTCAGCGTCGTCTGCGGTGCGTAGAAGTCGATACCGTAGTCGACGGCGTGGTTCGTCTCCTCAATGAACCGCTTCCGCTCCGCGTCGTAGCGGCCGATCAGACAGACCGTGCCGTTGCCGTTGTGGTACTCATAGCCGTCGGGCAGCATATCCTGCGGGCTGACCAGCAAAACGTGCCTGCCGTCCAGCACGAAAAAGTCGGGGCACTCCCACATCAGACCGAAGCGGCCGAGGTTTTGTGCCAGCACGCTCTCGAAGCGCCAGTGAAAGCCGTCGTCGCTGGTGTAGTAAAGGAGCTGTCCGCTGCCGTCCGCCGGACGGTTGCCGACGACGCAGCCGTAGCTGCCGTCCGCCTCGCGCCACATCTTCGGGTCGCGGAAATCGACCTTGCTGCCGCCCTCCGGCACATCGTCGACGGTCAGGACAGGGTTGCCCTCGTACTTCTCGTAATTGACGCCGTCGCCCACGGCGAGGCACTGGGTCTGGATGCTCTCCGTGGGCTCGCCCGGGACGCCGCCCGGATCGACCACGCCCGTGTACATCAAAAGCTGGCGTCCGTCCGGCAGCTCGATGGCGCTGCCGGAGAAGCAGCCGTCGCGGTCGGGCAGGGAGTCCGGTGCGAGCGCGGCGGGGAGATACTCCCAATGCAGCAGATCGTCGGTCACGGCATGTCCCCAGTGCATGAGCCCCCATTTGGTGCCATAGGGGTAGTACTGGTAGAACAGATGACAGCGTCCCTGATAATAGGAGAAGCCGTTCGGATCGTTCATCCAGCCGACGCGCGTGGACAGGTGGAACGCCGGACGCTTCTCCGGCGGGATCGTCTGCTCGGCGATCGCCTCATAGTGCCGCGCGTCTCGCAGAATCTGACTGGTCATGGGATTTCTCTCCTTTTTGATTGTCCCGCCCCCGAAGGGGCGGGACATTTGTTTCGTGATGATGCAATTATGCGGTGTAGGCGTCCAGATACTTCTGATAGATTTCCAGATACCTGGACAGACCGTAGGCTTCGAGGTCGCTCTGGAGCTTATCCCAGTCGGCGTCGGTGAAGCCGTTCATGATCCAGTCGGCGCGGGCGGTGTTGATGCACTTGTTGATGTCCGCGCTGAGGTCGGAAACGGTCTTGGTGTCGTCGGTGTTCATGAACACGTTGGGATAGACGTACTTGGTGTTCATGTCGGGGGTGTAGACGTTCTTGATCCAGTCCAGACGGTACTGCGCGTCGTCCGGGCAGGTGACGTAGACGCCGTAGTAGCTGTCGAGGATGGCGAGCGGACCGCCGACGCACTCGGCCTCGCGGACCTCAACGGGGGAGGCGTCGCCGAGCCAGGTGTGCTTGAGCATGGGCTCGCCCTTGTCGTTGGTGCTCATCTCGAAGATATCGAAATCGTCGCTCTCGCCGTAGGTGCCCCAGTTGTTCTGCGGGGACTGGATGGGATCGTACATCTGGTCGAGCCACGCACAGATCAGGGCGGGGTTCTTGGCGTTGGCGGTCACGACGCAGCGACCGCGGTCAAAGCCGGAGGTGTAGGAGCCGGTGCTGGGGGTGATGTTGCGCACGTCAGCCTCCAGAGCGGGCAGCGGCTGCCAGCCCTTGCCGGCGATCAGGTCGTCCATGCTGATGGAAGCGATGTTGGCAACGTCCCAGGAGAAGCATACGCCGTAGCGACCGGACTTGCCCTTGGCAACGTAGGTGGACCACTCCTGCGTGAAGGCGTCGGGATCGATCAGACCCTCGGTATACAGCTGGTGCAGCCACGCAACGCCCTTGCGCCAGCCCTCGGTGGTGGCGGCGCAGACAACCTTCTTTTCCGGGGTGACGACAATGTGCTTGCCGGAATCGGGGTCGCCGTAGCCCTCGCCGAAGCCGTTGCAGAGAATGGTGCAGTCCTCGTTGCCGCCGTTGATGATGCAGGCGAGCGGGATGATGTCGCCGTCGATGTTGAACTCTGCCTTGAGCGCGTCCGCGTTGTCACGGAAGGCAAGCAGGACCTGCTCCAGCTCATCGGTGGTGGTGGGCATATCCAGGCCGAGGAACTCAAGCCACGCCACGTTGATGAAGGGCATGTTGCCGACGGTCTGGATGGCGGTCTTCTCATAGCCGAGCTGCTCGATCCAGGGCAGCGCCCAGATGTGCCCGTTCTCGTCGGTGCACATGGTGCGGTACTCGGGAGCCTGCTCAAAGACCTTGCACAGGTTGGGCATGTACTTGTCGATGTACTCCTCAACGTTGATGATGACGCCCTGCTTGGCGTACTT
>CAMKFK010000100.1 GCA_946411835.1 uncultured Clostridia bacterium
AGACCGAGGAGCGCAGACTTCGCAACGAGCTGGTCAAGACGCAGGCAGAGTTTGACAAGATGATCGCAAAAGAGAGGCGCATGACCAAGCGCACGTCTCTTGTAGACATCCTGGAAAACCTTGATGGATACAGGCGTTCCGACTTGGAAAGCCTTGCCGAGCAGATCAGCGACAGCGCATGGGACGACTATGAGGAATTGAGCGACAACGAGCTGCGTGATGCGCTACGCGATATGCTGACTGAGCGGACAAACGACCTTAACGAGCTGGAGCGGCAGGCGCCGAAGTACGGCTTTGATGTAAGACCAGTGAGCAAAGCGGCACAGAGCGTCGGCATCAACTACGACGCGCCGAGCGAATCGGCAAACGCCGCGAGATTCAGCCGCCGGACGTGGGAGGCGTCGGACTACGCGAAGGACAAGAAGAAGGCCGCGCAGGATCTCTCCAAGGCTCTTGGCTGCAGCGTGCGCACCGCGACGAAATTTATCAATGACGTCAACAGCATCGCCAAGATGATCGCGGATGACCGCACGAGGCTCGACTACGAGGCGGCACCTGAGGCGTCCTCCTTCGTCAGCAACGTCGAATATGGCGGCAGCATTGATTTCTCGACCATCTGCAAAAAGAGGAGGCTCCTCACCGGCACTATCGAGGCAATCCAGAAGGCGATGCCGAACGGCGTACTGACGGCTGACGAGGTGCTGAAGATTCGCGAAACGATGAAAGAGCGCGGGTATGAGGTGAGCTGCGGTCTGTGCTACGTCGAAGGCTCCCGTGCCAAGATGGGCGAGTTTGCCGCGGAGTTTATCAATCTCTACAAAAAGTACCATCCGGACGCGGAGTGGATGCCGAATATGTACGACGTCAATACGCCGACCGGCGCAGAGAATATGCGCGTCAACCATCCGGACGTGTACAAGGAGTACGAGCATTTCTGGAATCACTACGGCACGCTGCGTGAGGGAGATCCCAACCTGTTTGCCAGCCAACAGAAACCGAAGCTGTTCCAGGCGGCGACAGAGTACGACGGCGAGATCCTGAAGAAGTTCAGAAACGACGGCACGGTCGCGGAGAAGAACAAGAACGGCGGTCTGCGCCTCCAGAGTTTCTCAGACTTTGAGATCATCCACCTGATCGACACGATGCAGGTCATCATGGACATGAGCCGCGTCGGTCTTGCAGGGCAGGCGTACACCAAGGTGCCGGACTTTGCTTGGGCGGTCGGCGGGACCGGGCTGAAGGTCAACTGCTCGCTGATCGCAAAGGGCGTGGATGAGAACGGACGCATTATTCTCGACGAAGTCGAGGGCATGAAGCGGGCGGACGCGGAGGCGCTGCGCAACGCATACTCAAAGAACGTCGGCACGATCCTCGTTGTGTTCAATGACGAGCAACTGCAGGCGGCGATGAACGATTCGTTTATTGACTTCATCATTCCGTTTCACCGCAGTCAGTGGGCAAAGAGGCAGTATGAGATCCTCGGCCTGCCGGCGAACGTTAAGGACTATACCAACTATCAGAACGAGAAGCTCCTGCAGAGCGGCAAGAAGGGCAACCTGATGCCGAACGAGTATTGGGACTTCAAGAAGAGCGGCAAAGCAAACGCGGAGCGGTATCTGGAGTTGTGTGCGGAAAATGGCAAGCGCCCAAAATTCTACAATCTGCTGGTCAATAACGGAGACGGCAGTTATTCCCTGCAGCCGGACGGCAGCACGGACGGTTACTGGAAACTTCTGATCGACTTTAAGATGTACGACAACCAGGGCAAGGGCAGCCCGCAGATGCCGGTGCAGCCGAAGTTCAACATGGAGCAGGCCGAACGGATGCTCAATGAGTACACCGGTGGGCACGAGCAGTTCCCGGTCGCGCAGGACGTGGTCAATGAATTCGTACAGGAGAAGAGCGAGGGAAGGCGCTTTTCTCGCAAGAGCGTTGCGGACGCAGAGGAGCGGGAAGCAGCACTGCTGCAGGAAAACGACCTGCTGCGCGAGGAGATCAAATACTGGAAGGCACAGCTTGAACGCACGCCGGAGGAGAACGTCGGTATCGTTGACCCCAACGCCGTGCGGAAGACGGCCAAGAAGCTGATTTCGGACTACGGCTCCACGCTGGCGCGCGAAGAGATCACGAATGAGCTGCAAGACCTTTACAACCTTATGGGCACCGGCAGCGACAGCCGCGGGGAACTTTCTTACGAATCCGCGCGGGAGCTTGCCGACAGCGTGGCACGGAAGATCGCCGAGAGCGCGGTGGACGACACCGAGAGCGCGTACCGGATGTATGAGGATCTGCGTTCGTTCCTGCGGACGATGGATTTGACCGTGACGGCGGCGGAGACGGCGGAGATCGCCGACTGGGGCGACTGGCGCAAGCGGAACTTCGGGCGGATGCAGGTCAAGCGCGGCGAAACGTCCAACATCGAACGCATCTACGACGAGCTGTCCGACGCATGGCCGGAGTTCTTCCCGGGCGACGTGCTGACCGTGGGCGACCAGCTCAACCGCATTGCGGAAGTGGCGGACTACCTCTACCGCGACCGGGGACACAATCCCTATGACCCTTACATGGATCAAGCGGTCATCGACATCGGCAATGATATCATGGAGCGGTTTTTTGACCTGCCGCAAGCCAAGACCTTTGCGGACAAGCAGGCGGCAAAGATCGAGACGCTCCGCGTGCAGATGTCAGAGCTGCGCGCGCGGGACAGCGAGCGGCTGCAAAGGAGCCTTGCCAAGGCGCGGGAGATCCGGGACATGCAGATCGAGCGTATGACGGAGCGATTCCACGCCAAGACCGAAGCGGGGCGCGAGAAGCAGAGCGCGGCAAAGCTGCGCAAGCAGATCATGCGGCACACATCGGCGCTTAGTCAAAAGCTGCTGCGGCCAACCGACAAGCAGCATATACCCGATTCGCTGCGCGCGCCGGTGGCGGCGATGCTGGAAGCGATCAACAAAGAAAGCGCCTATGACATTGTGACCGACGAGAACGGCAGAAACAAGCGCGTACCGCGCGGCGAGGGCGACGTGCTCACCAAGCGGACGCAGGCGTTTGCGGAGCTGAAAAAGCAGTACACCGAGCTGAAGGACGACGAAAACCTTGTGATCGACCCTGACCTGCTGGGCGACGAGGCGGCGGGCTTCCAAGGGCTTTTTGACCAGGTGCTTGCCATGAGCAGCACGCCGATCCAGCGCATGAGCACGGAGCAGCTGCAAACCGTCTGGAAGGTCGTGCGCGCGGTGGAGCACAGCGTCAGCACTTACGGCAAGACGCTTTCGGCGGCAAAGTACAAGACCACGGCCGACTGGGCGTTTTGGTTCCGCAGCGACGCCAGCTATCGCAAAGACCGCGCGACCATCGGCGGCAAAGATATTTCGCTGGGGTTGGAAAACCCGTATACGTTCTTCTCGCAGTACGGCGAGAGCGGCAAGGCGATCTTCCGCATGCTGCGCGACGCGCAGGACACGCAGAGACGGCGCATGGACAGGATCGCGGACGCCGTGCACAGCATCGTGGACAGCAAGACGGTCAAAGAGCTGCGGGAGACGCGGCACGAGTTCACAACCGAGCGCGGGGACACGCTGACGCTGACCACGGCGCAGATCATGGAGCTTTACAACCTCACCAAGCGCGAGCAGGCACAAAACCACCTGTTAAAAGGCGGCATTGTGCAGCCGGAAATCCCGGCGGCTGGAAAGCAAAAGCGCATCGAGCGCGGCACGGATATGATCCGGCTGACGCAGGCAGACCTCGGCGAACTGGCGGCGCTGCTGACGCCGAAACAGACGGATATCGCGGACGCGCTGCAGCAGCTCACGGCGACCGCGCTTGCCGAGTGGGGCAACGAGGCGAGCATGGCAGCTTACGGCTACAGGAAGTTTACAGAGCGCAATTACTGGCCGATCCACACCGCGCAGGAGGCGCTGCACAGCAAGGTGGAGAACGACCGGAGCAATCCGAGATCGATCAAGAATATCGGCATGGCAAAGGCGCTCGTCCCGAACGCGAGCAACGCGGTCTCGGTCGGCGATGTGTTCACCACGTTTGCCGAGCACGCGGCGGACATGATCGATTATTCGTCGTGGCTGTTGCCGATGGAGGACGCCAACCGGCTGTTCAACTTCAAGTACAAGGGCGACGACGGTTATCCGGCGAGCACGTTCAAGCAGGAGCTTGACCGCGTGGGCGGCAGGAACGGCAAGGCGCAGAAATACTGGACTGACCTCATGGCGGATATCCAAAACGGCCTTGACCGGACGAGCCGCTCCGATCTGGAAGGGCTTGCCGCCCGAGGCATCGGCAACGTCAAGGGCGCGTCGGTGGGCGCGAATCTCCGCGTGATCGTCCAGCAGCCGACGGCATATCTCCGCGCGAATGCGGTCATGAATCCCGAAAGCCTGACAAAGGGGCTGATCGGCGGCGTGACGCGCGGCAACGGCTGGCAGAAGGCGCAGCAGTACGCGGCGATTGCCCGCATCAAGGACGTGGGCGGTTTCGACCAGGGCAGCACGCGGAGCGTCAGCAACGAGCTGTACAGCGACCGCACGGCGTTGGAAAAAGTCGGCGACATTGCGGGCTGGCCCGCGGGAAAAGCGGACGCCGTGACATGGGGCGCGCTGTGGAACGCGGCGGAGTGGGAGACCAAGCGGCTGCACCCGGATCTTGCCGAGGGAAGCGCGGCGTTTTATCAGAAAGCCGCCGAAATCTTCACGGACACCATCGACCAGACGCAGGTCGTGGACGGCGTGTTGCAGCGCAGCGCGATCATGCGCAGCGGCGACCGGCTGACGCAGCAGATGACCGCGTTCATGGGCGAGCCGCTTATGGCGCTTAACCTCATGCTCCGCTCTTACGACAACGTGCGCTATGCCAAGACGAAGGAGCAGCGCGGGGCGGCGATTCGGCAGCTAGGGCGCGCGGTGGTGACGCTGGCCGTCACCGACCTTGTGAACAGCGCGGTACAGTCCCTTGTCGACGCGCTCCGCAAGGACGACAAGGACAAGGACTACTGGGATCGGTTCATGACCGCGCTGACTGGTCTTGAAGGCGACGAAAAGACGGCGGCGGAACGGCTGAAAAACATCTATTTGGAAGGCAACTTTGCCGACAACGCAAGCCTGATCGGAAGAATCCCACTTGCAAAGGACTTGCGCTCCATCCTGCAAGGCTTTACCGTGGAGCGGCTGGATGCGGGGGCGATCAGCGACTTGATGCAGTCCGCGCAACAGCTCGCCAGCGGGAAGTACGCACCTGTTTACGGCGCGTACCGCGTGGCGGAGCAGGCGGCCAAGATCGTCGGCATTCCGGCGACGAATCTGGAACGCGACGCGCACGGCATTGTCCGCAGCGTCATCTATGCGATCGGCGACCCGAAGCTGCTCTATGAGTACGAGAAGGCGATCTTCAACTCCCGTTCGACCAAGAACAAGAGCCGCTTTTTTGCCACGGCGTACATGGCGCTGGAACAGGGCGACACGGCGACCTATGAGACCATCCGCAACGACCTTGTTGACAAAATGGGCGTGAGTGCCAAGGACGTAGACGACAACATGAAGTCGCGCTACAATAAAGCGGTCAAGGAGGACGGGGCCTATACGTTACCGCAGGCGTCGGCGGACATGCTCGCCATTCGGCAAAAGTACAGCGTCAAGACCGAGACGGAGGAGGAAAAGTTTAAGGCGGAGGATTTGGGCGCGGCGGCGTACACCCGCTACAGCAACCAGCGGGCGAGGGACTACAAGACCTACAAGGACGCGCTGGAGAAGACGCCGGAGTTCCGCAAGCTCTCCGCCGAGGACAAGGATCGGGCGCTGAACTGGGCGTATTCGCTGGCCGACGAAATGGCGCTGGAAGAAAACTCCGATGGTCAGTACAAGATGACGGACAAGTGGAAAACATACGCCAAGGACGCAAAGCGATACGGCATCAGCATGACGAACTATCTGACGTTCCACATGGTGGAAGAGACAACCAGCAGCACCCGCGACAAGGATGGCAAGGAGGTCAAGGGGCAGAAGAAAGCTGACAAGCTCCGCGACTGGCTGGAAAACCGGCGCGGCCTGACCGACGGGCAACGGGCATGGCTGTGGGG
>CAMKFK010000101.1 GCA_946411835.1 uncultured Clostridia bacterium
CGTCGCCCTGATAGGTGAACACGACCTTGTCCGGGTGGACGCGGCGGATGCCGGATGCAATGGCGGGCGCGCGCCCGTGTGTGGACTCGCACATATCGACGTTCATGAAGTGGTGCGCGTTGATGGCGCAGCCAATGGGCACGACGCCGATCGTGCGTCCGAGGTCGCCGCGCTCCTCCAGACACTCCATGATGAGGCGGTGGGCGACGCCGTGGGAGCAGCCGGGGCAGTAGCTGGTATCGGTCGGCACCATGCCGACGGTGGGCCGGAATATGGTTTTCATCCCTGCACCTCCTTCAAAAGCGCCATCGTGCAATCCGCGATCTCGATGCTCGACGGCACGATCCCGCCTGTGCGGTGAATCAGCTTTACGCTCCAGCGGTTCCGTGCCGCGACCTTCACGTCCTGGATCATCTGGCCCATGGAGAGCTCTGCGGAAATGACCAGCCTGGTCCTGGGACCGATCTCGTCGAACGCCTTTTCGGGGAAAGGCCACAGGCTGATCGGGCGGATCATGCCCGCCTTGACGCCCCGCTCGGCGAGAAATTCCATCGCCTCGGCGCACAGGCGCGACATCGTGCCGAACGCGACGAACACGACCTCCGCGTCCTCCAGACCGACGGTGTTGTAGCGCACCAGCTCGCGCTCCGCGCGGGCGTACTTCTCGAACATCTTCTCGACGTGCTGTTCGAGCACGTCCGGCTGCATCCGCAGGGAGTAGATGACGTTCCTGCCTTCATGCTGCGCCGTGCCGGTGATTGCCCACGGCTTTTCCCGGGCGATCTGATCGACCGGGGTGATGGGCTTTTTCGGCGGCAGCTCCACCGGCTCCATCATCTGGCCGAGCATCGCGTCGGCGAGGATGAGCACGGGGTTGCGGTACCGCTCCGCAATGTCGAAGCACTCGTAGATGAGGTCGACGCACTCCTGAATGGTGGCGGGGGCGAAGACGGGGATTTTTGCGTCGCCGTTGTAGCCGCCGCGCGTGGCCTGCGTGTAGTCCGCCTGGCCGGGCTGGATGCCGCCGACGCCGGGACCGCCGCGCGAGACGTTCAGCGCGACCAGCGGCACCTCGGTGGAGCAGATGAAGCCCAAGCCCTCCTGCATCAGCGCCAGTCCCGGGGAGCTGGTGGAGATGAACACGCGCCCGCCGGCGGCCGCCGCGCCGAACGCCATGTTCACGGCGGCAAGCTCGCTCTCCGCCTGGAGGAACGCGCCGCCCGCCTTGGGCAGCTCGTGGCTCATGTACTCGGGCACCTCGTTCTGCGGGGTGATGGGGTAGCCGAAGTAGCATTTGACGCCCGCGCGGATCGCCGCCTCGCCGAATGCCTCGTTGCCCTTCATCAACAGCTTGCTCATGTCTCGCCCTCCTCCAGCTCGCAGATGGTGATGCAGCAGTCGGGACACATCAGCGCGCAGCTGGTGCAGCCGATGCACTGCGTGTCGTCGGTACAGCAGGCGGGATGGTAGCCCTTGGCGTTTACCGCCGTGTCCATTGCCAGGATGTGCTTTGGGCACACGCTGACGCAGATTTCGCAGCCCTTGCATTTGTCCGCGTTGAACGAGAGCCGAAATCGTCTCTTCATGGTCGTTTCTCCTATCTTCACAGCTTATTCCTGATGATTTTTCCGGAAATGGTCTTGGGCAGCTCGTCGCGGAACTCGACGATGCGCGGATACTTGTACGGCGCGGTGCGCTTTTTGACGTAATCCTGAATCTCCTTTTTCAGCTCGTCCGTGCCGGCGGTTCCCTTGGTCAGCGTGATGCACGCCTTGACCACCTGCCCGCGGATCTCGTCCGGCGCGGCGCAGACGCCGCACTCCAGGACATAGGGCAGCTCCATGATGACGCTCTCGATTTCGAACGGCCCGATGCGGTAGCCGGAGGACTTGATGACGTCGTCCGCGCGGCCGACGTACCAGAAGTAGCCGTCCTCGTCCTGCCACGCGAGGTCGCCGGTGTGGTACCACTCGTCGTGCCAGTGCTCCGCCGTCGCCTCCGGGGCGTTGTAGTAGCCCTTGAACAGCCCGCAGGGGTCGCCCGCGCCGGTGTAGATGACGATCTCGCCCGTGTCGCCGGTATTGACCGCCTCGCCGTCGTGTCCCATCAGCTCCACGGAGTACATCGGGTTCGGCTTGCCCATGGAGCCGGGCTTCGGTTCGCTGCCGACGAAGTTGCCGATGACCAGCGTCGTCTCGGTCTGACCGAAGCCCTCCATGATGGAAAGCCCGGTGATTTTTTTGAACTGCTCGTAGACCTCGGGGTTCATCGCCTCGCCCGCGATGGTCGCGTGCTTGATGGAGGAGAGGTCGTATTTGGTGAGGTCCTCCTTGATGAAGAAGCGGTACATGGTGGGCGGCGCGCAGAAGGTCGTGATTTGGTACCGGGCGAACAGGGGCAGGATATCGTCCGCGCTGAAGCGGTCGAAGTCATAGACAAAGGTGGCCGCGCCGTTCATCCACTGGCCGTAGAGCTTGCCCCACAGCGCCTTGCCCCAGCCGGTGTCTGAGATGGTGAGGTGGATGCCGTCGGGATCGACGCAGTGCCAGTAGCGCGCGGTGACGTAGTGTCCCAGCGGGTACTTGCAGCTGTGCTCCACCGCCTTGGGATAGCCCGACGTGCCGGAGGAGAAGAGCATGAGCATTGTGTCGCTGCCGGAGATGCTGTCCTCCGTGCGGTGGAAGCGGCTGGAATACATCTCATATTCCTCGTCAAAGCTGTGCCAGCCCTCGCGCGTGCCGCCGCTGACGACGCGCAGCTTCACGGACGGACAGCGAACCATTGCCTCTTCCGCCTCGGCGGCGCAATTGCCGTAGGCGGAGCAGACGATCGCGCTGACGGACGCAGTCTGGAAGCGGTACTCGAAGTCCTTCTCGACGAGCTGGTCCGTGGCGGGGATGGCGATGGCGCCCAGCTTGTGCAGGCCCACAATGACGGGCCAGAACTCCCAGTTGCGGCGCATGACCAGCATCACGCGGTCACCCTTGCGGACGCCGAGGGCGCGGAAGTAGTTGGCAGCGCGGGCGCTCATCTTCTTCATCTGCTCGAAGGTAAAGCGGCGCTCGTTCTTCTCGCGGTCGAGGTGGATCATGGCGAGGCGGTTCGGCTCCTTCTCGGCGATGGCGTCCACCACGTCGAAGGCGAAGTTGAAGCGCTCGGTGTTCTTGAAGTCCACGGACAGGGGATAGCCCGTTTCATCCTCGCGGGTATCCACAAACTCGTCCATGTAGCCCAGAGACGGCTTGATGAGGGCGACCGCCTTCTCGAGCAGCGCCCCGTCCGGCTGGACGATGTGACCGTGCTCCCACTGCACCTCCTCCTCGGCGAGGATGACGGCGAGGAAGGTGCAGTCGCGTCCGCCGACGGCGATGATGCCGTGCGGTCTGCCGGAATCGTAGTAAATGCTGTCGCCGGGGCCGAGGGTCTCGACACGCTCGCCGATCTTGATCTTCATCCGGCCCTCGATGATGAGGTCAAACTCCTGACCCTTGTGGGAAACCTGATGGATGGGCTTGTGCTGCTCCTCCTCGTTGTACTCATAGCGCACCCAGTAGGGGTCCGCCTTGCGATTGCGGAACAGCGGCGCAAGGGACGCGATCTCGATGCCGGGCTCCTTCGCCGTCATCTGTCCCTTGCCGCGCCGCGTGACGGCGTAGCCGGTCAGACGGGGCGTGTCGCCCTCCATCAGCTCCATGATCTCCACGCCGAAGGTCAGGGCGCATTTGTGAATGAAGGTAAAGGGCAGGTCGGCTTCGCCCGCCTCGTAAACCAGATACTCTTCCAGACTGACGCCGGTCAGGTTTGCCATCTCCTGCTCGGTGTACTCGTTGAGGATGCGCAGCTCGCGGATACGCTCCGCGACCTCCAGCAGCGCGCCGGTGGCGGTCGTATTAACCATGATTTCTCCTCCTTTTGCGGCGGACGGGCGAAGCGGCAGAAAAAATACGCCCGTCCCAAAGATGTCTTTGAGACGAGCGTCATACAACACCCGCGGTACCACTCAAATTGCGCTTTCGCGCCGCTCATGGGGCTCAAGCAAGCCCTCGGCCTTGACGCAGCCGTCACGGGGAGCCTTACCCGGCGGACCGCTCGGGCTCCCGACTCGGAAGTGATGGGTCGTTGGAGGCGCTTTTGCTCCGGCTCTCAGCAGCGCACCGGCTCTCTGTGCCAAAATCGCGTCCGACCGTCTTCGTCACAGTCTTTCATATAGATTGTAATAGATTGTAAACTGATTTTACGCGCGAGAGCGGCAATTCGTCAATGGTAGTCCTGCACAAAAATCAGTGTGGCGCGCGGTTTCTTGTATGGCGGATTGACCGTTGACGGTCAAAGAGGCGCACATATATAATGAGTGGAAAAGCCGAAAGAATGGAAAAAGCGAAAAGGAGGCGAAGCCATGAATGCTTTTGTGGAACAGGTGTGCCGGGGGCCGCGCATTGTCGCTGTGGCGGGGCACTTCGGGAGCGGAAAGACGGAGCTTTGCGTCTCGCTGGCGTTTGCGCTCGCGCGGCTCGGGCGGAATGAACGGCTCGCGCTTGCCGATCTCGACATCGAGAACCCCTTTTTCCGCTCACGCGAGCGGCAGGACGCGCTGGAGGCGGCGGGCGTCCGCGTCTATTCCGATCCCTTCTGCGGGCGAAACGGCTCGGAGCTTCAGGTCATTTCCGCTGCGGTGCGCGCGCCGCTGGAGGATGAGGGCTGCCGCGTCCTTCTTGACTGCGGAGGCGACGCGCCGGGGGCGATGATTCTGAACCAGTTCCGAAAATATTTCCGCCCCGGGCAGTACCGGCTGCTTTGCGTGGTCAACCCCTACCGTCCCGGCAGCGACACCGCAGGCAAGGCGGTCGCGCACCTCCGCGCCATTGAGCGCGCGACGGGGTTGACGGTGACCGGGCTCGTCGCCAACGGTCACCTAATCCGCAGTACGACGCTCAACGAGGTCGCCGCCGGCTGGACGTTCGCGCAGGAGGTTTCCGCCGCAGCGGGCGTTCCGGCGCTGTGCGCCTGCTGCATGGAGCCGCTGGCGGCGGACGCGGCGGCACGCGGCATCCCCGTGTTTCCCATCGGCATGTATATGCGCGAATCGTATCTCGACAAGCGGGTATAGGACTTCCCGCCGCGCGCATAGGCTTCCACAGAAAGAGGTGGGACTATGGAGCTGCGTTTTACCGATTTGCGTTGCCGCGAGGTCATCAACATCTGCGACGGCTGCCGCCTCGGCTACGTCGGCGACCTTGACCTCCGCGTGCCGGAGGGGGAAATCACCGCGCTCATCGTGCCGGGACCGTTGAAATTCTTTGGGTTGTTCGGCAGGGGAGAGGAATACTACATCCCGTGGCGCGCGATCCGGCGCATCGGGGACGACGTGATTCTCATTGAGCACACGTTTCCGCGCCGTGAGGGCGAGCCGCCGAAGCACGGCAAAAAAAGATGGTAAACCGTCAAAAAATGCTTGCAATCCGCGCGCAGGTGTGCTATCCTATCAGGGCATTCCGCACGGAGACGGACCTTTCGCCGGTTGCCCGCATGGGTCGGGGGAGGGGCTGAGGTCTCCGGAGGTGTACAAACAAAAACAAAAAGGAGAAACCAACAGAAATGGCTAACGTCGTATCCATGAAAGCCCTGCTTGAGGCAGGCGTCCACTTCGGCCATCAGACCCGTCGCTGGAACCCCAAGATGGCCCCCTTCATCTACACGGAGCGCAACGGCATCTACATCATCGACCTGCAGAAGACCGTCAAGAAGCTCGAGGAGGCGTACAACTTCGTGCGCAGCCTGTCCGAGGAGGGCAAGACCCTGCTCTTCGTCGGCACCAAGAAGCAGGCGCAGGAGGCGATCCGTGACGAGGCGCTCCGCTGCAACATGTACTATGTCAACGCCCGCTGGCTCGGCGGCATGATGACCAACTTCAAGACCATGCG
>CAMKFK010000102.1 GCA_946411835.1 uncultured Clostridia bacterium
GACTTTTTCGCCGCCGAAAAAGTCACTCCGCCCGCAGGCGGAAACTCCTGTGGAGAAAACCTAAAATTACAATAAAACCAAACAGAACAAAGAAAAACAAGCCCCCCGCAGGGGCGAGGGGGGGCTTTTTGGCGACTTTTTCGCCGAAAAAGTCACTCCTTCTCCGCGCGCGCGAGGGAGATGACCTTCACCCCCTCGTCGAGGCGCATCAGGCGCACGCCCTGCGCCGCGCGCGAGTAGGTGCTCACGTCCCCGACCGCCGTGCGGATGACGCTCCCGTCGTCGCTGACGAGGAGCAGGTCCTCGTCCCCGTCCACGACCTTGATCGCGACGACCGGACCCGTCCGCTCCGTGACCTGATAGCCGCGCATGCCCTTGCCGCCGCGATTCTGCGGCCCGTCGCCGCGCAGGTACTCCTCCACCGGCGTGCGCTTGCCGTAGCCGTTCTCGGTGACGGCGAGCAGCGTCTTGCCCGCGTGCGCCCGCGCCGCGCCGACCACGTAGTCCCCCGGGCGCAGCGTGATGCCGCGCACCCCGGTCGCCATGCGGCCCATGACGCGCACGTCGTTCTCGTTGAAGCAGATGCTCTGCCCGTCGCGCGTCATGAGGATGACGTTCTGCTGCCCGTCGGTGAGCCGGACCTCGATCAGCTCGTCCCCCTCGTCGAGCGTGAGGGCGCGGATGCCCGCCTTCATGCGCGTGTTGATCGCGCGCAGCTCCACGCGCTTGACCGTGCCGTTCTTCGTGACGAAGAAGACGTACTGCCCGTCCGCGTCCAGCGTCCTGACGCTCATGCCCGCCGTGACCTTCTCGCCCTCCTCGAGCGGGAGGACGTTGGCGATGCTGGTGCCCTTGGCGGCGCGGCCCGCCTCCGGGATGAGGTAGCCCTTCTTGCGGTGGACGCGCCCCTTGTTCGTGAAGAAGAGGATATAGTCGTGCGTGCTCGCGGTGAACACCGCCTCGACGTAGTCCTCCTCCCGGGTGGTCATGCCGCGCACGCCCTTGCCGCCGCGCTTCTGGGCGTTGTACTCGTCGGCGCCGGTGCGCTTGATGTAGCCGTTGTGCGTCAGGGTGTAGACGCACTGCTCCTCCTCGATCAGGTCCTCGATGTCGATCTCATCCTCGACCTCGCGGATCTCGGTCTTGCGCGCGTCGCCATAGCGGTCGCGGATGTCGGTCAGCTCGTCCTTGAGCACCTGCTTCAAGAGCGTTTCGGAGGCAAGCAGCTCGTTGTAGTAGGCGATTTTTTTCTCCAGCTCGTCGTACTCCGCCTGGAGCTTTTCGCGGTTGAGCCCCTGGAGCTGGATGAGGCGCATGTCGCAGATCGCCTGCGCCTGCGCTTCGGAGAGATGGAAGCGCGCCATCAGGCGCTCGCGCGCGTCGTCATAGCTCTCGCGGATGGTCTGGATGACGGCGTCGATGTTGTCCTGCGCGATGAGCAGCCCCTCGAGGATATGGGCGCGCTCCTGCGCGCGGCGCAGCTCGAAGCGCGTGCGGCGGAGGAGCATCTCCTCCTGAAAGGCGAGATACTCGTCGATGATGTGGCGGAGGGAGAGGATTTTCGGCTGCTTCTGGTTGTCCACCAGCGCGAGCATGTTGACGGCGAAGCTGGTCTGCATCTGCGTCTGCGCGAACAGGCGGTTGAGCACGACCTGGGGGTTCGCGTCGCGCTTGACGTCGATGACGATGCGCATGCCGCCCCGGTCGCTCTGGTCCACGATGTCGCTGATGCCGTCGAGCCGCTTGTCGTTGACCTGGTCGGCCATGTTTTTGATGAGCATCCGCTTGTTGACCTGATAGGGCAGCTCCGTGACGATGATGCGCGTCCTGCCGTTTGGCAGCTCCTCGAGCTCGGTGCGCGCGCGGAGGATCAGCTTGCCGCGCCCGGTGGCGTAGGCGGCGCGGATGCCGCTCCTGCCCATGATGATGCCGCGCGTGGGAAAGTCCGGCCCGGTGACGTGCTGCATGAGATCGTAGAGCGTGGCCTCGGGGTTGTCGAGCACGCAGATGCAGGCGTTGATGACCTCGGTCAGGTTGTGGGGCGGGATGTTCGTCGCCATGCCGACGGCAATGCCGCTCGACCCGTTGACCAGCAGGTTCGGGAAGCGCGAGGGCAGCACGCGCGGCTCCTTCCGGGTCTCGTCGAAGTTGGGGTCCCAGTCGACGGTTTCCTTCTCGATGTCGCGGAGCATTTCGTTTGCCATTTTGTGCATGCGCGCCTCGGTATAGCGGTAGGCGGCGGGGGGGTCGCCGTCGACGGAGCCGAAGTTGCCGTGCCCGTCGATGAGGGGGTAGCGCATGGAGAAATCCTGCGCGAGGCGGACGAGCGCGTCGTACACGCTGGCGTCGCCGTGGGGGTGGTAGCGGCCCAGCACGTCGCCCACGGCGGTGGCGCACTTGCGGAACGGCTTGTCGCTCGTGAGCCCGTCCTCGTACATGGCGTAGAGGATGCGGCGGTGCACGGGCTTGAGGCCGTCGCGCACGTCGGGCAGGGCGCGGCCGACGATGACGGACATCGCGTACTCGATGTACGACGTCTCCATCTCGCGCACGAGCTCGCTCGAAACGATCTTCTGCTCCGGATACCGCAGCGTCTCCGGATCGTAGTCTACGTTTTTGTGTGGCATAAAGCGGCTCCTTATTCAGCGAACATATAATCCGTCAGGGTTTCAATTCCGTCGATGTGCTCGGACAGCTTCGGCTTGATGTACTGTCCCATGGGATCGAGCAGGAAGTCGATTCCGTTTCTCCTTGCCATTTTCGCCACGGGAATAAAATCGCTGTCACCGGCGATCAGGATGATCTGATCCACATATTTCCCGTATGCCAGAGAAGCGACGTCCAGTCCGATCCGCATATCAACGCCCTTTTGCTTCACATCCAGCCTGAAATCGGCTCTGGTCAGATCATCCACGCTTTTTTCCTTTGTCAGCAGCCGGCGAAGCGACTTCGGCTTCAAGACATACATCGCCTGCCCTTCCGCCAGCTCACCGAGACGAAGCGCAAGTTTTCTCTTTTTTGACAGCTCCGCAAAAAAATCGTTTGCCCATTGCGTCCCGGTTCCGGAGGCAAAGGATATGGTCTCCCCGGTCAGAGGGTGGACCATTTCCCGCGTCATACCCGGACAGTCATAATAAAAGATACGGTACAAATCCCTCGGCTCTTCCGGTTTTTCCAGATGCAGCAGACAATAGGAAAACAATTCGTCCGCGCGCTCCTGAGCGCTTTTTTCTTTTCCCCAGATCAGATTTGCACGCTTTCGATAATAACCGCCGTCCACAAGGATAGCGGTTTTTCTTGTCTCTCTTGTTCATGGTAACCCTCCGAGAAAAAATTAAACCCTCGAGTTTGGAACATCCCGAAAGGTGGGAGTCCTCGCCCGAGGGTTACCATACACGCAGCAAACCTTGCCGCATCTATAGTATATGCCCGCCGGGCGTATTTGTCAATCCAAAAAATCGTTAAAATTGACGGAGACTATGGAAAAGCAGAAAACAATTCCCCTCAAAAATCCAAATTGACCGCGTATTTTGCTTTCTGCTCGATAAACTCCTTCCTGGGCTCGACCTTTTCGCCCATCAGCACGCTGAACGTCTCGTCGGCGCGGGCGGCGTCGTCGAGCGTGATGCGCTTGAGGGTGCGGCGTTCGGGGTCCATCGTCGTCTCCCACAGCTCGTGGGGGTCCATCTCGCCGAGACCCTTGAACCGGCTGATGTCCACCTTCGCGTTCGGGTTGTCGCCGCGCAGCTCCGCGCTCACGCGGTCGCGCTCCTCGTCCGAAAAGGCGACGCGCGTCGTCTTCCCGCGCGTGAGCTTGTAGAGCGGCGGGACCGCCGCGTACACGTACCCCTCCTTCAAAAGCGGCTGCATGTAGCGGAAGAAAAACGTCAGCAGCAGCGTCCGGATGTGGCTGCCGTCCACATCCGCGTCCGCCATGATGATGACCTTGTGGTAGCGGAGCTTCTGCACGTCAAAATCCTCGCCCAGCCCCGCGCCCAGCGCGACGATGACCGGCTGCAGCTTGTCGTTGCCGTAAATCTTGTCGGCGCGGACCTTCTCGACGTTGAGCATCTTGCCCCAGAGCGGCAAAATCGCCTGGAACCGGGAGTCGCGCCCGTTCGTGGCGGAGCCGCCGGCGGAATCTCCCTCGACGATATAGAGCTCGGTGAGCTCGGGGTTGTTTTCGTTGCAGTCGCGCAGCTTGTCGGGCATCGCGGCGCCGCCCAGCGCGCTCTTGCGGCGGATGCTCTCGCGCGCCCGGCGCGCCGCCTCGCGCGCGCGGTTCGCCATCATCGCCTTGTCCAGGATCGCGCGGGCGACGGCGGGGTTCTCCTCCAGAAACTGGTCCAGCCGGTCGCTCACCACGCTGTCGACCAGCGTGCGCATTTCGCTGTTGCCGAGCTTCTGCTTGGTCTGCCCCTCGAACTGCGCGTCCGGCAGCTTGACGGAGATCACCGCGGACAGTCCCTCGCGGCAATCCTCGCCGCTGACCTTATCGTCGCCCTTGATAATCCCGGCGCGGACGCCGTAGTTGTTCAGCACGCGGGTGAGCGCCGCCTTGAAGCCGGTCTCGTGCATGCCGCCCTCGGGGGTGCGCACGTCGTTGGCGAACGAGGTGATGTTCTCCTGATACCCGTCGTTGTATTGCAGGGCGATTTCGGCGAAGCGATCGTCCTTCGCGCCGCTCATGTAGATGACCTTGTCGTGCAGCACGTCGCGGCTCTTGTTGAGGAAGCGGACGTATTCGCGGATGCCGCCCTCGTAGCACAGCTCGTCGCTCTGCTCGCGGCCGGGGCGGAGGTCGGCGATTTTGATGCGCAGCCCGGCGTTTAAGAACGCCTCCTCGCGCATTCGGTCGTGGAGCGTGTCGTAGGAATACTCGGTATCGTCGAACATCTCCGGGTCGGGGCGGAAGGTGACGGTGGTGCCGGTGCGCTCCGTCGTGCCGACGACGGTCATCTCCTGCGTGATCTTGCCGCGCGCGAAGCGCATTTCGTAAATTTTCCCGTCCTTGTGCACCTGGACGGTCAGCCATTCGCTCAGCGCGTTGACCACGCTGGCGCCGACGCCGTGGAGCCCGCCGGAGACCTTGTAGCCCCCGCCGCCGAACTTGCCGCCCGCGTGCAGCACGGTGAACACGACCTCGAGCGCGGGGCGCCCCGTCTGCGCCTGCACGTCCACGGGGATGCCGCGCCCGTTGTCCACGACGGTGACGGTCCCGTCGGCGTTGATCTGCACGGTGATCTCGGTGCACCAGCCCGCCAGCGCCTCGTCGATCGAGTTGTCCACGATCTCATAGACGAGGTGGTGCAGCCCGCTGGCGGAGGTGGACCCGATGTACATCCCCGGGCGCTTGCGCACCGCCTCCAGCCCCTCGAGCACCTGGATTTCCGAGGCGTTGTAGGTCTCGGACGCCGCCGTGACCATGCTTTGTTCCATGTTGTCAGTCATTTGCTCTGCTCCTGTTCTTCCGCTCTCCCCTGCAGCGTGCGGGAGGTCAGCTGTGATAAAAAGACGATTTGCCGGTGATAGGGATGGTCGCACACCAGAAACGATTTCGGAATATCCTCGCACGCGTCCACGACGATGCCGTCCCTCTCCGCGCGCTTCAGAAACACGGCGGTCCGCCGCGACTGGGAGGCGGTCTCCAAGTCGAATATGCCGATAATCCTTTTTTCGGGTATCAGTTGGTTGTTGCCTATGTGAAGATACATGGTGGTTTTTTTGTTATGTTTTATGTTTATGAACCTGTGAGGGCTTTGCGTTTTTTTTCGGTTTTTATCTTAACTTTAGCTTTTCTCCACAGGAGTTTCCGCCTGCGGGCGGAGTGACTTTTTCGGCGGCGAAAAAGTCACCAAAACGCCGCTTGAACCTACGGTTCAAGACTCCCTTTTGGGGATGCGAGCGAGATTTCAT
>CAMKFK010000103.1 GCA_946411835.1 uncultured Clostridia bacterium
TAATCTCAAAAAAGCGTGGAATGTGTGCAGTCTTATGTAAATTTTTTTCGGCAGCAAGATAACAATATATCAATTTAGTGACGGCGTGTGAGAGCGTCGTCCTTTTTTGCTACCCATGCTCGCGAGCGTGCGGACCGCCTTGGTGTACCACGCGCCGTCCGGCACATCCGGGAACGACTTCGTCAGCGTCACCTCGGGACGACGGAGGAGGCGATAGAACGCCTGCGCCGCCTCTGCGCGCGTCATGTTGCCCAGCGGACGAATGTCGCCCTCTACGTAACCGCGCAGGTACCAGATGTGGTCATCTGTGTTGAGCAGCTGAGACACGCCGGTATCGTCCGGCGAGGCGACCTTCGTCTCAAACGTCGCGCGCACGGTCACGTTGCCCTTCGGCATCGCGAATGTGTAGGTGCCGTCGCTCTTGCGCTCGGTGGGAATGCTCGTTCCGTCCGGGCCGGTCACGTCCATGCGTCCGACCCCCTTGGCGCCGTCGTCCGGCTCAGGCGTGAGCGTCACCATCGTCCCGGCGGGAATACGAGACGCAGGATTCGCCGTCACGCTGCCGCCGTTGGCGGGGGTGACGTTTACGCTGTAAACGTCCGTGGTCGGCGTGGTCGGCGTCGTGCCGCCTCCGCCACCGCCGCCGCCGCTGCTGCTGTCCGCGACGAACGCCGCCGTCGCCGTCACGTTCCCGGCGGGCATCATGAACGTATAGGTCGTGTCGTTCACCCGGGTCACGGGCACGCTCGTGCCGTCCGCCATCTTGACCGTCGGGGCGCCGGAGAGCTTCTTGCCGGAATTTGGCTTCGCAGTCAACGTGACCTTGGCGTCCTTCGGGGCGGTCGCCTTGTCCGAGGTGAGCGTCCCGTCCGTGGGCTTCTCGCACGTGACGGTGTAGACGGGCTTCGGCGTCCACTTCGCCGTCAGCGTGACGTCCTTCGTCACCGGCGTTTTGAAGTCGTAGGGCTTGCCGTCCAGCTGCCAGCCGCCGAAGTCATAGCCGTCCTTCGTCGGCGGAGTGGTCGGCTCCGTCGCGGCGCCGCCCTGGTTCACGGTCTGGACGGGCGGCGTCGGTGTGCCGCCGGCGGGATCGAACGTCACCCGATGGGTCACGGGCGCCGTCGGGTTCCACGCCGCCGTCAGTGTGACGTCCTTCGTCACCGGCGTCTTGAAATCGTAGGGCTTGCCGTCCAGCTGCCAGCCGCCGAAGGTATAGTCCTTCTTCGTCGGCTGGGTGCGCGGCTCCGTCGCGGTCTTGCCGCTCTCGACGGTCTGGGAAGCGGGCGCCGGGCTGCCGCCGAGTGGGTCGAACTCCACCTTGTACATGACAGGCTTCGGCGTCCACGCCGCCGTCAGCGTGATGTTCTCCGTCACCGGGGTCTTGAAATCGTAGGGCTTACCGTCCAGCTGCCAGCCGCCGAAGTCATAGCCGTCCCTCGTCGGCAGGGTGGTCGGCTCCTTCGCGACGTCGCCCTTGTTCACGGTCTGAACGGGCGGCGTCGGCGTGCCGCCATCCGTGTTGAACGTCACCTGATACGTGACGGGCGCGTTCGGCGTCCACGCCGCCGTCAGCGTGATGTTCTTCGTCACCGGCGTCGAGAAGTCGTAAGGCTTGCCGTCCAGCTGCCAGCCGCCGAAGGTGAAGCCGTCCTTCGTCGGCGGGGTGGTGGGCTCCGTCGCCGTGCCGCTGACGGTCTGGACGGGCGGCGTCGGGCTGCCGCCGTCGGCGTCAAACGTCACGGTGCAGGGGAGCGTGACCAGCAGGTCCTTGACGGTCAGGCCGCCGCCTTCACCCTTGCAGCTCGTACTGCCCACCTTGAATGACGGGCCGACATAATAGTCCGCGCCGCTTTCCGTCTTGATGTTCTGACCCGGGAAGAGATGAATCCAGCCCTCCGTATTTTTCGTGTTTGTCTTCACCTTGAACCTGAGCGTGCCGACATACCGTTCCGCACCCGCCGTGTTGTCGGCGGTGGCGCACATGAACTTGAAATACTTCTGCACGCCGTTATCGAGCAGCGCGTAGCCGGACACGATCAGGCGCGAGGTGTTCTTATCCAGCGTATAGTCCCGGTTGGCGGCGCTGTAACCGGCGTTGCCGGAGGCAAGCTCAAAAAAGTCCTCGTCGTAATACACCGCGACCTCGCCGCCGCCCTGTCCGGTGGCGTCCGGCGTCACGTAGACGTCGACGTCGACCGCGTCTCCCTTGTTTCGCACGACCCAGTTGTGCGTTTCCTGATCCTGCGCCGCAGCGTCGTCGCCGTTCGCGCGCAAGACGTAGTTCACATTGACGTCCGCCGCGAACACGCTGACGCTCAGCAGCATGCTCAGCGCGAGAATGGCGGCGGAAATCCTCCGTAAAGCCTTATCCATAGCGTTTACTCCTTCAATGAGAGGAAGCAGGGGCGGCAAAACGCCGCCCCCTTTTCCAAAAGCTAAATTGGGTTTTCCTGTGATATGCTGCCGCTTACTGCGCGACGTTCTTGAGGTAAATCTTCGCGATCGGGGCGACCTCGTCGTCAGCGGTCACGGTCTTCGCCTTATTCTCGTCGTCCGTAGTCTGCGGGGTGCGCACGAAGTCGGTGCGCAGCGCCGCCGCGTTGTTCAGGGCGAGCATGTTGTTGTAGAACTTCGCCCAGCCGGTGGCGGACGAGGCGGCGGCAATGGTGGTGCCCTCGCCGGACGCGACCGCAAGGACCCACGCCTCGTCGTCGCTGTTCACGCCGCCGTCGGCGTTGACGTCCATGCCGCCGGTGTAGCCGACCTGCTTGGCAACCTCGCCGAACGCGAAGGAGACCTTACCGAGGACGTACTGCTCGACTGCGCTCTGATCCGTGATGACGTTCTTGTTGCTTGCGGTCTGCAGACGCTGCATATCCACCACGATGCCGTACACATACGGGTTGACGACGCTGGAGTAGAACGCAGCCGCCGTGGTCTGATCGCCGATCTGATCCTCGTTGGTCTTGTCGAAGCGATAGATGTAACCGGCGTCGGTGACGTCCATCAGCTGCGCGCTGCCGGCGGCGATGACCTTATCGTCCGTATAGGTGACGACGCCGGGGTTCTTGGTGTACGCAAGAATCAGCGCAGTGTTCTCGCCGAGGGGCACAACCTCGATCAGCGCGCCGCTGGTGCCGTTCACGCGGACGAGCGTGTTGCGCGCGCCCATCTTGATGTGGCCGGACTCAGCGCCATCCTCGGAGGTCGCCTGCAGACCGGCGCCCAGGTCGGTGCTCAGCTGGATGGGGACCTCCAGCGGGAACTGGAGCTCGCTTGTATCCAGCGGCAGCTTGAGCTCGAAGGTCATGGTCGCCAGAACCGAGCCCTTCTCGTACTGCGAGCCGTCCATCGGCGCCAGGAACTTGAGAGCGTAGAACTGCTTGGAGCCGCTGCCCGTGACGTCCATCAGCTGAATGCCGTCGGCAGTCCGAGAATCCTCCACATCGGTCAGCTCAAGGAACGTGGAGTCGAATTCCAGATAGGCGAAGCCGTTCAGGAAGTCCATGCTGGACCTGAGCTCGACCGTGAAGGTGTCGCCGGACTCCAGGTCGTAGACGTCGTTGTCGCTGTCGTCTTTGTGCTTTTCGATGCCGGCGGCGGTCTCAGCGGCCTCGTCCAGCTGGTCGACCGGGCCGTCCGCGATCGTCAGGTAGTAGTAGGGCTGCGGCGAGGCGAGCACGAACGGGCTGAACGTATCGGTATCGAATTTGATGTAGCCTTCGTTCTCGGAGTCCACGCTCGCGTCGAGCACATCGTAGCCCTCGCCGGTCCAGTGGCCGACGGCATACTCGGGAAGAAGATCAGGGTCCGCGAAGGGGACGTGCACCGTAGCCGTGACGCCGGGCTCCGTCGCAGAACCGTCGGCGGCGGAGATTTCAAAGAAGGTGCTGGCGGCGGGGCTCCAGCCATCGTCCATGCCCTCGATCTCTGCTTCCTTCTGCGCGGGCGTCACATTGTACAGCGGTAGCGTCTCGATGCCGTACGCAGAAGCTGGCACGTCGCTGTAGTCGATGAAGTAGCCGCTGGGGGAGTAGTCGATCTGAACGGGCGTCCCGTAGTTCGAGGATACGACACCAGACCCCGTTGTGCTCCGAAGGGGTAGGTCGCCTTCCGCCATATACTCCTGCCCATTCCAATTCCAGGCTTGATCTTCGACTGGCGTGTATGTCGCCGTATTACCGCCTTGCGCAACCCGCCACTTTCCTGTGAGGCCAATCCTAGGGAGCGGCCGCCGCGTGTCGATACCTTCAATCTCAGCAGCGGTTGACTCGAGCTCTATCCCACCATCACAAGGTCGCAAAGTGACCTCGGAGCGTGTTGTGAAGATGAGACTGCCGGTCGACGTTGCAGTAGTCGGGGTATCAGCACCCAAAGTAGCGAAGGTTACACTGTGCTCTACAGCCGTATCGTCGGTTGAACTAACGCGCACACCGCCGTCCGCGCTGTTAAATGTGACGGAAGGCAACGACGTCATCGTCATGGTGTCGCGGGCAGCGCTTGTGGAGTTACTGAAGCTGTAGCAGACGTTGGCGGCTGGGGTTTCCTCTGTTTCAGTGTCGACCGAAGATATGTTACCGTAATAGTCGCAAGTCAGAAGCGGACTGCTCACCGCGATAACGTTGACCGAAGAGGCCACCCTTAAGCCATAAACCGCTGGCTTAGCAACGTTCTGTGTGTCCTGCGCGCTGCTGAACAGGAGAGCATCAATCGTTGCATCAATGTCAAAGGATCCGGCAGCGGGTGTTTTTTCGCATACTGCGCCCGCTTTTTGGGTGCTAATAAACAAGCACTTGTCAACGACCCAACCGGTACCTGCCGCGCGAGATAGCACCCGTGCACAGCTTCCCAGCAGTGTGCAGTGCGACACGTGTGCCGTCGAGTAGCTCGGACTCAGCAGGTACGTAGTGTATGGGCTCTGTTCCACGAAGCAATTCACAGCCGTCAAAGCTGTGCTCTCGCCCGCCGTCGAGAATACAGTCCCCCTAGACGTAAGCATAGTAAAAGAGCAGTTCGAGGCGTCTATCGATGTGACACCCTTGATCCACGTCTCTTTGAAAGTGCATTGGTCAAAAGAAGAAGTACCGAGACACAGGAAACTACTCGTCTCGGCTTCGAACGTTCCGTTTTTGAATGTTGCGTCGCTGGTTTCGTCAAACGTCTTATTGCTCGCCACCGTGAGCGTGGCGCCGGCGAGATCAAACGTGCCGGTGATGACCGGCGCGGGCGTCACCGCCTCGGAGCTGGCAAGGAAGTTCGCCAGCTGCTCGATCGTGGTGATCGTGCCGGCGACAGGGTCCTCGCCCTCTGCGGGGGGAGCGGGCTTCCAAGAGTCGTCGGTTGCGTTCTCGGCGGTGTAGACCGTGCCGCCGGTCGGCGCGCCGACCTCGGTGCCGGGGATCAGGCCGTAGTTGTCAGCCGAGTCGCCGCCGTCCGCGCTGACCATGGGGACCATGGAGAGCGCCATCGCGAAGACGATCAGCAGGGATAATAGCTTTTTCTTCATTTGTATAAGCATCCTTTCTTATTTTTTATCATGTGGTAAGCGATTTCCCTGCCCATCGGGGGCGCGCGGATTCCGCGTGTTCGCGCCGTTGTCGCCGCGCGGCGCCGTCCGCGCGGCGGCGGCCGCGTCCGCGCCCAACGTCGCGCCGCCTGCGGCGGCCCCGCCGCAAACGGCGCGCTCAGCGGCGCCAGCAGCGGCGCGGGCGGCTCTCTCGTCTTCCAAAGCACGCGGTTTCCCTCCTTTCTCTTAGGTTGATTCGCTGTATAGGTAATTCACTTTACAGTGGTTGCAATCTCCTCGTTATCCCAGCCGACGAGCCGCGGCTCCTGCTCCAACAGGCTCCGGGGCGCCTCC
>CAMKFK010000104.1 GCA_946411835.1 uncultured Clostridia bacterium
CTTGAGTTGACATAGTATCACGTCGGCTTAAGAAAGTAAATGCTGTCGCCGTGCTCAATCCCCGAGCCAGACTTGCCTTTTTCTGCCAGATTTGGTATAGTAAAGGGAACGAATAGCAAGGATTACGCTATGTATCAAGGTTTCCGGGGCATGGTGCCAAAGGTATACACTTTTACACTCGGCTTTGCGTGTAAGGGAGGCATCTGCTCCGTATTACGGGGTGGACGCCTCCTTTTTTGCGGCGTCCGCCCGAAAGGAGGATGCCCGTGCTTATCAATATCACCGACGATATTGTCCGGCTGCACAAGGCGGGCATCCTTGAGCGTCTGCTCTGCGACAAAACCACCGGCAGGAATATCCTGTGGGCGACGGACGCCTATGCGGAGCTGGGGCAGCGCTATGAACGGAACGAGGAGATCTCGTCGGAGCTGATTACGGGTGTAAGCCTCGGCGTCATCAAAACGCGGGCGCGCAAGGCGTTTGAGCAGCAGACAGAGCGCACGCGCCGCCGCGCGGAGGTCTTCACGCCGCTGTGGATCGTGCGGAAGATGTGCGACCACGCGGACGAGACGTGGTTCGGCTACCCCGACGTGTTCTTCAAGGACGGCGCGCCGACCGAGCGCGTACGCTTCTTTGAGAACAGCCGCACTTGGCGGGACTATGTGGACGCCCGCCGCATGGAGATCACCTGCGGCGAGGGGCCGTTCCTCGTCAGCCGCTACGACGCCGCGACCGGCGAGCTAATCCCCGTCGCGGAGCGCGTCGGTGTTCTTGACCGCAAGCTGCGCGTCGTAAGCGAAAACGCAGAGAACGAAGCGGAATGGCTGGAATGGGCAGTCCGCGCGTTTCAGGCGTCGTATGGCTACGAGTGGGCGGGCGACAACCTGTTGATTGCGCGCGTCAACCTGCTTGCGTCGTTTGGAGAGCACTTTGAGGCGCGCTGGGGACGCTCGCCGGAGACGCGGGCGGAGAAAAAGCTTGCCAATATCATCGCGTGGAATCTTTTTCAAATGGACGGCTTGACCTACGCCGCCCCCTATTCTCATGCGCCCGACGACCAAATCAGCTTTTTTGAATCCGAATACCGTCCCCCGCCCTTATGCCGCACGTTCAACTGGCGAGCAAGAAAAAACGTGGAGATGAAAGGGGTAGGGACAGAGATGAAGTTTGATTTTATCATTGGGAATCCACCGTATCAGGAAGAAGTTGAGAGTAGCGAGAACAAGACTTTTATGCCTCCAATTTACAACCTTTTTATGGACGAGGCATATCAGATTTCAAGTAAGGTTGAATTGATTCATCCAGCGAGGTTTCTTTTTAATGCTGGTCAAACGCCAAAAGCATGGAACGAGAAAATGCTATCCGACATCCATTTCAAAGTGCTCCACTACGAGCCAGACGGAAGCAGAATCTTCCCCAATACGGAAATCAAAGGCGGGATTGCAATTTCATATCATGATTCTGATAAAGCTTTTGGTGCTATAAAGGTTTTCACGAAATATGAGGAACTGAACAGTATTTTGCAAAAAGTTACACCATCTCTATCTGACAGTGACTTTACATCAATTATGCAGAATCAGAATCGGTTTGACTTGAATAGGCTGTATGCTGATTATCCCAAATATAAAAATATAATCGGAAGTAACGGAAGGGACAAACGCTTTAGAAACAACATATTTGAAAAAATCGACATTTTTGCCAATGAAAAAGTGAATAGTGATGATGTGCAAGTATTGGGCGTAATTAAAAACAAGCGTGTATGGCGCTTTTTTCCCAAAAAGTACATAGAAAGCACACATGAGAATTTGTATAAATGGAAAGTGCTAATTGGCGCTGCAAGCGGCGCAGGTGTTTTCGGAGAACAGTTGGCCCCTCCCATCTTACTGCAACCAGGTCAAGGCTATACTCAGACATATATTGGCGCAGGAGCTTTTGATACGTCACAAGAGGCGAAAAACCTTGAAAAGTACATAAAAGCCAAGTTCTTCCGTACCTTGCTTGGTATACTTAAAATTACACAGCATAATGAAATTGGTACATTTCGATTGATTCCCCTCCAAGTATTCACCCCCTCCTCCGACATCGACTGGTCAAAATCCATCCCCGAAATCGACCAGCAGCTCTACCGCAAATACGGTCTCGACCAGTCCGAGATCGACTTCATCGAATCCCATGTAAAGGAGATGACCTGACATGAGCCTCGCGCCGAATATCAGTTCCTTTGAGCGGGTCATCCCGATGATCTACGCCTATACGCACCCGGACGTGCCAAGCCATGCGGGTTGGACGAAGATCGGCTACACGGAAAAGCAGTCGGTGAACGACCGCATCCGCCAGCAGAACCAGACCGCCGATACCGCGTGGGAGCTGCTGTGGCAGGACAACGCCATGTATAAGGATGGCTCCGGTCAGTATTTCACCGATCACGACTTCCACCGCTATCTGGAACGCCGCAAAAGCATCGAGCGCAAACCGAAAACCGAGTGGTTCCACATCGACGGCACGCTCTCCCGCGCCTATTTCGACAGCTTTGCCTCACGTCAGCCCGACGCCGACAAGACCGGCTTTTCCTATGACCTGCGCGAGGAGCAGAGCCGCGCGGTGGAGATGACCAAGGCGTACTTCGAGCGCGGCGGCGCGGAATTCCTCTGGAACGCAAAGCCGCGCTTTGGAAAGACGCTGACCGCCTACGACCTCGTGCGGAGCATGGGCTTCAAGCGGGTGCTGATCGTCACCAACCGCCCCAGCATCGCCAACTCCTGGGCGGACGACTTCAACAAGTTCATCGGCTGGCGAGGCGAGCTGTGCTTCGTCTCCGAGACCGACGCGCTCAAGGGACACGAGGGCGTTCTGTCCCGCGAGGAGTATCTTGCAGCCGTGCGCGGCAAGGGCACGGACGCGCCGGGCATGGTGGCGTTCATCTCGCTGCAAGACCTGAAAGGCTCCGTCTACTTCGGCGGGCAGTACCGAAAGCTGGACTGGATGGCGAAGGAGTACACCGACGCCTATGGCAAAAAGCAAAACGGCATGGCGTTCGACCTGCTCATCATCGACGAGTCGCAGGAGGGCGTGGACACCATGCGGACGGAGCGCGCCTTCCGCAACATCAACCGCAAGCACACGCTGTATCTCTCCGGCACGCCGTTCAAGCAGCTCGCGAGCGACCAGTTCTCCGCCGATCAGATATTCAACTGGTCGTATGCGGACGAGCAGGAGGCGAAAGCGAAGTGGAACGGCGAGGACTACAACCCCTATGAATCGCTGCCCACGCTGAATATGTTCACCTATCAGCTCTCGGGCATGATTTACGACGAGATCAAGCGCGGCGTCGATCTGTCGGACGACGGCGACACAGTGGACTATGCCTTTGACCTCAACGAGTTCTTTGCCACCAGCGAGAGCGGCAAGCTCATCCATGAGGAGGAGATCAAGAAGTTCCTGCGGGCGCTGACCACGCAGGAAAAGTATCCGTTTTCCACGCCGGAGCTGCGACGCGAGCTGGCGCATACGATGTGGTATCTGAACCGCGTCGCCTCGGCGAAGGCGCTGAAAAAGCTGCTGAACGAGGACGAGGTGTTCAAGGAATACGAGGTCGTCCTTGCCGTCGGCGACGGGCGCGCGGAGGACGATGAACGGGCGGCGGAGGCGGCGTTTGACCGCGTGAGGAAGGCGATCGCCGCGCATGAAAAGACGATCACGCTGACCGTCGGGCAGTTGACCGTCGGCGTGACCGTCCCCGAATGGAGCGGCGTCCTGATGCTCTGCAATATGCAAAGCCCGTCGTCGTATATGCAGGCGGCATTCCGCGCGCAGAACCCCTGTATGCTCACGGTCGGCAGTCGGCGGTTCCGCAAGGAAAACGCTTACGTCTTCAACTTCGATCCCGCCCGCACGCTCATTATCTTCGACGAGTTCGCCAACAACCTCTCGCCGGATACGGTCGCCGGTCGCGGCACAGGCGAGCAGCGGGAGAAGAACATCAAGCGCCTGCTGAACTTCTTCCCCGTGCTGGGTGAGGACGACGAGGGCAGGATGGTCGAGCTGGACGCGAAGGCGGTGCTCTCCATCCCGCGCAAGCTCAAGAGCCAGGAGGTCGTTCGCCATGGCTTTATGAGCAATTTCCTGTTCCAGAACATCGGCGTTGTGTTCGGCGCTCCGGGCGTCGTGAAAGACATCCTCGGCAAGCTGACGCCCGCGCAGGAGGACCCAAAGCGCAACAAGCGCGACGGCGTGGAGCGGATCGACGAGGTGCCGGTGGACGAGGAGGGGAACGTGGAGATCCCGCACGAGATCGTCATCGGCAGGACGCAGGACTTGTTCGGCGAGAAGGTCTACGAGACCATGCGTGCCGACGTCCTTTCGGCGGTGGATGCGATCGGTGGCGGTACGCATGATGCGGTGGCGGAACAGCTCAAGAGCGTGGTCGATTCCGTCAAGGAAACGGTGAAGGCGCATGTCGTCGAGCCGGTGACGGGCGCATACGAGGTCAAAAAGGCGACGCAGAACCGCGTAGAGCGTCAGGTAGAGCGCGAGATCGAGAACACCTTCGAGAAGCTGCGTGACGATTACGTCCAGCAGGCGAACATCGCCAAGGCGGAGCTTCAGCGCGCGCGGGATGAGGCAAAGAGCGAGGCGGAGGTCAGGCAGGCGGAGGCAGCTTACCATGAGAGTCTGCAAAACGCCCTGCAAACCTTCACCGAAACCGTGAAAACCGAGGTGCAGCGCACCATCGAGGAAAAGCCGAAGGAACTGGTGGAGCAGCTGGAGCGTCACAAGGCGGAAGAGGAAAAGCGCGGCATCGAGGACGATATCCGCGCGCACCTGCGCGGCTTCGCCCGCACGATTCCCAGCTTCATCATGGCGTACGGCGACGGCGGGCTGACGCTGGCGAACTTTGACGAGTACACCGAGGACGACGTTTTCTTCGAAGTGACCGGCATCACGCACGACAACTTCCGTTTCCTGCGCGACGGCGGCGACTATCCCGATCCCGACACCGGCGAAACGAAGCATTTCGACGGGCATTTGTTCGACGAAGTGGTCTTTAACGACTCCATCCGTGAGTTTTTGCGGAAAAAGCAGGAGCTCGCCGATTATTTCGACGAGTCCCATGAGGAGGATATCTTCGATTACATCCCGCCGCAGAAGACCAATCAAATCTTCACGCCGAAGTGGGTCGTGCAGAAGATGGTGGACGAGCTGGAGGCGAACAACCCCGGCTGCTTCGACGATCCAGACAAGACCTTTGCCGACCTGTACATGAAATCCGGGCTCTACATCACGGAGATCGTCAAGCGGCTGTACCGCAGCGAGAAGATGAAGGCGCTGTTCCCGGACGACAAGGCGCACATCCGGCACATTCTGGACAAGCAGGTGTACGGCATGGCCCCGACACGGATCATCTATCTGATCGCGACGAACTACATCCTCGGCTTTGACGCGGAGCTAAAGGACGCGGCAACGCACTTCGTCCAGGCAGACGCGGCGGAAGCGTCGAAGAACGGCACGCTGGCGGAAGTCGTGGAGCGGGAGTTTGGGGGATAAATCGCTACCAATAGATTATGCGGCGTACCTGTTCTTCAGCAAGGATATTCCAAGTTAAGCCAGAGAAAAGGGCGCGCAATAGCAACCAAACAATACTCTGGTGGAGCGGGACGCACGAATTCGCGCGTCCCGCTCCACCATTCTCTTTCTCCGCCTTACACCCGATTCAGCTTTTCCCCAACCGCCGCCGTGACCCTCGAGCGCGCCTCCGCGCCCGACGCGCGCTCATACGCTTGCAGCGCCTCGTCCCGTATGC
>CAMKFK010000105.1 GCA_946411835.1 uncultured Clostridia bacterium
GACGTTGTCGATGTCGCCGGTGCGGATGCACTTCTGGCAGGTGGTCACGCGGCGGTGGGGCGGCTCCTCCTCGCCCTTGAACCAGGGCTTCATCGGGGTCATGCCCGCGTTGATGAGCAGGATGGACTTGTCGTTCTGCGGAACCAGCGAGAAGCTGGGCAGGCGCAGATGCTCCTTGCTCTCGAAGAAAGCAAGGAATTTTTCGCGCAGCTCGTTGAGGCTGTAGCTGGGATGTGCCATGTGTGTTTCTCCTTTTATCTCAATTTGATTCAGCGAGTGATATAGTTTTCGACCGGTCGAAAATCATCGCCATATTTCGCGGTTGCCGCGCAAGCGGCGAGCGAAATGGCGTTTTTTTCTTTGATGAAATCAAAGAAAAAAAACGCTTCGCCCCCTCATTTCAGGGGCGAAGCCATGCTTCACGGTACCACCCTGATTATCCCAAACGGGATATCTCAGTCCTCCGGTAACGGGGAGGGGACGTTCCGCTCGTCGCGGACGGCTTCGCGGGCGGCCGCGCGGCGGCGTCCGCCAAGGGGCTTTCACCGTCCCCCTCTCGCTTTGGGCGCGCTTTGCCTTGCTTTTCCCGCGTCAATGCCTTTGACACTCCACTATTATATGTATTTTTTGCGGTTTGTCAACCAAAAAAACAGGCGGCGATTGCATATTCCTGCCGGATGGTATATACTCGTTTCGTTTTCGGGAGGGTCTGCCATGAAAAAGTACAACATCGGCTATGTCTATATCGTCCTGTGCGCGATGATCTTTAGCTTTGTGGAGGTGGCGCTGAAGTTCACCGGCGGGATGTTCCACCCCATGCAGGTCACAGTGCTGCGCTTCCTGCTCGGGGGAACGGCGCTGCTGCCGTTCGCGCTGCGCTCGATCCGCGCCCACGGCGAGCATCTGACGCGGCGGGACGCGCTCTTTTTCGCGCTGCTGGGCTTTCTGTTCGTCTGCGTCGCCATGACGTTCTATCAGATGGCGGTGGTCTACGCGCCCGCGTCGGTGGTGGCGGTGCTGTTTTCCTGCAACCCGATTTTCATCACGGTGCTGGCGGGGCTGATCCTGCGCGAGCCGATCCGCCGCAACCACGTCGCCGCGCTGTGCCTGGAGGCGCTGGCGGTGCTCATCATCGTCGACCCGCTCCACGCGCGGCTGGACGGGCGCGGCGCGGCGTTCTCCCTGCTCTCGGCAGCGTTGTTCGCGCTCTACAGCGTGTGCGGCAAAAAGCGCGCGGCGCGCTTCGGCGGCATCGCCGTGACCAGCCTGTGCTCGCTGTTCGGCGGGGCGGAGCTGCTGGCCCTGCTCCTGCTGGGGCGCACGGACGCGGGCGCGGCGCTGTACGGCACACTGGGGCTTGGGCTGTACGTGGACGTGCCCCTGCTCTCGACGCTGATGGCGCGCTCGCTGCCGTGGCTGCTGTATCTCGGCGTGGTCAACACGGGGCTGGGCTTCGTGCTGCACATGCTGGCGATGGAAAAGACCAGCGCGCAGACCGCGTCGCTGATCTTCTTCCTCAAGCCCATGCTCGCCCCCCTGTTCGCGCTGGCGGTGCTCCACGAGGAGATCCGGCTGAATATGCGGCTGGGCATCCTCTGCTTCCTCGTCGGGTCCGGGCTGGCGATTTTGCCGGGGTTGATTGGGGCGAACCAGGCGAAAAACACCGCAAGGCGGTTCTGATACTCCCATGCAAATTTTTTATGGGAGAATCGCAAAAGGCAAGGGGACGTGTACCGCAACGGTATCCGTCCCCTTGAGATTATTGTAAGCTATCTCCCGCTCAGCTCGACCTTGTGGCGCACGAAGCTCAGGGGCGGGACGCGGCGGGGCAGCTTCATTTGGAAGACCGTCTTCGGCGTGCGCACGGCGTCGCACGGCTCGCCGTCCACATACAGCGTCGGCGCGGTCATGGAGAACGGGCGGCAGTCGGGACCGACGACCTCCACCGCGTCGCCCGCGGCGAACTTGTTGCGAAGCGAAAGGGTGGCGTTCCCGTCCGCGTCGCAATCCTCCACCACGGCGACGACCTGCCACTCGCGCAGGTAGCGCGCGTCCTCCGTGAACTGCCCCGGCTGACCGTAATAGAAGCCGGTGGAGTAGTGACGGTGGCTGACGTGCTCCACCTCGTCGCGCCACGCGGGGTCGATCGGCTCGCCCGCCCACACCGCGTCGAGAACGTGGCGGTACGCGCCGGTGACGATGGCGGCGTAATACTCGCTTTTCGCGCGCCCCTCGAGCTTGATGCAGTCGACGCCCGCGTCGCAGAGATCGTCCAGATGGTCGATCATGCACATATCGCGGGAGTTCATGATGTAGGTTCCCTTCTCGTCCTCAAAGACCGGGAAGTATTCGCCAGGGCGCTTTTCCTCCATCAGCGCGTACTGATAGCGGCAGGGCTGGGCGCACTCGCCCCGGTTGGCGTCGCGCCCCGTCATGTAGTTGGACAGCAGGCACCGCCCGCTGTAGCTGACGCACATCGCGCCGTGGGCAAAGGTCTCGATTTGCAGCTCCGGCGGCGTCGATGCGCGGATGGCGCGGATTTCCTGCATCGACACCTCCCGCGCCAGCACGACGCGCTTCGCGCCCAAATCATACCATGCCCGCGCGCAGACGGCGTTGGCAACGCTTTGCTGCGTGGAGATGTGGCGCTCGCACTTGGGCGCGTACCGCCCTGCCAGCGTGAACACGCCGAGGTCGGCGACGATCAGCGCGTCCACGCCCGCGTCGTCGAGACGCTCCAGATGCGCGGGCAGCTCACGCAGCTCGTCGCCGCGCGGCATGGTGTTGACCGTGACGTGGACGCGGACGCCGTGGGCGTGAGCGAAACGCACCGCTTCGCACAGCTCGTCAGGGGTGAAGTTGCCCGCGAAGGCGCGCATACCGAAGCTCGTGCCCGCGAGGTACACGGCGTCCGCGCCGTAGAGCACCGCCATGCGCAGCTTCTCCATATCGCCCGCCGGGGCGAGCAGCTCGGGCTTTTTTCTCACGATCATCCCGCGTACCGGTCGCTGTTGACGAAGTTGAGGAACTTCGCGTAGGTTTCAAAGAAATGGTGCACACCGTCCGTTCCGAGGGCGTAGAAATAGTAGCCCGTCTGCGCCGGTTCCAGCGCCGCCTTGATGGACGCGACGCCTGGGTTGGCGATGGGCGTGGGCGGCAGGCCCTCGTGCTTGTGGGTGTTGTAGGGCGTGTCGACGTCCAGGTCCGCCTGCGTCAGCTTGCCGGTGAAGCGGTCGCCGAGGCCATAGATCTGGGAGGCGTCGATTTGCAGCAGATGGTAGGTCTCGCCCACATGGTTGAGACGGTTGTAGATGACGGAGGCGATGTTCGCGCGGTCCTGTCCGTCGGTCTCCTTCTCGATGAGGGACGCGACGGTGATGATCTCCTTGAGCGTATGGCCGGAGGACTTGACCTGCTCCATCATGTCCGCGTCCATCTTGTTGGCGAAGTTGTTGAGCATCCTGCCCAGCGCCGTCGCCGGGTTGCCGTTGACATAAAACTCGTAGGTGTCCGGGAAAAGATAGCCCTCGAGGCGGGTGGGATCGCCCTTCTCACCGGTGATGAAGCTGTGGGTAAAGTCGTAATTCGCCGCCGCGTCCAGCAGCTTCTCCTCGGTGCTGACGCCGTATTCCACCATCAGCGCAATGGTCTGCCGCACGGTCATGCCCTCCTTGAAGGTAATGCGCACGGTGTCGGAGTTGAGCGAGCCGCTGCTCGAACGCATGCCGTTGATGAGCGCGTTGTAGTCCATCTGGGTGTTGAGCTCGTGGACGCCGATGCCGATCTTGCCCTCGGCGTGGGCGACCCTGCCGAAGAGCTTGAACAGCCACTTGTACTCGATCAGCCCTTCGTCCTTGAGCTTGTCCGCCACGGTGTCGAGGTTGTCGTCCTTCGTGATGGTGACGGAAGCGGTCAGCGGCTCCTTGTTGAAGGCGGCGAAGTCGTTCGCCAGCAGCCAGCCGACGCCGGAAAGCACCAGCGAGACCAGCACCACAAAGAGCAGCCACGTGAAAAAGCGCGTGAGCCGACGCCGGCGCTCCCTGCGGCGGCGCGTCTCCCGCTGCTCCTGCGCGCGCTGGCGCGCGAGCTCGCTCTGCCGCCGCGTATCCGCCTCGCGGACGCGCCGGGTATCATAACGCGCGGTTTCAAACTGTCTGTCGTCGCTCATAGCTCAGTCTCCTATCCGATCCGGGCGCCGCAGCAGCGCCCGCGCTCTTTTGTATATCTCCTCGTGAATATCCTCCACGCGCCGCATGCTCCCATCGCGGGAGCAGTCGACGTACTGCCAGCCGTAGTCCGCGACAAGCTGCTCCCCAGTCTCGCGGCAGGCGCGCAGATATGCCTCGTCGCGCTCGTGGATATCGGCGGCGCCGCCCGTCTCCGCCTCGCGGCGGCGCATCATGCGCTCCGTCAGCTCGATGGGCACGTCGAGGTAGAACACCGCCGTCGGCTCCGGCAGCCCCAGCAGGCCGTACTCATAGCCAAACAGCCAGTCGAGAAACGCCTTGCGCTCCGCCCTCGGCAGCTTGGACGCCTGATGCACGGCGTTGGAGGTGGTGTAGCGGTCGGCAATCAGGACGCCGCCGCGCTCGTAGAACCCGCCCCACGACTGCTTGTAGGAGCAGTAACGGTCCACGGCGTAGAACGAGGACGCGGCGTAGGCGTTCACGTCGCCCGGCCTCGCGCCCAGCTTGCCGCTGAGGTACAGCTCCACCGGCGCGCAGGACGGCTCGCCGTAGCGCGGAAAGGTCAGCGGCAGACAATCCACGCCCTCTTTTTGCAAGCGCTCGAGCAGCAGCTTCGACTGCGTCGCCTTGCCGGAGCCATCCGTCCCCTCCAGCACGATCAGCCTGCCCATTACCGTCTCTTCTCCCCCGCCACGTGGACCAGGAACAGCGGCAGCTTCATCATGCGCCCCACGCGAGAGGGGTTCTTGATGAGACGATAGAACCATTCGAGATTGTGATTTACATAAAATTCCGGCGCGCGCTGTGCCACACCCGCGAACACGTCCAGCGAACCGCCGAGACCCAGCAGGAGGCGCGCCCCGGTCGCTTCGCCGTAGGTTGACATAAACTTTTCCTGCTTCGGCGCGCCGAGGCAGATGAGCGCCATGTCCGCGCCGCTTGCACGGATCGCGGCGGCGGCTTCGGCGTCATCCTTGAAGTAGCCGTCCTTCGTTCCGGCGACGGTGAGGCCGGGGAAGCGGACCTTCAGGTTCTCCGCCGCCTGCTCCGCCACGCCCGGCTTCGCGCCGAGGAAAAAGACGGACTTGCCGGTCGCCGCGCAGGTCTCCAGCATCGCCGTGCCGAACTCGATGCCCGGCACGCGCTCTCGCAGCGGGGTCTTGAGCATTTTTGCGCCGTAGATGACGCCGATGCCGTCCGGCAGGACAAGGTCGGCGCCGTTGACCGCCGCCATCGCCTCCGCGTCGGCGCGGCAGGCTTCCACGATCTCGGGGTTGGGGGTGACGACATAGTGCGCGCCCTCGCTGTTCAGCAGCGCGCGCCCGACGTCCAGCGCCTCCGCCATGGTCACGTTGTCAAAGCCCACGCCAAGAATGTTGATTCTCATTGTTGTGTCCTCTGTTGTTTCAATCTAAAATATGCGTATCGGGTTAACTCAGCATAACACAAGATGTAGCGACAGCTCTTG
>CAMKFK010000106.1 GCA_946411835.1 uncultured Clostridia bacterium
TCATCTATTTTGCTATGATTGTAGATGCAATTTAGTGTGAACAGATTCTAATTGCTCTCATACGGCTGCGCGAGGAACTCCCGCAAATACGCCTCGCTGACGCGCCATTCGCGCCCGACCTTCACGGCGGGAAGGATTTCCTCGCGGATCATCTTGCGCACCTGCTGCTTACTGGTCTTCAACAACGCCGCCGTCTCCTCGACGGTGAGAACGGTTATGCTCATGAGTAACGCCTCCTATTCATGAATTGCGGCGAAATGCGATCCGGCGACGGTGAGTGCCGTGGCGAGATATATTTCGACGCTTTTATATTCATTTCTACCGAGACGAACACATCGTATCACATTTCTACCATGAACTTCTTGATCTGCACGCATCGTTGTGTACTTCCAAAACAAGCCAGGGAATTGTCTGGCATAGAACAGGGACACGGTGTTGCCATAGTCGAAACGATGTGCTATAGTGGGGATAAGTGAACCGTGTGCATAAAACAAGGAGATGATCGTCATGAGCCAAGAGCAAATCGCGATTGCCGATATGCAGTGTTGGATATTCCGCAAAGCCCAGAGGAAATGGCAAAAAACGCCGCAGGAATGCGCCCGGCTGTTCCGACAGTTCGACATCCTCGGGTATATCCGTGATTGCTACGATATTCTGCATATGAGCAGCTACGACAGAGCCTTACAGGATGTGGAAGAGCTTCTGCATCGAAGCGGGGTGCAGGTATGATCGAACTGACGGACGGAATGCTGCTGTACCATGGCAGCTACACAGAGGTGCGTGATATTGACTTGTCGCGCTGCAACGAGGGGCTGGACTTCGGCAAAGGCTTCTATGTGACAAGTTCCTATGAACAGGCAAGGGTAATTGAATGAGTTAACAATTTGTGAACAAAATCGACAAGCTAATGGTTTTCCATGCCTAAATGTGTCCCTTTACAAGTTTGGTGTATGCTTTTGATTCCCATTTTTTGTATTTTAATTATGAAATTAGACTACTTAGACTCGATTTGTTAACAGTTTCGTAACTCATTCAATTACCGTAATGAACAGGCAATCAGCTTTGTGCGAAACTCCGTCAGGCGCAATATTCGAATGAAGAAGATCCCGCCCGATTTTAATCTTGATGACGGCGTTGTATCGACATTTCGATATTCGCTCAAAGAAAGCGTGTCGATGCACATCTTCCAGCGTGCCGAAGTTGATTGGCTTCATTTCGTTGCGGCCAACCGTAATAACCGACTGTTCCGCGACGAGTTTGAGAAGTTGCGCGAAACCGGTATCGTGGGCGGGAAAATCGCAAATGATAACACGGCAACGGTGCTGAACCTGTATGTGACCGGCGCCTACGGCATCCCCGGAACCGAAAGCGCAGATAGCTTTGCCATCCATCAACTGCTGCCCAATCGGCTGGAGAATCAATTCTGCTTCCGCACCGCCGAGGCAATCGGCACGCTGGAGTTTATTCGAGGTGAACGATATGGAGACATTGCCGGTAGAGCTGAACACTGATGAGAAAAAGGAACTGTGCGCGGTTCAATTGATGCGCGCCATGCTGGAAAAGCACGCCGAGCGTGTAGGCGTAACCTTTGAAGAGGATTTTCTACGTTTTTCTGTCTCCCCTGCCTACGACGCTCTGTTCGACTATGACACCGGTATATGGCGAGACGGGCCAGATTACCTCGAAACGCTCTATGAGCAGAGCCTTGCGAACGAGGCTGGAACAGCTTGATTTTTCCAAGATTTTTTTTGCAGTAATTTTGTAGTAGTCGGTATAAAACGGTGTCTAACGATACTCGAAAATAGTTCTGAATCTGCTCAAAATATAGAGAATAATCGCACATTACCTACGATAAAACATCTGAAAAGCAAGAATTATAACAACTCATAACCCGGAGGTCGGAGGTTCAAGTCCTCCCTCCGCAACCAGAAATCGTCCGTTTTCGCTTGAAAACGGACGATTTTATAACTTTTTCTATCAAATTGTTTTGCCTGCGGACGTGCTAAAATTTTTTGACCACATGCATTCCACATCTGGGACTATTTTTGATTTTACGCGCCGTTCCGCATCCGCTCGCGCTCGGCGGCGATTTCCGCTTTCATCTCGACGATCAGCGCCGCGAGTTTTTCCTCACACTCCGCCTCGCTGTGGGCGTAGATGTTGCGCGGATGGCGCTTGCCGTCGGGGTAGGTCGGCGTGTAGCGTCCCTCCCATAGATGCTCGCTGATCTGCGTGATACAGCCCGTGCCGCGCTTGCGCTGTTTGCCCTTCGTCGCGGTGAACGTGGACGGCGGCAGCGGTGTTTTTGCGGCGAATCCCGGCGGCGTTTCCGCATCTCTGCCCGTGATGCCCTTGTCGATCTTTCGCGCCGCCTGCTGCTGCATGGGGGTCGTGACGTGGGCGTAGATGTTCAGCGTCGTCGCGGCGGAGACGTGTCCGATGATCGCCGAGAGCGTCTTGACGTCCATGCCGTGCTCCAGGGCTTCCGTGGCGAAAGTGTGGCGCAGGTCGTGGAAGCGCACGAGCTTACAGCCCGCGCGTTGGAGCACGAGCTTCATCTTCGCGGCGAGGGTGGACGGGTCGCGCGGCGCGTCCTCCGTGACCGGCGAGGGGAACATCCAGCGCGAGCGCGCAGCTCGCCGCGTCGCAGTCCCGTGGCGAGGGCGACGAGGAAGATTTCATAGTAGCCGTCGTACTTCGCTTGAATCAGGAACCGCTGCATTTCCTCCGGCGTCAGCACCTGCATCTCCTTGGGGCGCTGGGGCGGCAGCTTGCAGCCGACGGCGACGTTGTCGCGCAGGAGCAATTCGTCCGTCGCCTTTTGCAGCGCCGCCTTGATGAGCGCGTGGCAGGAACGGAGCATCCGGTCGGAGAGCCCCTTGCCGAGCTTGTCGGCGTATTGCAGCCGCCCGTTTCGTTTGAGACTTCCGTAGAACCGCATGAGGTCGCTCTGCGTCAGCTTGTTCAGCGGGATCGTGCCGAGCTTCGGCGTGATGTGCTTGTAGATGCGCAGCTCGTAGTTCTCCCGCGTGCCGGGGCGGATGTTCGGGCGGACGTAGGTGCAATACCAATGGTCGAGCCAGTCCCCGAAGGGCATTTCGGGCGTACACTTTTTCTCCGTCTGAACCGGCGCGCCGAGCTGTTCTTTGAGCGCGTCCAGCTTCTCCTGGCACGCGCGCTTCGTTCTGGCGAGGACGTTCTTCGTCATGGGCTTGCGGTGCTCGTCGTAACCGACGACCACGCGGCCCTCCCAGCGCCCATCCTTGCGCTTGCGGATCATGCCGTCTCCGGCTTTGCGTTTTGCCACGGTTCCAAATCCTTTCCGAATATTTCTTCCATGAAGCCTCCGACGATGCCGGAGGCGGTTTCCTTCATGTCGTCGGTGACGTGGGTGTAGGTGTCGAGGGTGAACGAGGCGTTGGTGTGACCGAGGATGCCCGCCAGCGTCTTGGCGTCCACGCCGCTTGCCAGCGCGTGGGTGGCGAAGGTGTGGCGCAGGTCGTGGAAGCGGATGGCGGGCAGTCCCGCGCGTTTGAGGATACGCTTCATGTGGTCGTAAGCAGTCGCGGGATTCACGGGTTGGTCGGGATGCAGCGCGTTCGGGAAGATCCACTCCGTGAACGCGGACTGCTTCCGCTCGCGCAGCAGCTCCGCTGTGCTCGGCGGGAGACAGATTACACGCTGACCGGCGTAGGTCTTGGTGTCGCCGCAGACGAGCGCGCCGTTTTCACGCTTGAGCGTGCGGCGCACATGAAGCAGTCCCTCCGCCTCGTCGTAGTCCTCCCAGCGGAGCGCGCAGATTTCGCCGCGCCGCAGTCCCGTGGTCAGCTCCGTGTAGAAGAAGTCGTGCCAGTCCTCGTCGCCTTCGAGAGCGTTCATCAGCGTATCGAGCTGCGCGTCGTTGAGAATTTGCTTCTGCGTGCGGCGGCGCTTCGGAAGCTGTACGCCGTCCGTTGGGTTTGCGGGAATGAGCCGCGCGCGGACGGCGGCGTCGAGCGATTGCCGGAGCAGACTGAGGACGCGGCGCACCATCGTCTCGGAAAGCGCGCCCGCCCTATGATCGAGACGACCGTCCCGGCGAAGCTCGTTGCAGAGCTTCTGCACGTCCTCGGTCGTGAGGTCGCCGAGACGCTTCGCGCCGAGCTGTGGGATGATGTGATTTTGGATCATCTGGCGGCTGCTCTGCGCCGTGCTCGGACGCAGTGAGAGCGGGAAGGTCTCCGCGCTCCAACGATCCATCCACGCTTGCAGCGTGAGCATCGTCTCCTCGGTGAGTTCGCTCCCGCGATAGGCGTGGGCGAGCTCGCGGAGCTTGTCGCCCAGCTCGCGTTGCGTGGGCGCGTAGGCGTACTTGAAGATGGACGAACCGTCCTTCTTGTGACCGACGACCACGCGCCCTTCCCACAGCCCGCGTTTGAGCTTTCGCACCATGCCGTCGCCGGACGCTCTGCGCTTTGCCATGCCGTCATCTCCTTCTTAGTTACCGTTGCGAAGATTTTGCGTTCGTTTTTGCCAGCCCAAACAATACCGAGGACGCGCCCGCAAGTCTACCGAAACCTCGTTGACCAAACGGAGAAAAATCGTCGCTTACCTGTGGAACGCCCGCATTTTTCCCTTGATTTCGGGCTTTTGCCATTTCGTGACGCCAACGCCGCAAAACGCACCCTTTTTGGAACGCCCTGCGCCGTTGCTCGAAACTGCCCGCACCGCGGGCAGATGTGGACGCGCCGGGGCGCCTGCGACCCCGGCGCTTTGTCCTGCTTCCTCGTCGCACCCCTCCAAAATCGCCGCACACGCCGCCTTGCTCCCTCGGCGGTGCTGGGATGCTCCGTGTGCCGAACGATGCGACACAGCGGCGACAGCGGCGCTCACAGCGGCAGTTCTTCCGGCTCGTGAGCAGTCCTCGCGGCGACGTACTCGGCGTGAGGAATCTGTCTGCGCGACTGTCTCCTCCGCATGTGCGCCGCGTCGAGCTTGGCGAGCTGACGTTCGTGGAACAGACTGACCGCGCGTTGAATCGGTTGGAGCGTGTAGCGCAGGTTGCCGTTCCACTTCAATCCGTCCGCAGTGGTGACAGTGGTCGGCTCGATGCTGACGAGTTCCGCCTCGCAGAGCTCCGCAACATACTTGGCGACCGTGCGTGTGCTGCACCCGAACGTGCCTGCGATGTTCGCGTAGCTCGGCCAGCACTGGTGCGTGTCGGGATCGGCGAGCCGCCGCAGATACGAGTAGATGGCGAGCGCATTTGCAGAGAGATGGATTTGGAATATCTCGTTGGGCAGGATCGTGCAGTTGTTCATGCGGAACCGCCTCCGCTCTCGCGTTCGACCCACGCGATGAACTTGTCCCTCGGGACAACGATGCGGCTGCCGACCTTGAGCGCCGGGAAGCCCTTCTCGCGCATGAGCTCGTAGCCGCTCGACGGCGACACGCCGAGCACGTCCGCCACCATCCGCGCGTTGAGAAACAGCGGCAGGTCGTTGTAGCTTTGGTACTGGGATTGCTTCATGGTTTCCTCCTCGTTGGCAACGCGGTAGGCCTCCCGCGCACGGCGACAGCATTTACTTTTGCGCAAAGACGCGGTCAAGAGAGAAATTG
>CAMKFK010000107.1 GCA_946411835.1 uncultured Clostridia bacterium
TGTTACCGGTCGTAGTTGGATTATCAATTGTTTTATTTAGAGTTTAGTATGAGATACTTACGGTCGGAAACGGTCAGACCGTTGCGGCGCAGCTCGCAGAGAAGGTTGTCCGCCAGCTCATTGATGGCGTCGGGAACGGGGATCGCGGCAACCTCCCGCTGCATGGCGAGCAGCTCGTCGAGCGAGATGGTCGCCGTGACCTGTCCCGCGCGACCGCTCTGCTTGTTCTTCAGCGCGGCGAGGCGCTTGTCGCGGTCTTCGATGTTCTCCGTGACCACCTTGATTTGCAGACGGTCGTACAGCGCCTCCAGAATCTTCTCCTGCGGGTCGGCGAAGTTGGGAATTTCGTTCGACGCCGCCATGAAGGAGATCGTCGGGATGGCGTAGGTGCGCCCCTCGTTGGTGTATTTGCGCTCGTTGAGCGCGGTCAGCAGCGAATTCAGCACGCCGTCGTTCGCCTTAAAGCATTCGTCAAGGAACACAATCTCTGCCTCGGGGATCTTGCCTGCGGTCTGCACACAGGGCTCGCCCGTGTACCGGACGGCCGCCAGGGCGTCGCGGTAGGCTTTCAGCCGTTCCGTTGCCTCCTGCATCTCGACCTTCTTTGCCAAATCGTCGGGGAACTTTCCGTAATCGTCCGTCGCGGTCTCCAACTCACTTTTCAGACGCTGATAGGTGGGATCGTCCCGAAAGACCGCCTCCGGCACAGAACCGGGAATGATGCTGGCGAGGTCGATACGACCGAACAGCTGCTCCTCGTCAGTCTGCTTGGAGAGCAGCCGCTCAAACTGTCGCGCGCCGGTGATGTGCCGGCGAAACAGATTGATGGAGTAGGACTTCGCTTGCCCGGGTCTGCCGAGGATAAAGAGATTGTTCCGCGTCAGCAGCGCGACGGCAATCAGTTCGACCAGTTCCTCGCGCTCCGCCACCTCGGCGTTGACATCCGCGATGACGGCAAGCATCTTGTCCCGCAGGGTGTTATTGTTGCTCATTTGCAGTTCCTTTCTTTCGCTCTGATTATGCCGCGCCATCTCCCGTTTTGCAGCAAAGCTCGATCACGCGCTGGCATTCGTCCATTTCAAAGCCGCCGATGTGCGTCTTGTCCACAGGGATGCGCAGCTGCTGGGACAGCCATTTGTATGCCTGTGTCCGGCTGATGTGCCAGCTGTGCCATAGCGCGTCGAACGCCTCATGCGCCTCGATGCGCTTGAGCCGCAGCACCTCGTTGGCGACGTTGCCCAGCGGGCGCGTCGTCCCCTTGTGGCAGCAGACGCGGGCATTGCAATTCTGGCATTGGTAGACCTGTTCACCCTCCATGCCCAGTTTCTTCGCGCGCTTGCCGAAAATGCTCTCTGCCGGTACGAGACGGATCACGCCGCCGCAATAGCGGCAGACAGAAAGCTGCTTCAATGACATACCTCCTTTTACGCCGCCTTCTTCGGACGGCGTTTCGACGGTTCCTTTTTTGCTGTTTCCTCCGGCTGCTCCGACGCGGGCTTTTGCTTCGGCGGACGCACGGAGGGCTGCAAATAAAACGCATCCTCGGTGGAGAGCGTCAGCATCCCACCCTGCGCAACGCCCAGCGTCGCCGTGCCGGAAAGCACCCGCAGACAGTCATAGAGCTTCTTCGACGTCTGCCAATACTGCCCGCTCGGCGTACCGCGCAGTGCGGTCACGGAGATCGCGGTCGCCGCGTTGCCGAACGCGCCTTTGGCGGAGAACGTCAGCCGGTCGTCCTGAAAGCTCAGACAGACGGAGCCGCTCGGATCGACCTGCATGACGGCGTCCATCGCCTTACGAAGCTCGGCAATGTCCGTCAGCACCGTGAAGACGTTTTGCAGGGAGCCGATGATGCGGTCGGTATCGACGTAGTCCGCTTCCGTGATCCTCGCGGTGAAGATCATGCCCGACTTGCTAAACACAATGCTCCTGCCGGTAGCTCCCACGCGATATTCGTCCTCGGTGCCGCTGATGCGTGCCAGCTTGGCAAGCGAACGCGCCGGAACAAGCAGACTGATGTCGCCTGTGCTTTTTGGGTCGCCGTTGGCGGAGATCATACGAAGCCCGTCACAGCCGACGCCAACGAGCCCATCCCGCGTGAACTTCAGATTGACGCATTGGAGCAAAGGGTTGTCGTTCTGCGCGGAGACCGCGAAGGTCGTCCGTCTCACAAGAGCCGGAATGCCGCTCACAGGGATCGTGTCCTCTGGGAACGGGATTTCAACACGGGGATAACCCTTGCAGTTCAGCGTTGGGATGCTGTACGCCGCGTTGCCGCTCTCCACGAGCAGGACGTTTTCGCCGCCTGTGCGCCGGAGCGTTACGGTGTCGCCCGCCAGCTTGCGCAGCATGGCGTTGAACAGCGCGGCGCTGACCACCAGCGCGTCGTCCTCCGCGTACAGGCAAGGAAGACGCTGTTGCAGCGCGATTTCCAGATTGGTTGCCGTCACCGTCAGCGCATCCGAGCCCGCTTCCAGCAGCACGCCCTCCAATTCCTTGACGGGGGAGGCGGGCGGCGCAACGGTCACGGCGCGGCTGAGCGCGTCCGACAGCTCGCTTCGTTGTAGCGTGATATTCATAATTCACTCCTATGCCGCGGCGTCGAACAGGCTGATCTGGTTTTCGACCTCCGCGTGATTTGCTTTCCGCTTTTCGTTTCTCGACTTTGTGAGCAGTCCGTCGTAGAGCTCCTGCATCTGCGTTCGCTGGACGTACCTGATACCGGCGTCCGTGGGGACTGGCTCCATGTCGATGACCGCAGCTTCCCGCTTTGGAACAAGACGCTGACGAGGCTTGCGGTTCGGGTTGACGAACGCCATCTTTTTGAACGTGGCGGCAATGTCCTCCACGCTGTCCTTGATGCCGAGCGTCAGCTCCTTTGCCATCTGGCTTGTCAGATCCTTTTCGTCGCCCATCGCAGCCAAGCCTTCGTCGGAGAACGTCCCTTCGATCAGGCTGGCGACCGCCAGTTTCGAGCCCATCAGCTTCATTGCCTTGGCCTGCATGGTCTCCTCGTAGTAGAGCATATAGACCTCCACTTTCGGCGCGGTCTGGTTGATGCGCCAAGAACGGCGCGACGCCTGCCGGAAGGTGAACAGGTTGTAGCCCATGGAGTAGAAGATGAGCGTGGTGAAGGCGTTGAGGTCGAGACCGGTTTCCACACAGCGCGGATTGGTGATGAGCACCTGCAAGCCGGAGGCGAGGCGATTGTCCACCCATTCCTCTCGCTTGTCGGGAGGGATTCGGGGCAGCAGCACATCCGCCTTGATGCCCTCCTCCCGCAGCAGCTTCAAGAGCTTGCGCTGGGAGTCGGTTCGCGTCCAGCTCGTGTAGATCAGCACCTTTTCGCCCGCCGCGACCTTTGCGCGTACGATCTCCATCGTCTTTTCTTCCTTGGGAAACACGCTGTCGAAGTTTCCTTCGTCTTGCGCCTTGACCAGCAGGCTGCCGTCGATGGGATGCAGGATCTCCGGCTGGTTGTATGGCTGGTCGGGATAGACCGTCAACAGGTTCAGGTACGCCGAAAGGATCTTCTGCGCGATTTTGCGGTTTTGCCGGAGTATCCGCGTCAGCTCACATTCCGCTTTCCGATAGGACTCCTTGACGTTACGCGGCATCTGGATCGGAACGGGAATTTCCTCATAGTCGGGAAGCTCCTTGCCCATATCCGAAAGCGACAGGAACGCCGTGTACTCCAGCAGGAAACGCGAGAACACCAGCGGCGATACGCCGGGGAGCTGCCGCGTCTTGCTCTCGCTCTTGGCGGAGCGGCGGTTGGAGTTGTAGTTCGGATCGGACAGCTCGTAGGTCGTCTCAGTCACGCCGTATTCCGCGTCAAAGTCGTTCGGCTTCGTGTAGCGTTTGCCGTCCTTGCGCATCAGCCCCGGCACCATACGGTATAGCAGATGAAAGATGCCCGAGCTGTAGCCGTTGATGAGCGTGGCGGTCATGCCGACGACGTGCTTCGACGCGGCGAACAGCTCCGCCATGGCGTCGCCCTGACCGCTTGCGTTGTTGTATTCGTGCAGCTCGTCACACAGAAAGCCGTCGACGCGCCCACGCAGCTTCTTCTTGATGTAGGTGCTCAGCGGGAAGCGGCGAGATGCGCCCTTAGTTGGGAAGTGCCCGTCAGGATGCTCCACGACGTCGTTGATCTGATTCCAGATATGTTCGTTCTTCGTGCGCTCCAAATGCGCCGCTGCCTTGTCGCGGTAGACCCAGCCGTATTCGCCGATCTTCACCCAAGGCAGCTTGCGGTCGCCGTTGATGGGCGCCCAGAGCGGTGTGCCGCATTCGGGACACTTATGGTTCTTTTTGTTCTCATTGAGAAAGAAGAACTGGTCGGCGTTGACCTTGTATCGGGTGCCGTCCTGACTGAAATCCATCTCGATAGATCGATAGCAGTCGGGGCAGAGGAACGCCTTTCGCCGCTTGTTCCAGCGCACGGCGGGGTAGCGCATATAACCGTCTCGCGCCCGCTCCTTGCTGAATACGGCGTAAACGCTTTTGTCGCCGGATTCGTACAGGGAATAGAGCCGGTTTAGGTCGGTGATGCCGCGCACCACCATGCCGTAGGTGTTTGGGAGCGTTTCGGCGATCTCGCGTACCCACTTCTTTGTGATGTGGGAGGGGCACATGACGAGGCCGAAGGACTTGCCGCTCGTTTCGCCCTGATGCTGTGACGCCCATAGCCCGTGCAACGCGCCGAGCGCCGTGGAGCCGATCTTCGTTTTGCCGGAGCCGCATTCCGCGCGGATGATGGCGCACTTCTTTTTCGTCAGCTGGCGCTTGACCGCCTCCGCCACGGCAAGCTGGGGATCGTAGAGCGAATAGCCCGCGTGTTCCTCGATGAACTCGTTGATGGCGAGGACTTCGTCGCTCAAGGGCTCTGTCGCCGGATCGAACAGCGGCTGGAACTGCGTGCGGATGCGCTCCGCCACGGTCACGCCGAAGGTGTTCAGATAGTCGGTGACGCCTTTGACATCCTCAAAGCCGTCCGACGCGCCGGACGTTCCGCCCGGTACGCTGATCGCGCCCGATTGGAGCCCGTCCTCCAGCACCTTGACCACGTTCTGATCCTCCGGCGTCAGGTCAAGCACCCATGCGTCCAGCTTCTCCGTCAGAGACAGCACCTCCATCCGCCGCAGGAATCCGCGGGAGATGAGCGTGTCGATGACGTAGTCGCGGTAGGCGGGGATGAGCGGCGCCGCCGTTTTCCTGTCCAGTTCCTCAAACAGCCGATCCTTGTCGCCGACGGGTACGAAGAGATAGCAGGTGCGCGGTTGGCGCTCCTGTTCCTCGCCGTCCGCAGGGAGGCTCGAATCGTCGCTGTCCTCGGTAATCTGTACGTCGTCCTTGACCATCATGGTGACGGAGGCGTAGATGCCCTCATGCGCAAGCCGGCGTTCGTAGGCTTTGGGCTTGCATTGCATGAGTTGCGCCTGCCCGTGGATCGTTGCCTCGACCGTCGCGCCGCCGTACATAGCGTCGGACAGACCGCGCACCATTTCGGGATAACCGTAAACGGTAAATAAGTCGTCCCGGCAAAAAATGCCGGCGGACAACTCCGCCGG
>CAMKFK010000108.1 GCA_946411835.1 uncultured Clostridia bacterium
AAGCTCACGAAGAAGGAGTTCATCACCGGACTCATCCGCAGCGCGCTCGCCGAAGGAACGCCGGATGAAGCATGAGTAAAAATCAAAATCAGCGACCTGCCGTACCATACGGCGGGTCGCATTCCTCTTTAGGAGGCAACCATGTACATCTACCCTGACAATCTGGAATCGAAGGCGCGGCTCTGGCTGTGGGAGCTGCGCGACGTGGCTATCATCGGCGTCGCCGTTCTGCTCTCTGTGTTCGCGCTGGCGCAGACGGGTTCGTTCGCTCTGCTCATCGGCGCGGTGCTGTATGCTTTTCTCACCATCCGCGCGGAGGACGCCAGCATTCTCGACTTCCTGCGCTTCGCCGCACGGTTCCTGATCTGGCAGCAGCAATCCTACGAATGGGAGGAACCTATGTGAATAGAAAGCAGAAGAAAGAGCTGCGGGAGCGCCAATCGACGCGGCAGCTCATGGACATCGACCGGCTCACCGAACACGGCGTGACAACGTCTGGCGGCGAGCTAGTTTATTTTTTGATCCGCCCCGACAATCTTTCTGTGTTGTCGGACGAAGCGATCCGATCCCGCGTCCATTCATTGATGCAGCTTTTCGGCGGCATGGACGCCGTGTGCCTGCTGGCGCTGAATTCCCGCGAGTCCTTTCAGCCGAACAAGCTGTGGTACCGCACCCTGCTGGAGCGGGAGGACGATCCCGCCGTGCGCAAACTGCTTCAGCAGGATATGGCGCATCTGGACACGATCCAGACCGCGACGGCGACGGCGCGGGAATTCGCCATTGTATGTACCGTAAACGGCAGGGGCGGCGAAAGCGCGGAGGCACAGGCGCGGCTTGCGGCTGAGGGCATCCGCAACCGCGGCTTCCATGTGAAGATCGCGGGAGAGCAGGACGTCAAGAGACTGCTTGAGGTCTACTATCAGCAGGATGTGACCACGGAATATTTCGAGGACTATGACGGCGAAAGGGCGGTGATCGGCATTGGCGGATAAGCGGGCGAAGAAAAAGCGGAAGAAAAAGAATGGATGGTTCGCGCCGTTCAAAGCACCGGCTCGAAAGCCAAAGGCAGCCGTCGCGCCGCCGCGTCCAAAGAGCTTTCTGGATATGCTTGCCCCCGGCGCGGTAAAGTTCAACACCGACCACTACATCCTCGGCAGCTCGTTCCGCGCGGTCTATGCCCTGCGCAGCTATCCGACGAGCACGGACGATCTGGCGCTTCTCCGGCAGCTCGGCGCGAGGAGCGGCGTATCGCTCCATATCTATGTCCGCCGCATCGAGGCCGCCGAGGAGGATCGCATCCTGCGCAACGCGCAGAACAGGAACCTCATGAACCGCAGCGCAGGCGACCTCAAACGGACGGTCACGGCGGAGGCAAATTTGCGGGACGTGGAGGCGCTGATCCGCTCCATGCACAGGAACAACGAACCGCTGGTGCATTGTGCCGTGTTCATCGAGCTGGCGGCGTGGGACTTCAGCGCGCTGCAAAAGCTCCAGGGCGATTTGCTCGGCGAGCTGGCGCGCGCCAAGCTGGGCGCGGACAGGCTCCTGCTTCGGCAGCAGGACGGCTTCCTCGCGGTGAACCCGGCGGGGCGGAATGTGTTCGGCAGCCAGTACGAGCGCGTCCTTCCGGCGTCGTCTGCGGCGAACCTGTACCCGCTCAACTACTCCGGCAAAACAGACCCGCACGGTTATTACATCGGGAAAGACCGCTTCGGCTCGGACGTCATCCTTGACCCTGACCGCCGCGCCGAGGACAAGACCAACAGCAACGTCCTCATCCTCGGCAACTCGGGACAGGGCAAGAGCTATCTGCTCAAGCTCCTGCTGACCAATATCGTCGAGTCCGGCAAGAGCGTGATCTGTCTGGACGCGGAAGGAGAAATGCTTGACCTGTGCGGGAACCTGAACGGATGCTATGTTAATCTGATGAGCGGGCAGTATATCATCAACCCGCTGGAACCGAAGCTGTGGGACGCCGACGGAGAGGAAACCGGCGACGACGCGCCCGCGGCGTTCCGTAAGCAGACCCTGTTAAGTCAGCACATCAGCTTCCTCAAGGATTTCTTCCGCGCCTACAAGGATTTCGGTGACAGGCACATCGACGTGATCGAGCTGATGCTGGAACGGCTGTACCGTGAACGCGGCATGGACGACCGGACGGACTTCTCGGCGTTTCAGCCGGAGGCTTTCCCAATGCTCTCCGACCTCTATACGGTGATGGAAGCCGCGTATGCGCACTACGGCGAGGAAAGAAATCCGATCTATCCGCGAGAGCTGCTGCAAGAGGTGCTGCTGGGGCTTCGCTCCATGTGCGTCGGCGCGGAAAGCCGGTTCTTCAACGGACACACCAATATCACAAGCGACCGGTTCGTCGTGTTCGGCGTCAAGGAGCTGCTGAAAACCAGTGCCAGTCTCCGAAACGCCATGCTGTTCAACGTCCTTTCCTACATGAGCGACAAGCTGCTGACCAGAGGGCGCACCGCCGCCGCGCTGGACGAGCTGTATATCTGGCTGTCCAACCCGATGACCGTGGAGTACATCCGCAACACGCTCAAGCGCGTGCGGAAGAAGGATTCCTCCGTGCTGATGGCATCGCAGAATCTGGAGGATTTCGACCTGCCCGGTGTGCGCGAGCTGACGCGGCCGCTGTTTGCCATCCCCACGCACCAGTTTATCTTCAACTGCGGCGCGATCAACAAGCAGGTCTATATGGACAATCTCCAACTCGAACCGAGCGAATACGAGCTGATCCGCCACCCGCAGAGGGGCGTCTGCCTGTTCAAGTGCGGCGCGGAGCGGTTCCTGCTGGAAGTCCACGCGCCGAAGCACAAGGAGGAGCTGTTCGGCGATGCAGGCGGGAAATAGGCAGGCGGGAAGTATTCCTCTATGCCTTTGCGCACCGAAAGCTCCGTCGAAACGGAGCTTTCGGTGCGCAGACGTACTGCATCGCATATGATCCCGACGGGGCGATGCGGATGCGCCCTGCGCGTTTTTCAAAACTCCATGCTCCGCGCCTCGGCGAGGGGACGGAACCAGCCGTCCAGGGCGAAGAGCCGGGCGCGGGCGGCGGTGAGCGTACCGGGAACGGTGAAGGCGGTATAGGTTTCAGTGTCCATGCTGCCGCAGCCGAGGAACTGCCCGTCCGCCGCGAAAAACGCTGCGTAATAGGTTTTCGGGTCAGCGTACAAATTATGCCGGCTGACACTGACATTGACTCCCTGAGGGGTAAAGGAGAAGACGAAGTTCGCGTCGTTTGTCTGCACCTTCTGATCGGCGGGGAAGACATACGCCGGCACGTCGCGCTGCGCGCCGAGATACTTTTCCGTCTCCGAATATTCCACATGGAGGGTATAGTTGCCTGTGGCCTCCGGCTTCCAGGAATAGGAGCCCGGAGACAGATCATCGCTTGACCAGACGCAGCAAACGGCGCCCTCGGCGTCCTTCAGCGTCATGCGCCACGGACAGTCCCGAATGACGTTTTTCAATCCCGCCCGTTCCTTTAACGTGCCGCGCGAAAGAGAGAGCGTACCGCCCTCTTTCGTCTCAAAGCATTCCGGCAGCGTGATCTCGGTGGGGCATTTTCCGATTCTGACGGGGCTGCTCTCCAGAACCCCGCCGTAATTGGCGGCCTTCACGCGGAGAACGACATCCTTGCCGACCCATCCCGCGCCCGACAGCCTGATCCAGTAAGGCTCCTCACCCGTCCAGTCTCTTGGGATTGCCAATTCGCCTACGGTCTCATAATAAATCTGAGGCTCGCCGTCCACCAGCCACAGCCAGGTGAGCTCGCCCGCGTCGGCGGGGATGACCTTGCTCGCTAGGACGGGGCTGCCGCCGTAGCAGACGTCGCCGCCGATGGAGATGGACGCGCCGCTCTCCGACAGGGAGGGCTTGCGCACCAGTCCCGTGACGTTCACATAGAGATCCTCCGTGAAGTCCGTAACCTCATAATGGAGCGAGCTGGTCTCCGTAAGCGTGCCGTTGGTGACCGTAACGGCAAAAGCGTCTCCGAGCAGGTAGTCCTCGTCGATCTGAATGGTAAAGTAGATTGTGCCGCCGCGCCGCGCGGAGCAGATCCAGGACAGCGACCAGCCCTCCTGCTCCGTGGGCAGAACCGTATAGACCTTGTTGTCGACCGTGGGGTTTGTGGGGGATGGCGGATTGATCTGGGCGTCGATGTCCGGCAGCGATTCGGGACAGTCGGGATAGCCGAGGGGACTCGGATCCTTTGTGTGATCCTTGCTCATGTTCTCGGAGGAGAGGCCGAAATATGTGTGCCGGCATGGTAGACCGTTGTATTCAATATCGTCCCAGGTTGGGTCAAATTCATACCACTGGCCGTCCAGCCTTGCTATGTTCCAGCCGTGACTGCTGCGGGCAATTCCTGTGACGTACAGCGCCGGAATGCCGACCTGCGTCAGGAGCCACTGATAGGACTCCGCGTAACCGGCGCAGACACAATACCCATCTACCAGCCCGCCGTACATATTCTGCCATTCATTGCCTTTGAGGCTATAATAAACATGCTTCAAAAAAACGTCATGCAGGGCAAGGGCCTTTTCATAGTCGGTCAGCGTATCCACATTTTCGGCGGTAATTCCGGCCTCCGCGATGATGCGGTTGGTGGACGCAAGGAGCGGCTCCCACTCTTCTTTGTGATACGGGCGGAAGGCGCCCCAGCCGCTGCCGGTACTGTAACGGATCATCAGCACAAACTCGCCATGCGCAAACTGCGGTCGAGTGTAATTGACGATCGGATACACCCCGGACACAACCGGGCGCAGCTCACGCCTGATTGCGATACACAGCAGGCCGTCTGCATCGTCCAGCATATCCCGAAGCTCCTCATAGTCATACACATAGGGAAGATGGTCCATGCTTGCGTATCGGATTCCCGTTGCGTCGAAATCGTCCAGATCGGAAAATCCCGCCGTGACATCCCGCTGCACCGTTTCCAAAATCAGCCGGTATACGGCGGCATATTTCGGGTCATACGCTTCCAACTGTTGCAGGCACCAGGAGTCCTCCGGCTGCACCACCGCGCCCGTGGTGGTGTAAGGCGTTGCCTCTGCGGTAACGACGGTGGCAAACAGCAGCATGACCGCGCACACGAACACGCCGAACCGCCTCCGCGCCGCGCTTCTCCGATTTTTCATAGCAGCCTCCTCTCGGCTCGCTTCTCCGGCAGCGAGCCTGTTTCTCTTTTACAAAAACTGGTAATATGTAATATGATACCACGTTTTGCCGGAAACGACAAGCCTTGGGTTTTATGAACGGCGCAAGGCGGACTACGTCGTGCGCGTGTGAGTGGGAGAAAACAGAATACCCAATGAGAGGCTTCGGGAAACGGAGCCTCTTTTTTGCGCAAAATTGCAGTTTCGTTTTTGGCGCATACGATTTAGTCCAAACCTCAAGCGCGCGGCAAAAGGGCTGCGCG
>CAMKFK010000109.1 GCA_946411835.1 uncultured Clostridia bacterium
CCGTCCTCCGCCATCGTGTAGACGTGGACGGTCTCGCCCTTCTTCGCGTCAGCCATTTGCCGCCTCCGTCGCTTCAGCGAGGGCAAAATGCTGTGCGTACCCGGCAATGAATGCCTTGATATCGCTCGGCAGCTTCGCCGTCTCGGTCTCCCGCTCCTGCATCGTGCGGTACGCCCGCTGGACGTTGGAGGCGACGACCGTGTTCAGCTCGTCGCTGTCCATCGTCGCCCAATCGTGGAGCTGTGAGGCGGAGCCGACCAGCTTTTGCAGGATCGGCGGAAGCCGGCGAAACTCCGCGTCCGCCTCGTATGCGCTGTTGCTGATCGCCTTGTGTATCCGCGTCCACGCCTCCGCCTCGGTCTTTTCGTCCTTCGCGGTCAGCTTCCGCATTTGCTCCTTGATCTGCCCAATGTTCGGCGCAAACTCGCGGTTTCCGGCAACGATGATCGCCTTGACCGCCGCGCCGACCAGTCTCACGTCGTCGTCTGCAAACAGCTCCGCCCACAGGTTGAGCCGGGCCCTTCCGTCCTCCTTGCTCATGCCGCGGAAGGATTGCGGGTACTCGGTTTTCAGGATCGTCAAGATCGTCCTTGTGTCCTCAAAAGTCATTGAAATCCCACCTTTTGGCGCTTTTCAGCCCATTTTCTCGTTTCTCCCACGTCCGAACAGCGGCTTTCCAGTCGCGCATCGACTCCCTGCCGACCTTCCAGCCCTTGGAAGCGTAGAAGTCCACAAACTGCTGTGCGTCAATCCCGTTCCCGCGCTCCGCGCAATAGGCGGCGACTTCCTCGACTGACGGCGGCGTAAAGCGCGGCTTTGCCGCGTGAGGGGGGCTGGGGGGAGGACATTCGTCCTCTTTCTCTTTCTCGTTCTCCCCCTCTTTCTCGTTCTCCCCCTCTTTCTCCCTTGCCGTTTGCTTCGCTTTTGCTTCCGGTTTGCTTCCGTTTTGCTTGCCGCCTGCTTCACCGTTCTTTGCTTTGCGCTTGCTTGCGTCAAGCGTCGGCTTTGCTAAGATAAAAATGCCTTCTGCTACGTCGGTCATGGCAATTTGCTCATCGTCCAGCGCATAAGCTATGATCGCTTCCAGCGCAGACAACCTGTCCTTGTCCTTTTTGATCCGGCGTATTGCATCCCAAAAGGAGCGATAAAATGTAAACTGTGGGCGCATGATAACGCCCCCTTAAAACGGCAGATCGCCGTCGTCTTCTTCGTCCACCGGCTTTGGATCAGGCTTGCGGTAATCCGGCTCACCGCCGCTATACCCTTCTCCGCCGCTCTCTGCCTTGCTGCCGCAGAAATAAACGTTGCTTGCCTGCACTTCCCACGCAACGCGGTTGTTGCCGTTCTTGTCAGTGTACTTGCGGCTTTGCAGGTTGCCGGACACCGCGCACATCTGGCCCTTGCGGAAGTACTTTGCAAAAAAGTCCGCCGTCCCTCGCCACATTACGATATCAATGAAATCGGTCTCCCGCTTGTTGTCAGCGCCGGTAAAGTCGCGCTCCACCGCTAGCGTCGCGGTGCACACGGAAACGCCGCTCTGCGTCTGCCGCAGCTCCGGATCGCGCACAACGCGCCCCATCAGGTCAATTTTGTTCAGCATCGTACTTTTCCTCCATATCTTTATCTTTATTTGCCGTATCCTTCCAGCCTTGCCAGCTCCTGCGGCGTCATGGTCTCGATATCAAGCGCCCGCGCATCCTCGATCAAGCTGTCAATAAGCCGTGCCATTGTCTCGGAATCATAGACAGACGAGCCGCAAATCAGCTCCACGTCCACGCAATCCGAAAACCTGCTGGGGAACTGCTCCGCCAGCCAGCCGAGGCCGTGCGCCTCCCAGTGGCGGCAAAACGTATCCGCCGCCTCCCGCTTGACGCACACGACCTCCGCGTTGCCCCCAAGATCGCGTACCGCTCTGCGGTATATCTCACTTTTTGGCATCCTCAGCGCCTCAGCGATCTTGTCCACCAGCACCCACATATAAGCGTTGGCATCCAGGCTCCGTTTCTTCCGCGCCTGCTTGATCTCGATGACGTACTTCTTGCCTTTGTCAAGCAAACGGAGGATTTCCTTCGCCCTCGGGGAGCGGATCGTCAGGTACTCGCCCGCCATATCCGCGCCCCAGCCAAAGTCCTCCGCCTGCAACGAGATCATGACGCCTGCTCCGCCGCTGCTCGTTCAGCCGCATCGCGAGCCTTCGCCGCACACTCCTTGCATAGGGCCTTGCCGTAATACTTCTTCGTCAGCGCAATGTGCCGCTCCGGCGTCACGTCTCTGCCCGTGGCACTCTTGTACCCAACGATGACGCGCGAACATTCCTCACACACCAGCTTCGGGTATTCCGGCTGCTTCTCTGCCGTCTCAGTCGCCGCCGTGTACTTGTCTCTGTCCTTCTGGAAATAGATGTCAGCACCCACGCCAAGCGCCTTTGCCGCAACGCTGATCGCGTCGGTCAGCGCCATTTTAAAGCACTCGTCGGACAAATACGCGCCGTTACGCTCCTGTGAAACAAACGAAGCACCGCCCGTGCCAAAAATCCCGTGGGATTCCGTGCCGGTCTCCGGGTCGATGTAGCGCAGCAGGATGTCCACAAACGCCGCCCGCTGCTTGGTCTGCTCGTCGTCCACAATGCGCTTGTCCGTGACCTCATACCACCAGCCGACGCCGCACGGCCCGAAAAGCTCCGTGAGCCGCTTGATGCGCCACATCGGATTGATGTCCGTCATGCCCTTCAGCCTGCCCGCGTTGATGCTCTTGCAAGCCTCCGCCGGCACGCTGCGCGCCTTCTCGTACAATTCCATGTTCTTCATTGCGTTGACCCTCCTCACTTAATGCTCATGTTTACGTTCTTTGTCAGCCTCGCGCCCTCGACAGCCACACCGCTCTCGATTGCCTTCTTGATGTCGCTCAGGTTGTATTTCACGGTCGTCACCACTTCCAGCAGGTCGGGGGCGTTCTCCTCCGCCCACTTGGTAAACGTGTCCTTGTCCACTACGGTCTGCGTCGAGCTGCGGTAGCTAATCTTGCAACGCTCGCTCTCAAACTTATTGCCATTGAGTATGGATTGCAGATATGCCTTAAGCCGGTCTCGCTTCTTCTCCGTCTGCCCGGCAAGCTCCATGAGGTTTTTCGCCTCCTGCTTGCGAGCTGCCGCCAGCGCGTCCAAATTCTTGATGTAGCACGCGATGTTGTCCACCTTCTCGTTGAACTCCATCTGGAGGTTGTCCAGCGCGTCCGCGTTGAGCACCTCGCCGGTCTCCTCGTCAATCTCAAACTCGAATCGCTCCAGCTCTGCGTTGATCTCGTACAAATTCATTCTGTTCTTCCTCCTTCCTGACCGCTTCGTCCTCCCACACGCGTAGCTCGTACGCGAGAAAATCGATCATCCACTCCGGCATGCCCTTACCTCCTTGGCAGTTTGTCGTAGCCCAGCGTCTTGACGTCCGGGTATCTCTTGTCAAACGGGATCAGCTCCTGATTGTCCTTGATAAGGTCGCGCAGCTCGCGATCCATGCGCTCCTGCATCACGTCCTGCTCCATGCAGAGCTGCAGCGCCGGAAGAAATTCGTTGTCCGCCTGCTCCATCTGGTCAAGCAGCCGCTTTACGCGGTCGTAGCCCCAGCCGAGCCTGTGGAGGCTTATGCACATCAAATCGATTGCCCACTGTTGCCCGATGATCATCCCGCGATTGCGCATCGCGCGGCGGTCGTCCTGCACTTTCTTGGCGTAGTGGTTTGTCACAGCAACGCACCTCCGATCACGCCGATGACCAGCGCCAGCGTCCCGTAAGCGAGGAACAGGCACCGATCCGCCCATGCGTCGTCCCTGCGGTTCAGATACACGCTCGCCGAGGCAAACGCGACGGCGATGAAATACAAGGTTTTCATGTCGTCGCCTCCCTCATATCCGCGCCGCAGTTAGGGCAAAAATCAGTGCGAAACACTTGGCCTATTCCGCAAGCGGAGCAAATAAAGCACTTGACGCGACCATTGATAGTTTTGGGGCGAACCCAATGCCCATGCACCACAGGCCGCACATCCGGTAAAGACAAGAGCCGCGTCACGTCTTCCTCGGTGTGCCCGTCCCAGTGTTTTGCCGTAAGCAGTTCCTGACAATCAAAACGATCCCAGTCCTTGTCCTCGTAGTGGTAGGTGTAACTTCCCTCCGGGGTGTCGATGCCGACGATAAACCATCCGCCGCCGAAGCACAGCTCCCCGTCCTCATGTCGGTGAGACTTCCATGCCCTGTCCTTGTGTGCCTTTACTAGGGCGGCAAAAAGGATCATCCGCTGGTAATACAGACCGTTGAAAGTGTGATAACCGTCGCTCATTTCCCCAATGCCGCCCTCTGGCACGGGCCGCACATTAGCGGCAGGAATACGTTCAATTTCGCTGACTGCCACCATCTCTACCATTTTCCCAAACAGTGGAACTTCGACTTTTTTATTAAAAATATCTTCCCGCTCGATATATTCAGCCATCGTCACGCCTCCTCCGGTTTCTCGCAATGCTCATATTATCCTCCAATCCTCCGCCCTGACCTGGAACGCATCGCCCAGCTCCACGATATCGGGGAAGTTGTGCGTCGCGGTCTTGATCGCGAACTTGTCGATCTCCGTCGCCCAATAGTGGCGGATATCCGCGCCGAGGTTGTCCAGCGCGATGTGTCCGCACGCCATACCGTCGTACATACTCAGCACGTCCAGCGGCTCGGTCGTGATGCCGTCAAAGTGGCGCATCAGGTGCATGATGACCTCCACCGTCCAGCCGTTGCCGAGCATCTTGTATGCCTGCGAATCGCTGACGGGGAAAACGTACCACTCCGGCACGGTCTGAAGCCGCTTACACTCGGTGACGGTGAGCTTTCGGATGATGTAGCACCCGTCCCGCAGCTTGATGGGGTACTGCTTGCCCTTGATGGTGATAAGTCCTTCGCGGACTTCGTAAACCGGAAGCGTCTTGCCGTCCGGTGATGTGATAACTAAACGATTCTGATGCCCGACGATAACCGCGTTGCTTTTCCCGTCGTGTCTCATTTCAAAGCTGGATGAGTTGCCGTGCGACGCATGGCCCCGCCATGCCATACCCTGTGGAGGCTCAACAGGAGCTGCATACAGCCCCGTTTTCGCGCCCACGCCTCCGCCGTTGCCGCACAGCGTCACGCTCTTGCCGTCCGGCGAATAGACACGGTACTGCTGGCTGTCGAAGTCCGTGTTCTTGGCGGAACTCTCAATGGTACCAACGCGCACCGGCTCGGCGACCACACTTTTCGCGCCTTTCTCGATGACGTGTGTCACGTAATCGTTAATCATCTTCGGGTCTCTGCTGTAGTTTGCGGTGAGGGAATAGCTCTTCCCACCGTTTGTCGTGCCAATCGGCTCGGCGACCAT
>CAMKFK010000110.1 GCA_946411835.1 uncultured Clostridia bacterium
CAAGGAGCTCAAGACCGACTGGCTGGCGAAGGGCGTGCTGCCGAAGTACACCGGCGACGACCCGACCAAGACCCCCACGGACGACACCACGTATGTGTGGGACAAGAGCGTGAACAACGGTTGGGACCACAAGGTCGTAAAGGTGACCGGTCCCGATACCTATCAGGCAGTGTTCAAGGATGACAAGTACAAGATCACGTTTGTGGACGATGACGGTACGCCGATGAAGGAGGAGTGGCTGCCTGTTGGAACCATGCCGACTCCGCCGGCGGAGGAGCCCACCAAGGCGAACCCCGAGCCGGGCAAGACCTACCGGTTCAACGATTGGAACCCCATGGTCCATCCCGTCGACGGTCCCGAGACCTACAAGGCGACCTTTGACGCCAAGCTCAAGCCCTCCGCCGTGCCGCTGGCGCTCTCCGGCAGCTATGACCGGGCGACGCGGACCGCCGCCGTGTCCGTGGTGACGACCGAGCCGATCACCCTGTCCAACTACGACGCGGCGCTCGTCTGGGACAAGTCCCTGTTCACCTTGGACGATATCACCAACGGGCAGGAGAAGCGAATCAGCAACTTCATCCCGAACGTCGCCGCCGGCACAATCGCGGCGATAAGCAGCGGGAACAACGTGACGATCGAGGCGGGAGAGACGCTGGCGACCTTCCTCCTGACCGCCGCCGCCGGTTTGGAGCCGGGCTCTTACGGCTTCGCCCTGACGGTGATTGACGCCTCGGACGAGAACGGCGACGCGCTGGCGTGGAAGGGGTATACCGTGGACGGCCTGCTGGACGTCTCCGCGCTGAGCGCCGAGAATTTCGACTGCCGCGCGCCCGAGGGCGTCACCGTGGAGTATGAAAGCCCCGCCGCAGGCGATTTCACCGTGACCTCGGAGAAGCCCTGCATCGTGCTATACAACGACGGGAACGGCTATCAGGCGTTGGAAGCCTCGGCCGTCGACGACGGTACCTATTCGTTCACGCTGCCGGAGGGGTTCAGCGGGAGCGAGGAGATCATCGTCGCGGTCAAGGGCGACTTTACCGGCGACGGTGAGGTCAGCAGCACCGACGCGCTGCAGGTCCTGCGCTGCGCCGCCGGGAACCGGGAGTTTGACGAAGCGTCTGCGCTGATCTGCGACGTCAACGGCGACGGCGAGCTGACCAGCACCGACGCCCTCCAGCTGCTGAGGGTTTCGGCGGAGCTGCGCACGCTGGATTGGTAAGGTGAATATGAGCGGAATATACAGAACGTTTGGGCTTGCGGCGCTGCTGTCCCTGCTGCTCGGTACATATGTTCTGGCGGGCGCCGCCGCGCCGGTGGAGCTGTCCGCCGCTGCGGATGGGGAAACCGTCACCGTGACGGCGACGGCCACGCAGGCGATCACGCTGTCCAACTACGACCTTTGGTTCTCGTGGGATGCGTCGGCGTTCACGCTGCGCGAGATCACCAACGGGCAGGAGGCGTTGTTCAGGAACTTCCAGAGCAACACCGGCGACGGCAGAATATCCGCGATGAGCAGAGGGAACAATGTGACGGTTCCCGCCGGTGAAACGCTGGTGGTCTACACGCTGTCCGCCGTGCCCGGCACGGTCGGGGACCATACGTTTACCCTGACCGTCCGTGATGCGGCGGACGAGGACGGCGACGCGCTGGCGTGGAAGGGCGAAAGCGTGCGCGCGACGGTTACGCTGGAGCCGCCCCGCCCGGCGGAGATCAGCGCCCTTACGGTTTCCGGCGGCGTCGCCTCCGCGTCTGTCTACGCACCGGACCCGGGGTATGCGCTTTTCGCCGCCTATGACGGCGACGGCAGACTCCTGAGCGTGGCGAGGAAGGCGACCGCAGGGAAGGAGGAAACCGGTGTGTCGTTCCCCGTCGCAAGCGGGGCGAGAATGGTAAAGCTGTTCCTCGTGGACGCCTCCGGCGCGCCGATGTGCGCCGCGCGCGGCGCGGAGCCGTAACGCCGCAGCGAAAGAAGACGTTGACAGCCTTGATTTTTTGACAGAATGCGCCTATAATCGGGGCAGAGGACCGGACACGCAGGATACCAAGGAGGGCAGCACATGGACGTTATGTTGATCGGCATCGCCGGCGGCACCGGCTCGGGCAAGACCACGCTGACCGAGCACCTCAAGCAGCACTTTGGCGAGGATGTCACCGTCATTCACCACGACAGCTACTACAAGCGTCAGGACATCCCCTTCGAGCAGCGCTGCAAAACCAATTATGACCATCCCGACGCCTTTGACACGCCGATGCTGATCGAGCATCTGCGCGCGCTCAAGGCGGGGCAGAGTGTGGAGGTGCCGGTATACTCCTATGTGGAGCACCAGCGCACCGATCAGGTTGAGGTCGTGTATCCGTCCAAGGTCGTGATCGTGGAGGGCATTCTGATCTTCCAGGACCCGATGCTGCGCCAGATGCTCGACATCAAAATCTTCGTCGAGACGGACGCGGACGTGCGCATCCTGCGCCGCGCGCTGCGCGACGTGCGTGATCGCGGGCGGACGCTCGAGAGCGTCATCAACCAGTACCTCTCCACGGTCAAGCCCATGCACGAGCAGTTTGTCGAGCCCACGCGCAAGTACGCAGACATCATCGTCCTCGAGGGCGGACACAACCTCGTGGCGCTGGACATGATTATGCAGCGCATCGCCAGCCACATCGCGGCAATCGAATAAACGCAAAGCAGGGGGCATATCACTCCCTGCTTTTTCCGTGTCGTTTGTTATTCCGCCAGCTTCAGCGCCACGCCCACTGCGGCGGAGGCGGCAATGAATACGATGGGGTGCAGCTTCTTCGTCGCCTTGACATGGTTCGTCAGCACCAGCAGCACCGCCGCCAGCGCGAACAGCCGCCAGTCCGGCAGCGCCGGCCCGTTCGGCAGAAACGCCGCCTTCACCACCAGAAGCAACGCGGCGAAAATCATCGCCGTGGACGCGGGACGCAGACCGTAAAACGCGGCGTTGACGTACTTGCTGTCGCGGAAGCGCTGCAAAAAGGCGGAGATGATGAGGATGATGACGATGCTCGGCGTCACCAGCCCCAGCGTCGCGACCGCCGCGCCGCCCACGCCGCTCGTGAGAAAGCCCACATACGTCGCCATGTTGACACCGATGGGCCCCGGCGTGGACTCGGACACCGCCACCATATCCGCAAGCTGGGCGTGGGTGAACCACCCCGTCCGGTCGGAGATGTCGTAGAGGAACGGCAGCGTCGCCATGCCGCCGCCGACGGCAAACAGCCCCGCCTTGAAAAACTCCCAGAACAGGCGCAGATAGATCATTCCGCCGCGCCTCCCTTCCCCGGCAGCGCCCGCAGCACAACGCCGCACACGCCCGCCGCCAGCACGAACGCCACCGGCGAGAGCTTCGTGAAGACCGCCCCCACGGCGACCGCCGCAAAGATGCCCGCCGTCCACTTGTCTATGATCGACTTCTTTCCAAGCCTCCAGACGGCGTTGGCAATCAGCACGCACACGCAGACACGGATGCCCGCGAAGGCGTTTTTGACCCACATCAGCTCGGAAAACTGCGTGATGACGCCCGCCAGCAGCGAGATGATGACGATGGACGGGAACACGACGCCCAGCGTTGCGAAAATGCCGCCGGCTACGCCGAAGCGCTTGCGTCCGATGAAGGTCGCGGTGTTGACGGCGATGACGCCGGGCGTACATTGCCCGATGGCGAAATAGTCCGTCAGCTCCTCCTCCGTCGCCCAGCCCTTGCGCTCCACGATTTCGCGCTGCAGGATGGGCAGCATGGCGTAGCCGCCGCCGAAGGTCATCACGCCGACCCTGGCAAAGGTGACGAACAGCTCCAGAATGTTTTTCAGCATAGGAAACCTCACTCGATGTAACCGTACAGTCCGCGCACCGACACCTCGCCGGTGCGGATCACGTCGTGCGAGCCGTCCGCGCGGATGACTTCCAGTCCCAGCGCGTCGTCTACGCCGACGGCGCGCACCTGCTCGCGCGTATCCTGCCAGAGCAGCTGCACCTCGCGCCCGATGGTCAGGCAGTCGCGGCGGTAGGCGTCCAGATATCGCTGTGTGCCGCCCGTCAGCAGCGCGTCGTACATCCGATCCAGCTCCTCGATCATCGCCGCCGCCAGCGCCGCGCGTGACACGCTCCGCCCCGTCTCGATGGCAAGAGAGGTGGCGACGTTTTCCAGCTCCCCGGCAAAGTCCTCGCGCGTATGCGCCACATTGACGCCGATGCCGGTCACGACGTATTGCAGCGCGCCGCTCTCGCCCTCGACGCTCAGCTCCGTCAGGATGCCGCAGAGCTTCTTGCCGCCGAGCACGAGGTCGTTCGTCCACTTGATTTGCGGGCGCACCCCGGCGACACGCTCCACAGCGTCGCACACCGCCGCCGCGACGAAGCCCGTCAGCGGCAGCAGGCGGTTTGGCTCCACCGGCGGACGCAGCAGTACGGAGAGGTAGACGCCCTTTCCCGCAGGGCTCTGAAAGCTGCGCCCGCGCCGTCCCCGGCCGCCGGTCTGCTCGTCCGCCACGGCGACCGTGCCGTCCGCCGCGCCCTCAGACGCGAGCCGCTTGAGGCAGGCGTTTGTCGAGTCGATGCAATCGAAGCACAGCAGCGCGCTCCCCACGCGCTTCGTGTTCCCCAGGCAGGCGCGGAGCTCCGTCTCGCCCAGCCGGTCGGGCGCGGCGACGAGACGGTATCCCCGGCTTTTGCGGGACTCCACGTCGTAGCCCTCGCGCCGCAGCGCGTCCACCGCCTTCCATACCGCCGCGCGCGTAATGCCCAGCGTTTCGCTGATGCTCTCGCCGGAGACGTAATCCTCGCTGCCCCGCAGCATCCGCAGCACCTGTTCCTTGCTCATGGCTCCCCCTCGCGTCGCGCGGCCCGCACGGTCCGACGTTTTCTAAAAAGTATATAATAGCTTTGCGCGCTTGTAAACCACCGATTGTGCCGGGAGAAAAAATTTTTCATTTTGCAAAAAAATGCTTGACATTTCCCGTGTTCCTATGCTATGATTTCCCTCGGTCTTGAAAACGACTGCGGCACACGGCCAAGTAGCTCAGTTGGTTAGAGCGCCGGCCTGTCACGCCGGAGGTCGAGGGTTCGAGCCCCTTCTTGGTCGCCATTTGCTGCTGTAGCTCAGTAGGTAGAGCGCATCCTTGGTAAGGATGAGGTCGGCAGTTCGAATCTGCCCAGCAGC
>CAMKFK010000111.1 GCA_946411835.1 uncultured Clostridia bacterium
CTTGAGTTGACATAGTATCACGTCGGCTTAAGAAAGTAAATGCTGTCGCCGTGCCGCTGTCCTGTTTTCGCTTTTTTTACGCTGCGGCGACGGCGCCGGACGCGATCTTTCCGGTCTCCTTGAGCCACGCGATCTCGTCGCGGATGGTCTCGCGGTAGGATCGGGTCGTATAGCCCAGCTCCCGCTTTGCCTTGGACGAATCGAAGTCGTTGTTGCGGGCGAGGTTGTAGACGGAGAATGTCGTCATCAGCGGCTTCGTGCCTTTGTGCCTCGCCTGCGCCTCCATCATCCTTGCCATGGTGTTTGCCGCCCAGATTGGCAGGAACAAGCGCATTGGCTTAACGCCCGCTTCTTCCGCCAGCAGGTTTGCAAAGTCGCGGAAGCTGACCTCCTCGTTGCCGAGGATGTAGCACTCGCCCATGCGTCCCTTATCCGCCGCTGCGATGATACCGTCCGCGAGGTCGCGTGCGTCGGCGAGGTTGAACGACCCCGCGATACCCGCAGGCATCTCGCCGTTCAGGATGCGGATGATCGTGCCGGTGGTCTCGCCCACAGCGTTGTCGCCGGGGCCGAGGATACCAGTGGGATGCACAACACAGGCATCCAGCTCATAGTCGCGCACGGCATCGAGGACAAGCTGTGTGGCGATTGCCTTGCTCTCGGAGTAGCAGCCGAGCACCTGTTTCGGGTCGAAGTGATCGACCTCGGTGATTTTCTGGCCCTTCGGAAGCTCGGGGATCGCGCCGGTGGAGCTGACGTAGACGAGCTTTTTGCATTCGCTGTGTTCCACGCAGCAGTTGACAATGTTCCGGCAGCCTCCAACGTTCACGTCCATAACCTTCTGGCTATACTCCGGGGCCATGGCAACGAGGCTTGCGATGTGCAGGCAAATGGTCTCGGTGTCCTTCGGCACGGTAAAGAAGCGCTCCAGCGATTCCGTGTCGCACACGTCGCCCTCGAAGATCTCCGCCTCCTTGGGAACATACTTGACGGCGGGGTCGCCCTTTAGAACGAAGGCACGTACGCGCTCTCCGCGCGCAAGCAGCTTGCGAACCACGATGCCGCCCATAAAGCCCGCGGCGCTGGTGACGAGGTAAATGGTATTGTTTCTGGTATTGTGATTGATGTTGGTGTTCATGACAAAGCCTCCTCTAAATTCTCGCGGCGTGTGCCGCGTCGGTGTTGTTTCCTTTAGGATGGTCTTATCATAGGTGGGTTTTGTTTGCGGATTGTTTGCGTTTTGTTTCTGTTTTGTTAAAATGAAAATGGCGGATGTTGTCAGGCGGGAGACAAAGCAAAGGCGCGAGAGATGGAGCTTTTGTTTCGCAAAGGCATCTGGAAATGCCGTCCCGCCTGCCTATCGTCCGCCCGCGTCGCCGAACAGCTCCTCCTTGTGCTTCGGCGCGTGGACTTCCAGCAGGAACCGCTCCGCGCCGCACTTGAACAGGCAGACGCCCCTCTGCGGGTGGCGGATCAGCTCGTATTCGCTCGGTTCGAGTTGGAGATTGTCCATATAGACCTGCTTGTTGATCGCGCCGCAGTTGAAGATAAACTGGTGCGTGGGGATGGCAAACAGCGGCCGCGTCAGCTCGCGCACACCGGGCAGGTCGAAATCCTCCAGATTCTGCGATGCCATCAGCACGGAGGAATCCTTCTTCCGCACGCGCTTGAGCGTGTTGCGGATGTACTCCACGGTCATCGGGTTGGACAGCCAGATATACAGCTCGTCCAGCGCGGCGGCGGTGCGCCCTCTGGTCAGCAGCTTGTCGCTCATGTAGGAAAGGACGTTGAACAGCATGGCGTTTCGGAGACTGGCACTGGTTTTCAGCAGCTCCTTGACGCCGAACACGACGAACCGGTCGCTTGTGATATTGGTGTGTCCGTTGAAGAACCGGCTTTCCGCGCCGACGCACATGGAGCGAAGCCCCAGCAGCACCTCTTGCAGCAGCTCTCGCGGATAGATCGGATTTCTTTCCTCGCCGTAGTGCGCATACGCGGCTTCCATCACCGTATAGAGGTCGGAGAGCATTGGGAAAGCCTCCGGCTGAAACGCCGAGAAGTCCGTCCGGTCGTCCATGCCGCGTTCACGGTACAGCCGTTCCAGCATCAGCTCGATCACGTCGATGTGCCTGTCACCGAAATCCTTGTAGGCGCGGAAGAAATCCTTGAGGAAGCTGATGTGCTGACTTAACAGGGTCTGCTTACGGAACGCCGCGGGCGCGTCGTCGCCGGTTTCCTCTCCGTCGGCGTCCCACAGCTTCGGTTCCAGCGGGTTGATGATATACTGCCCGCTCATCAGATTAACATAGCATCCGTTCAGGTTCCCGCACAGGTCAAGCATTTCTCCTTCCGCGTCCAGACAGATCACGCTCTTGCCGGACTCGACGATATTGGTCAGCAGGAGCTTGAGCAGATAGCTCTTGCCCTGTCCCGAGTTGCCGAGGATGAGGACGTTGCTGTTGGTCTTGTCCTCGGCGCGGCGGTCAGGGTCAAGGATGACGTCCGAGCCGAAGCGGTCTTTCCCGATGTAATAACCGTGCGGGTCTGTTTTGCCGGAGTAGTTGAGCGGGTACAGGTTCGCCGCAGACGACGCCGGAAGGACGCGCTCGTACTGGCTGCCGAACACATTCCGCCCCGCCGGGTTCACCGCGAGGAAGCCGTCCTGCTGCCGAAGCAGGAGCCTGTCCGCGCCCAGCTTGGCGCGCGCCAGCTCGCCGAGCAAATCGCCCTGGAGCTTTTGCAGCGCGCTGAAGTCCCACGCCGCCAGCTCGATGAACACGGCACAATGCACCAGCGGTTCGTTGTTCCTGTGCATGGAGCGGATCAGCGCCTCCACGTCCCGCAAATTTGCCTCCGCCGTGACCGTCCGTTTGAGGTCGCCTGCGCTGCGGTTCATGAGGTTCCTGTTCTGCGCGTTGCGCAGGATGCGATCCTCCTCGGCGGCCTCGATGCGGCGGACATAGATATGGAGCGATACGCCGCTCCTCGCGCCGAGCTGCCGGAGAAGCGCCAGATCGTCCGTGCTCGTCGGATAGCTGCGCAGGGCATAGACCGCGCGGAACGAGCTGCCGAGGATGTAGTGGTCGGTGTTGAACTTTACCGCGCCGGGGGCAAGCATATCCAGAAATCTCTTTGGACGCGGCGGCGCGACGGCTGCATTTGGCTTTCGAGCCGGTGCTTTGAACGGCGCGAACCAGCCATTCTTTTTCTTCTGCTTTTTCTTCGTCCGCTTATCAGCCAACGCCGCTCACCGCCCTCTCGCCGTCATAGTCCTCAAAATACTCCGTGGTCACATCCTGCTGATAATAGACCTCAAGCAGCCTCTTGACGTCCTGCTCTCCCGCGATCTTCACATGGAAGCCGCGATTGCGGATACCCTCCGCCGTAAGCCGCGCCTGTGTCTCCGCGCTTTCGCCGCCCTTGCCGTTTACGGTACATACAATGGCGAATTCCCGCGCCGTCGCCGTCGCGGTCTGGATCGTGTCCAGATGCGCCATATCCTGCTGAAGCAGTTTGCGCACGGCGGGATCGTCCTCCCGCTCCAGCAGGGTGCGGTACCACAGCTTGTTCGGCTGAAAGGACTCGCGGGAATTCAGCGCCAGCAGGCACACGGCGTCCATGCCGCCGAAAAGCTGCATCAATGAATGGACGCGGGATCGGATCGCTTCGTCCGACAGCACGGAGAGATTGTCGGGTCGGATCAAAAAATAAACCAGCTCGCCGCCTGACGTTGCCACGCCGTGTTCGGTGAGCCGGTCAATGTCCATGAGCTGCCGCGTCGATTGACGCTCTCGCAGCTCTTTCTTCTGTCTTCTATTCACATGGAGCCTCCCATTCATAGGATTGCTGCTGCCAGATCAGGAAGCGCGCGGCAAAACGCAGGAAGTCGAGGACGCTGGCATCCTCCGCGCGGATGGTGAGAAAGGCATACAGCACCGCGCCGATGAGCAGGGCGAACGAACCCGTCTGCGCCAGCGCGAACACAGAGAGCAGAACGGCGACGCCGATGATTGCCACGTCGCGCAGCTCCCACAGCCAAAGCCGCGCCTTGGCTGTTAAATTGTCAGGGTAGATGTACATGGCTGCCTCCTTAAAGAGGAATGCGACCCGCCGTTTGGTACGGCAGGCCGCTGGTTTTGGTTTTTATTCATGCTTCATCCGGCGTTTCTTCGGCAAGCGCGCTGCGGATGAGGCCGGTGATGAACTCCTTCTTCGTGAGCTTGTGCTCGGCGAGGTAGCGGTCGAGCGCGTCGAAGAGGTCTGCCGGAATCTGGAGCGCCAGCGTCCTCGTGTTCGTGTCCTTCATGGTGATAGCTTCCGTCCTTTCGTAGTATTCCGTGATGAGCCGGGTCATGTACTCGTTGAGCGTCATGCCGCTTCTCTGCTGCGCCTCCCGCACGCGGTCATGCAGGGTCACGGGGATATGGGCGCAGAGGTTCTTGGTCTTCTCCTTGATCTCCTCCATTGAGGGGTGTCCTCCTTTCTGATTTTGCAAAGCAAGCATACCAAAGCGCATCGCGGAAAGCTATTCACGATAAGCAACGAAAGACAAGGCTCGAAACGAAGCAAAACGAACATGGTCATGCCGCGCCCATGGCAAGGGCGATGCCGCGCATGATATACTCCACGCAGGGGATGGCAACGCTGTTGCCGAGTGCCTTGTACCGCGCGGAGTCCGACGCGCCGGGGATGTCCGTCCAACCATCGGGGAAGCCCTGGAGCCTCTCACATTCCAGCGGCGTGAGGCGGCGGATGAGCTGCACCTCCTCCACGATGCACTTGTCCTGCGAGACGTATTGGTTGTTTGGACCCTTGTAATCGCTGCTGGTCAGCGCGCCGACGGTCTCCTGCATGACGAGGTCGGTGGCGTCCTTATACTGCCGCGCGCTCTCCGTCGAAGCGACATCATCGTCTTTGAATGTATCGACGCGCTGGCGGCAGAACACGGCATGGTGATCCGTGGCGGTCAGCGTGTACGCCAAGTCCGCCTGATACCCCTTGCCGTTGCCGCCGTTCTCCGGCTGGCGGTCGATGACGTTGCCGACGATGCAATAGGTTTCGGGTTCCTGCTGTCCGACGAGCGGCACGTTGTTCCCACGGGCTTTTCTGAACCCTGTAATTACGATAATGATTTACACGATTAGAACCTT
>CAMKFK010000112.1 GCA_946411835.1 uncultured Clostridia bacterium
CAATTTCTCTCTTGACCGCGTCTTTGCGCAAAAGTAAATGCTGTCGCCGTGGCCGGAATATGGAAAAGGGGGAACGGATCACTCCGTCCCCCGCGTGTTTTTGCTGTGCGTTTTTTGTTCCCTGCCTGCCCTGCTTACGGCGCCGCCTATTACAGCCCAAAGGATTTCAGGGCGGACCTCTGCTCGGCGCTGAGTTCGTCGTAGGGCTTCGGGACCACGTACCAGAAGCCCCCGGGGACGCCGCTGTAGGTGATGTACGCGCCGTTGGGCGAATAGTCGATCTGGTTTTCCGTGCCGTGGTTCAGGGAGACCGCGCCCACCGGAGCAATCAACACGGTCGTTCCAGCGCCGGCGAAGAGCTCCTTCTCCCCCATGGCGACGACCGTGCCCGCCCCGTCCGCCGTCACGTTCACGGCGGCGCCGCCGGTGAGGTCGACCGTGACGGCGTTGTTTGCGTCGTCCGCGAGGACGGTGGTGCCCAGCGCGTCGATGGCGCAGCCGGACGGGAGGCGATAAACCTCCTCCTCGGCGTCATAGCAGGCGTCCAGGTTAAAGCAGCTGCCGTCCGCCATATACACGGCGGTCGTCTCAACGTAATAGATCGTATTCTTTTCTTTATGTTGGAACGTAAAGGTCTCTGAGACGGAATTTGCGAATATGTACCGAAGCTCATATTTTCGCGAGCCGTCCGTCGTCGCCACTTCGTCCATCGTAACATACACCGGCGGGGCATTGCGGATTCTTCCCGCGTGCACAAACATTCCGCCGGATTCGGAGCGATAGACGGGCAGCTCTGCCCCCACATTGCCGTGCGTGTGCCCGGAGAACAAGATCACGTTATCATAGGTGGATACGATGTCCTTGACCCTCTGTTCGCTCGTGAGGGTCGACCATTGCTCACCTGAGCCCTGCGTCGTATCTTTGATCGGCCAGTGGCACATCACGATGGTCGTTACGTTGTTTTTGTAATCCTCTTTGACCAGGTTCTCAAACCAGTTGATTTGCGCCGTCGTCATCTGCCCTTTTGATCGATCCCATGCGCCGCCGCCGTTAGGCCCATAGTAGTCGTTTCCAAGCGCAATGATGTGCGTATTGCCCACCCACTGCGAGAAATACAGCCCCGTATCCATGTTGGCGCGCCACCGCGGAGCGAAAATATTCTTGAGCTGGTTCCTTCGGTTTGCAGCGCCGCCGCCCTCATATCTGTGCTCATGATTTCCGATGGATTCGATGATCTCAAGCCTGTCCGCGAACCCGGCCACCGTTTCATGATACAGGTCATACTCGCTTTGACGGCTTTCCGCCGTGAGATCACCCGTCACAAGCACCGCCTCCGCGCCGCGATTGATCGCGTCCTGAAGCCGGTTCGCATAGACGTCCGCACATAGTTTCCCGTTGAAGCTGCCCCAGGCGCTGGTATACGGAACGTGCGGATCCGTCATGATCGCCAGATGCAGCAAGTCTGCGTCGGGATCACGCATGCCGATCTCCATGCCGTCGTACACCCTGCGGTCCGTCTCGTGAAACGTGGCGGTATAGGTCATATCGCTGCTGATGGCCCCCAGCGCAGGCGACCAGCCCGCAAAAGTGTAGTATTTGGAACCTGCCGCAGCTTTCGTGGGAAGCGCGCCGCCAAAATTTGGTATCTCCCCTTCTGTTACCGCAGCGTCGGTTTCCAAAACGGTACCGTCATCATTTTTCCAAACGACACGATAGGTCGTGTTTTCTGCCGCAAAAACGTTCAGCGGCAAAAGGGGCGCCGCGAGCGCAATGCAAAGCAGCATGGCGACAACCGCCCGTTTCTGTTTCCTCATTCTCATCGTACCGCCTCCTAAAACAGAAATAAGATATCGTTACATTCGCCGCGCCGCCGCCGCGTGTTCCGGCATCTTGAATACCCATTATGTTTTGCGAAGCAAAACATAGCAAAAGACGTCTTTTGCCGCCAGCAGCGTCGTAATGCTTTGTTTAGTTATTGTATCACAATTCGCTGTACTATACAACACATAATTTTCAAAATGTGCCTCTCTCGTGTCGAAACACGGCGGGGTGTCAAGCGTATGGGACGCCTGGGTCAGGAAAGCGCGTTCGTCACCAGCTCCCACAGCCTGGAGCGCAGGACGAGCCCCGCGCCGTCCGCCTCGCCGGTGAGGATGCCGTCGCACAGGGGCGAAAACGCCGCCGTCCACCAGCGCGGCAGCGGCATGGCGCAATACAGAACCGTCGCGGCGACGGCGACAAGCAGCGCGAGCTCCCATTTTTTCATAGCAAAACCGTCCATTCCGAAAGAGTGCTCTCAGTATGGACGGTTTTGCGTTCAATTATACAAATTGTGCCAGATCGGTTTGCCGATATTCCGCCGACAGCGCCTCATACGCCGCGCGCGCCGCCGCCTCGTCGCGGAAGAGCCCAAACACCGTGGGGCCGCTGCCGGTCATCGCCGCCGCCTCCGCGCCGAGGGCAAGAAGCCGGGACTTGATGGCAAAAACCTCGCCGCAGCTCTCCGGCAGCACATCCTCGAACACGTTGCGCACCCGCGCCAGGACGCCGACGGCGTCGCCCGCTTGCAGCGCCGCGAGCATCCCCGCCGTGTCGGGGCGATTGCTGAGCGCGTCGAGCCGCACGCGGGAGAACAGCATCGGCGTGGAAATGGCAAAATCCGGCTTGCAGAGCACAGTGTAAAGGCAAGGCGCTTGCGGAAGAAACGTCAAGCGTTCGCCCCGTCCCTCCGCCAGCGCCGTGCCGCCGCGCACACAGTACGGCACGTCGCTGCCGACGTCCGCGCCGATGCGCAGTAGCTCCGCGTCCGTCAGCTCGGGGGCGAGCAGCGCACGCAGGGCGCGCAGCACCGCCGCGCCGTCCGTGCTGCCGCCCGCCATGCCCGCCTGCGCCGGAATACGCTTGACGATCTCAATGTCCAGCCCGCACGGTGCGACGCCCGCCGCGTCGAAGAACGCGCGCGCCGCCTTGACGGCGAGGTTGCTTTCGTCGCCCGGGATATCGCCGCAGCGGCAGGCAATCTCCGCGCCGTCGGTCAGCGCAACGGTCACATCGTCGTGCAGGGAGACGCTCTGCATGACCATTTGCACGTCGTGGTACCCGTCGGGACGCTTGCGCAGGATGTCCAGCGTCAGGTTCAGCTTGGCGTAAGCCGACAAGGTCACGCGGTTCATCGAATCTTACGCGCCTCGATGTAGTAGCGTTTGTCCTGCGCGTAACCCATCGAGAAGGTTTTGCGCGGAAGCACACCGTCGGCGAGCACCGTCTTGAACAGCTGCTCCTTCCCCATGGCGGGCAGCAGCAGGCCGAGGTTGCCGGGCTTCCGTCCCAGCTGACGGGTCACGTCGTCGCCGTGGATGTAGTCCACCTCGGCGTCGTGGGTCTTGAGATAGTCGTCGAGGAAGGCCTGCAGCGTACCGACGGCGAGCTGCACCTTCGGGTCGGGCACGGTGAGATACCCGTCGCAGCCCGCGCCGGCGACCTCAATGACGTGTCCCTCGCCCCTGCCCTCGTAGGCGTTGGGGTAGTAGCGCTTGAACGCCGCAATAAAATCGTCTGCATCCACGCCGAACAGGACGCGGTGGATCGGCTCGAATTGCAGCGCGTCGTCATGATTGTTCACGAACTCGACGAGGGCGTAACGTGCGAGCGGGTTCGCGTCGCCCTGCTCAACGCGGCACGCCTTCGCGGTTGCGAGGGAATGGTTGCCGTCGCCCACGACGAACAGCAGCGGCGCCGCGCCGGTGACGCCGTACTTCTTCTGCATCGCCTCGTCCGAGCACAGCGCGCCCAGCGCGTCGGCGACAGCGTCAAGCTGGGCGTCGGTGAGCTGCCAGCCCCGGATGTGACCGCCGCCCGCCATCAGCTCGAAGTCGTAAATCGGCTCCATACCGGCGGCCTGCGCGGTCAGCGGCTCGATGACGGTCTTGTCCGGATCGTCAATGAGCAGCATGACATGCGGCAACTCGACAGGCGCGTTGCGGCGCACCTTGGCGCGGGGCGGAATGCGCTCGAGCACCGTACCCTCGCTTGCGCGGATGAGCGCGCCGCTGCCGGGTGTGAAGTCGTAAGCGTCGAGATCGACCTTGCCGACGACGCCGTGACGCACACGCCCGTCGGACTGGGTACGCTCGACGTAGATGAGCGAATCCTTCAGCGTCCGGAACAGGTCGCGGCGGAGATAATCCTCCATCGTGGCGTTGATGGCGGCGATCTTGTCCTCCACGTCGGGGGCCTTCAGCTCCGCCTCGGGCAGGATCAGGCGCAGGGTCGAGGGCGCGTCCCCCACGAGCGCATCGGCAGCCTCCCAGTACTCCGGCTCGGAGGTGAATTGGTCGCAGGCGACCACCGCCCAACGGGTCATGTCCGCGTCCCTCGGCAGCAGGATATCGGCGGGATAAAAACCAAGATTGTTGAATTTCTCGTTCATCGTGTTTTCCTCCAATGTATATTGTACAATAACAATATACAATAGTTGCGGAACGGTTTCAATGGATTTGACAAATTTTCTCAAAAAAAGTCAGGGTGCATAATTATTTGGCTGAATGTGCAGAATAGTCGGCGACCCAGCAATAAAGGAGGCAGCAATATGGTTATCGACAAGGTTGCGTTAACGCTTGCGATCATCGGCGCGCTCAACTGGGGCAGCGTCGGTCTGTTTGGCTTTGACGCGGTGGCGTTCCTCTTTGGCGGGCAGATGGGCGTGGTCAGCCGCGTGATCTACACGCTGGTCGGGCTGGCCGGCCTTTGGTGCGTCACGATGCTCTTCCGCGAGACGGAACCCTTCGAAAGCAAGGAAAACGCATAAGGAAAAGACGAGGTCAGGAGCCTGTAAGGGTGCTCCTGACCTCGTCTTTTCCGGTGAGCTGATTTGTCAGCGTGTCACATTCTCCAAACGTTGCGGAACATATTGGTCTCAACGTCGGTAACACGCTTCGACATGGTTGTCGGATCGCTGATGGTGTTCGTGCGCGTCGTCTCGTCATACACGCGGCTGAGGTCGCTGCGCAGGGCGGAGGCGTTGTTGCGGTTCAGCGTGAGGGTG
>CAMKFK010000113.1 GCA_946411835.1 uncultured Clostridia bacterium
CTTGAGTTGACATAGTATCACGTCGGCTTAAGAAAGTAAATGCTGTCGCCGTGTCCTCTATACAGAAATCGCTTGGCTTTTTCCCTGATTTATTATATTCTTTGAGTTTTCCTTCGCTGATGATGACCAGCATTTCGATTTCGGGCGCGGTGATGATGTTGATAACCTCCACTTGACAACCGTAGGGCACTTTGAGCCGGAAGCCCTCGCGTCTTGAGTCAATTACGCGTAAAATATAGAGCTTTTTGTCGTAGGCTACCCTCAAATGCCGGCGCTGAAAGTCTGCGACGGAGGTGCGCGGAATTACTTTATGGTTGTTTATCATCTGCTCCCGCGTAAATACCAGCAAATTACTCTTCAGAAGAATGTCCATGATCGCCGTTTCCGCGCCGCCCTCGCAGATGAGCGCGATATGCTTCGCGCTTTTGATTGCGTCGACCGTCTCTTTGACTTTCATTTAAGCCTCCATACGCTCCACGATGCTTTTGCGCAGGGCGTCGAGGGCGTTATATTTCGGCGCGGTGCCGCCCAGGATGTTGCTTTGATACACATCGCTTCGCTTTAAGTCGTTTCGATTCAGCCCCTTTTGTATCAACAGATCATTCAAGTTGTCAACGGTCAGCCGCTCGCTGTTTTTGGTGATGAAAATGGAGTCGTTTCTTGCCAGCTCATCCAGCAGCTCGGCATAGTGCGTCGAGAAGACGATCACCGCTCCCTTTGGGTTCGTTTGCCCGTCCAAAAACAGTCTCAGCAGGGACACGACCAGCTCGCGGTTAAAGCTGTTTTCAATTTCGTCCAGAAACAGATAACCGCCGTGCTTCAGCACCTCGATCGCCTGCGAGAAAATTGTTACGCCCTTTAAGGTGCCGGACGACAGATAGAATCTGAGATCCGTGCGATTCGTCAGCGTCAGCTCGTCCTGCCCAAAAAACTTTAGCCGGATGATCGACTTCTCGTTGACCGATTCCTCCTTGATATACTCGATGGTCGGGTCGAGCAGGGATATGATTTCCGAGGGAACGGAATCGTTGGGAATAAAGATGTCTGTCGGAGCAAAGACGGACAAATAGGTGGCAACCTCATCATCCCGATCCGCCTTGCTCAGGGCAATCGCAATGCTCACATCACTCGAGAGATATTTTTTATCGTCCGTGCGCTCATCCGAAAGGCGCGCCGATTCAAAGTCAAGCAGATTGCGCTTGCTGACCCTGCCGGTCGCGGCTTTTTCCCACAGCTTTTCCTCGAGAATCCTTACCTCGGCCTCTCCGCTTGCGTTCTTTTCCTTGATGATCTTGCTTTTGAGATGATACAGCCTACCGCCAGCAAAGAAATCGACGTCGAAAACCGCCGCCTGGTTTTCCCTCAAAATCCGGGGAACGATGTCAATGTTCAAAGGAAGCCCCTTCAACAGCAGGAAAACAAACGCGACAACATTCAGCGCCGTCGTTTTCCCCGAGGCGTTGATCCCCGTAAAAGCCTCGGCCTTGTTGACATAGATGCTGCCAAACAGGTTGGAAACCGCATCCAGATGGCTGCTTTCCACCCGCTGCATGGCAAAAAACGAAACCTCAAAGGGGTTTTTGTATAACGGCAGACCTTCCGCCCGGATTTTTAACAGCCTCATATCAAAACCTCCGTAACTACGTTGTTTTCGTTAATACTAACTATATTTGATATAATAACACACATCATGGAAGATAGCAACAAGTTTTTCGTTGCTGTCTGCATATTATGCCGCAAATGCCGATCATTTATTCTTTTTGGAGCCGACCGCTGATTCTTGCGTTCAAGGAACCGTTCATAAATCGTTTACAGGGAAAGTATTGACATTCTGCGGGGGCGGTGGTACACTCCGCTTAGCACTCGGAGGAACGGAGTGCTAAAGGAACGAAACAGCGATGGAATTGAGCGAGCGCAAAAAGCAAATACTGAAGGCGGTCGTGGAGCATTACATCGAGAGCGCGGAGCCCGTCGGCTCAAAGCTGCTCGCGCGGGAGCTGGGCGTCAGCTCCGCCACCGTGCGCAACGAATTCGCGGAGCTGTGCGAGCTGGGCTATCTGGAGCAGCCGCACACCTCCGCCGGGCGCGCGCCCACGCCGCAGGGCTACCGGCTCTACGTCAACGAGCTGATGGAGCGCCGCGCCGTCTCCGCCGACGAGGCGGAGCATATCGACGAGACCCTGCGCGGCCGCCTGACCGACGCCGCCGGCGCCGTGGCGAACGCGGGGCAGCTCGTCTCCTCCATCGTCAACTACCCCGCCTACAGCGTCAAGCGCGGCAACCGCGCGCTGACCGTCGAGCGCTTTGAGCTGCTGGGCGTGGACGAGCGGAGCTTCATCGCCGTGGTCATGACCGGGGACAAAAACGTCCGCAGCCAGCTCTGTCAGACGGCGCTGCCCTTTGACGCCGCGCGGCTGGACGGTTTGAAGCACCTGCTCAACGCCCACTTCGCGGGCAAGTCCCGCGAGGAGATGAGCGCGCGCCTGCTGAGCGTGGGCAAGCAGCTGGCCCCGGCGCTGTTCCTCGTCGTGTCGAAGACGGTCGAGTTCGCGGCGCAGACGCTCGACGAGGCGGCGCGCCGCGACGTGGAGACCACCGGCGCCAGCCGCATCCTCACCATGCCGGAGTATCGCGACATGGACCGCGCGCACGAGCTGATGACCTTCCTCGTGGACAACAAGGAGCAGCTCCCCGTCCCGGAGGGGGACGCGCCCGTGCAGGTGCTCATCGGCCCGGAGAACGTGGACGCCGCCCTGCGCGACACGAGCGTCGTCGTCGCCAGCTACGACATCGGCGACGGGATGCGCGGGCTGGTGGGCGTGGTCGGCCCGACGCGCATGGATTACGCCACCGTCACCGCGCGGCTGGCGTACTTTGCCGAAAGCCTGAGCAAGCTGTTCGGCAAGGGCCTGCCGGACGGCGCAAAGCAAGATTAGACAGGAGCGAACACACATGGCAGAAGAGAAAAACGTCCCCGCGCCGGAGGAGGAGACGGCGGACGCGCAGCCGCAGGAAACCGCCGCGGAGCCCGAAACCTTCACCGTCACGCGCGAGCAGATGGAGAAGCTGGAGGCGCTGGCGGGGCAGCTGAGCGCGCAGCAGGACAAATTCCTGCGCCTCGCCGCCGAGTACGACAACTACCGCAAGCGCACCGCCCGGGAGAAGGAGAGCGTCTACGCCGACGCGAAGATCGACACGCTCACCGCGCTGCTCCCGGTCTACGACAACTTAGAGCGCGCGCTCGCGCAGTACGGGGACGAGGATTCCCCCCACCGCAAGGGGCTGGAAATGATCCTCGCGCAGTTCAAGGAGAGTCTCGCCGCCCTGGGCGTCACGCCCATCGACGCGGCGGGTCAGCCCTTCGACCCCGAGAAGCACAACGCCGTCATGCACATCGAGGACGAGACCGTCCCCGAGAGCACGGTGGTCGAGGTGTTGCAGCAGGGCTTCCTGCTCGGCGACAGGGTGCTGCGGTTCGCCATCGTGAAGGTGGCGAACTGATGCCGTTTTCAATCATCAAATAACATTCGGAGCTATACAGGAGGCAGTTATTATGTCTAAAGTCATCGGAATCGACCTGGGTACCACGAATTCCTGCGTCGCCGTGATGGAGGGAGGCGAGGCGGTCGTCATCGCGAACGCGGAGGGGAACCGCACCACGCCGTCCGTCGTCGCGTTCAGCAAGACCGGCGAGCGCATGGTCGGCCAGGTCGCCAAGCGCCAGGCCATCACCAACCCCGACCGCACCATCAGCAGCATCAAGCGCGAGATGGGCACCGACCACCGCGTCGCCATCGGCGACAAGCGCTACACCCCGCAGGAGATCAGCGCCATGATCCTCGCCAAGCTCAAGGCGGACGCCGAGAGCTATCTGGGCGGGACCGTCACCGAGGCGGTCATCACCGTGCCGGCGTACTTCACCGACTCCCAGCGCCAGGCGACCAAGGACGCCGGAAAGATCGCCGGACTCGAGGTCAAGCGCATCATCAACGAGCCCACCGCCGCCGCCCTCGCCTACGGCGTGGACAAGGAGCAGAGCCAGAAGATCATGGTCTACGATCTCGGCGGCGGCACGTTCGACGTGTCCATCCTCGATATCGACGACGGCGTGATCGAAGTCCTCGCCACGGCGGGCAACAACCGCCTCGGCGGCGACGATTTTGACGAGTGCATCATGAAATGGCTGGTGGACGAGTTCAAGCGCAGCGACGGCGTGGATCTCTCGGGGGACAAGGTCGCGATGCAGCGCCTGAAGGAGGCGGCGGAGAAGGCGAAGATCGAGCTCTCCGGCGTCACCACGTCCAACATCAACCTGCCCTATATCACGGCGGACGCCACCGGCCCCAAGCATCTGGACGTGACGCTCACGCGCGCGAAGTTCAACGAGCTCACCGCCCACCTCGTCGAGGCGACGATGGGCCCCGTGCGCCAGGCGATGAGCGACGCCGGTCTCAAGGCGGGCGACCTCGCGAAGGTGCTGATGGTCGGCGGTTCGAGCCGCATCCCCGCCGTGCAGGACGCCGTGAAGAGCTTCACCGGCAAGGACCCGTTCAAGGGCATCAATCCGGACGAATGCGTCGCCATGGGCGCGGCGCTGCAGGCGGGCGTCCTCACCGGCGACGTGAAGGGTCTGCTGCTGCTGGACGTGACCCCCCTCTCCCTCGGCATCGAGACGATGGGCGGCGTGTGCACGCGCCTCATCGAGCGCAACACCACCATCCCCGTCAAGAAGAGCCAGATCTTCTCCACCGCCGCCGACAACCAGACCAGCGTCGAGGTCAACGTCCTCCAGGGCGAGCGCGAGATGGCGGCGGCGAACAAGAGCCTCGGCCGCTTCCATCTTGACGGGATCGCCCCCGCGCGGCGCGGCGTCCCGCAGATCGAGGTCACGTTCGACATCGACGCCAACGGCATCGTCAACGTCAGCGCCAAGGACCTGGGCACCGGGCAGGAGCAGCACATCACAATCACCGCGTCCTCCAACATGAGCAAGGAGGATATCGAGAAGGCGGTCCGCGAGG
>CAMKFK010000114.1 GCA_946411835.1 uncultured Clostridia bacterium
CGCGAAAGGGTGGCGCTCGATGTTTGCTCGATTCTGTTATCTTCTTGACATTGCGATTGCGGGGCGGGGTATTTTCAAAAAAGGAGAGTCGTATGAAAGCCTTTATGGACAAGGATTTCCTGCTGGAAACCGGCACCGCCAAGCATCTGTTCCACGATTATTCGGAAAAGCAGCCGCTGATCGACTACCACTGCCACATCTCCCCACGCGAGATTTACGAGAACCGCCGCTTCAACAACCTTGTGGAGGTCTGGCTGGGCGGCAAAAACCCCGACGGCAGCTACTTCGGCGACCATTACAAGTGGCGCGTCATGCGCTCCAACGGCGTGGCCGAGGAGTATGTCACCGGAGACAAGCCCGCGTTCGAGCGCTTTGAGAAATTTGTGAAGGCGCTCCAGCTTGCCATCGGCAACCCGATGTACCATTGGTGCAACCTCGAGCTGCGCCAGTTCTTCGGCTACGACAAGCCCCTGACGCCGGAAACCGCCAGGGAGTGCTGGGACTTCTGCAACGACAAGCTGCAAAACGACCCGTCCCTCACGGTGCGCGGCATCATCGAAAAGGCGAACGTCGCCATGGTCGGCACGACCGACGATCCCGTGGACAGCCTCGAATGGCACGAGAAAATTGCCGCCGATCCCGATATCACGGTCAAGGTCTGTCCGTCCTTCCGTCCCGACAAGGCGATCAACATCAACAAGCCCGGCTTTGTCGAGTACATCGGCAAGCTCGCCAAAAGCGTCGGCAAGGACGGCCTGCTGACCGTCGGCGACGTTTGTGACGCGCTGGTCGAGCGCCTGACGTTCTTCGCCAAGCTGGGCTGCCGCGCCAGTGACCACGGGCTTGACTACATTCCGTACCGTCCCGCCGCGCCGGAGCAGGTCAACGCCGTCTACGCCAAGGCGCTCAAGGGCCAGGAGATCACCGTCGAGGAAGCGGAGCAGTACCAGACCGCCGTCCTTCTGTGCCTCGGCCGGGCGTACCACCGCCTTGACGTCGCCATGCAGCTCCACTACTCCTGTTACCGCAACGCCAACGAGCGGATGTACGCCAAGCTCGGTCCCGACACCGGCTTCGACATGATCGCGCAGACGAGCTGCGGCGTTCAGATTGCACAGTTCCTCTCCGCGCTGGACATGACCGGCGAGTGCCCCAAGACCATCCTTTACTCCCTCAACGGTGTGGACAACGATATGCTGGGCACAATGCTCGGCTGCTTCCAGGGCGCCGAGGTGCCGGGCAAGCTCCAGCTCGGCTCCGCATGGTGGTTCATGGACACCAAAAGCGGCATGGAGAACCAAATGCGTTCCCTTGCCAACCTCGGCCTGCTCGGCAACTTCGTCGGAATGCTGACCGACTCCCGCTCCTTCCTCAGCTACGCCCGTCACGACTACTTCCGCCGTATCCTCTGCAACCTTGTCGGTTCTTGGGTCGAGAACGGCGAGTACCCCAACGACGACGCCGCGCTGCGCCGCATTGTCGAGGGCGTGAGCTACACCAACGCCAAGCGCTATTTCGGACTGTGAGGAAAAACATGAAAAAGCTGACATATCAGACCCTCGAACAGCAGGGGTATCAGGGCTATCTCCTCAAAAACGCGCCGGAGCGCGTGCTTCAATTCGGCGAGGGCAACTTTCTGCGCGCCTTTGCCGAGGATTTCATCGACCAGATGAACGAAAAGGCGGGCTTTGACGCCAAGGTCGTGTTGGTGCAGCCGCGCGGCGGCCATCCGGAGTCCGCCGACCTCTATACCGAGCAGGACGGACTGTACACGCTCATCCTGCGCGGGCGCGAGGATGGGCAGAGCGTGGAGCGCACCCGCGTGGTCTCCTGCGCCTCCCGCTGCCTCGATCCCAAGCGCGACTGGGACGTTCTGCTGGACTGCGCGAAGAATCCCGACCTGCGCTTCATCATCTCCAACACCACCGAGGCGGGCATCGCGTTCGATCCCGCCTGCAAGTTTGACGATGCGCCGCCCTCCGCGTTTCCGGCGAAGCTGACCGCGTTCCTGCACAGGCGCTGGGAGCTGGGCGGCAAGGGCTTCATCGTCCTGTCCTGCGAGCTGATCGACCACAATGGCGACGAGCTGAAGAAGTGCGTCAGGCAGTACATCGACCTTTGGGGGCTTGAGCGCGAGTTTGCCGCGTGGGTGGACCATGAGAATCTCATCTGCTCCACGCTGGTGGATCGCATCGTCACCGGCGGCGCGAAGGCGGAGGCCCCCGCCCTCTGCGAGAAGTGGGGTTACGAGGACAAGCTGATCGACACGGGCGAGGTTTTCGCCGCCTGGGTCATCGAGGGCCCGCAGTCCATCAAGGACGAGCTGCCCTTCGAGAAGGCGGGTCTGCCGATCCAGCTCGTGGACGATGTGACGCCCTATAAGCAGCGCAAGGTGCGCATCCTCAACGGCGCGCACACCTCGATGGTGCTCGGCGCGTATCTCGCGGGCAAGCAGATTGTCCGCGCGTGCATGGAGGACGACGTGGTGCGCGGCTTCCTGAACAAGACCCTTTTCGACGAGATCATCCCGACCCTCGACCTGCCCAAGGACGAGCTGGAGGCCTTTGCCGGCGCGGTCATCGACCGCTTCAACAATCCGTACATCGACCATCGGCTGACTGACATCGCGCTCAACTCCACCGCCAAGTGGAAGGCCCGCGTCATGCCCAGCGTCACTGAGTACGTCAAGCGCACCGGAACGCTGCCCAAGTGCCTGACCTTCTCCTTCGCCGCGTACATCGCTTTCTACTGCAAAGCGGGCGACGCGGTGCGGGACGACGCCTGGGTGCTGGACTTCTTCAAGGCGCACGCCGGAGACGACGCCGGGACGCTTGCCGCCGCCGTCGTCGGCAACGAGCAGATGTGGGGCGGCGCGCTTGCCGCCATCCCCGGCTTCACCGACGCGGTCGCCGCCGACCTCGCGCGCATTGACGCTGTCGGTATGTACGACGCCATGAAGGAGTGCCTGTGATGAAGGTCATCAAGATACACCCCGGCGACAACGTTGCCGTTGCGCTGGCGGACGTCAAACGGGGCGAGACGGTCGTCGTGGACGGCGAGACCGTCGTCGCGGCGGAGGACGTCGCGCGCGGGCACAAGCTCGCGCTGTGCGCCATCGCCAAGGATACGCCCGTTGTCAAGTACGGCAACCCCATCGGGCTTGCCAAGGAGGCTATCGCGCCGGGGCAGTGGGTGCACGTCCACAATGTTCGCACGGGTCTGTCCGAAAGCGCGGACTACGTCTATGACCACAAGACCTACCCGCTGCCGCAGGTCGCGCCCAGAACCTTCAACGGCTACCGCCGCGCCGACGGGCGCGCCGCCGTGCGCAACGAGCTGTGGATTATCCCCACCGTCGGCTGCGTGAACAACATCGCGGCGGCGCTGGTGCGGGAGAACCAGCACCTCGTCGGCGGCAGCATCGACGGGCTGTACACCTTCCCGCACCCCTTCGGGTGCAGTCAGATGGGCGGCGACCACGCGCAGACGCGCAAGCTGCTTGCCGCGCTGGTGCGCCATCCCAACGCGGGCGGCGTGCTGGTGCTGTCGCTGGGCTGCGAGAACCTGACGCAGGAGCAGTTCAAGGCGGAGCTGGGCGAATGGGACGATGCGCGCGTCAAGTTCCTCGTCTGCCAGCAGGTCGAGGACGAGCTGGAGGCAGGCTCCGCGCTGCTGCGCGAGCTGGCGGACTACGCCGGACGGTTCAGGCGCGAGCCGATCCCGGCGTCCGAGCTGGTGGTCGGCCTCAAGTGCGGCGGATCCGACGGTCTGTCCGGCATCACCGCGAACCCGACCGTCGGTCGCTTTTCCGACCGTCTGGTCGCCCTCGGCGGCTCCACGGTGCTGACCGAGGTGCCGGAGATGTTCGGCGCGGAGAACATCCTCTTCTCCCGCTGTGAGAGCCGCGCGGTCTTTGAGCGCGCCGTTGGTATGGTCAACGGCTTCAAGGACTACTTCGTCAGCCACGGGCAGGTGGTCTACGAAAATCCCAGCCCCGGCAACAAGGCGGGCGGCATCACGACGCTGGAGGACAAGTCCTGCGGCTGCGTCCAGAAGGGCGGCAGCGCGCAAATTGTGGACGTGCTCGCCTATGGCGACGCGGTCAGGGCCAAGGGCCTGAGCCTGCTCAGCGCGCCGGGCAACGATCTGGTCGCCTCCACGGCGCTGACGGCTGCGGGCGCGCACATCATCCTGTTCACCACCGGGCGCGGCACCCCCTTCGGCGCGCCCGCGCCCACCGTCAAGATTTCGACCAACACGGCCCTTTACGAAAAGAAGGGCAACTGGATCGATTTCAACGCCGGGACGGTAGCCGAGGGCGAGAGCCTTGACGCGGCGGGCGACCGCCTGCTGGACTACGTCCTCGCCGTCGCCTCCGGCGAAAAGACCCGCGCCGAGCAGCACGGCGCGCGTGAGATTTCCATCTTTAAGGACGGCGTCGTCCTGTAAACAAACGAAAACGTCCCTCCCGCGAGGGAGGGACGTTCAATTGTAGCCTGTCGGCTGATTTTTTAAGAGTGTTTGCCTCATTCCGCCTCAGAATCTGGCGAAGGGCAAGGTCCAGGAGTAGACCACGAAGTCCTTGTCCTCGAGGAGATTGGGAAAACGACTGGCGTTTTCGTACAGATCACTCATGGTTTTCGCTTCCTTTCTTGCTGAGATTGGTGGTATCATACGCTGCTGGACGTGAAAAATCAAGACCAAAATTATACCGAATACACAATTTAAGAGTGAAAAATTTGTTCAAAACATCTATTGACAAAGGAGGATGAGCAAAATGAAAGATCAGAATTGCGCTTACTGTATGCGCGGCGAGCTGCTGGACCAGTTCGGCATTTATATTTATGCGTATCGGCTTTAGTCAGCCGCCCACAAGATATGCGCGGCTACCGTAGC
>CAMKFK010000115.1 GCA_946411835.1 uncultured Clostridia bacterium
GACAATTTCTCTCTTGACCGCGTCTTTGCGCAAAAGTAAATGCTGTCGCCGTGGTATAGAGGAGCTTGGACACAAAAACGTGAAGACACGGGCATTCATAGAAAAGTACTTTGAAGACCCGAAAAAGCTGGTCGATAGCATCCGGGAATATCACCGCGTTCACAGGCAAAACAACGGGGAGCTGTTCTTGTTTGATTTGCTGACGCCCGAAGCGCAGCGGTAACATACATAATATAATGGCGGGAATGATATCTGCTGACGGAGAAGGGCGTACAGGATTCCCGACTTTTTCGGTTGCGTTTCGCCGAAAAAAATGATATGATACGGAGCGGACAAATCACAAACGAGAAAGGAACCGACGCCATGCGAATTGCAGTATTGGGCCACGGCGTGATCGGGCGGCACGTCTGCGCCACGCTGGAGGCCTCCGCCGAGCACGAGCTGCGGTGGATCCTGGAGCGTCCGGAGCTTGCCACCGCGCCGAAAATGACCGCCGACGTCAGCCGGATCATGAACGACCCCGAGGTCGAGCTCGTGTGCGACATCCTGCCGGGCACGCACCCCTCCTATGAATATATGAAGCTGGCGCTCGAGGCGGGCAAGCACGTCGTCACGGTGAACAAGGCGGCGCTGTGCTTCGGCTTCCGCGAGCTCGTCGAGCTGGCGGAGCGCGGGGGGCTTTGCCTGCGCTACGAGGCCGCCTGCGGCGGCACGATCCCCAACGTCGCCGAGACGCTCAAGCTCGCGCAGACCAACGAGCTCGAAGCGGTCTACGGCATCATGAACGGCACGACCAACTTCATCATCGACAGGATGAACCGCGAGGGCGCGGACTTCGCGCCCGCCCTGCGCGAGGCGCAGCGCCTGGGCTACGCCGAGGCGGACCCCACCGCCGACCTCAGCGGCTTCGACGTGAAAAACAAGATCATCATCCTCTCCAACACCGCCTACCGGTGCTACTGTACGGACGAGTTTCCCGTGTGCGGCATCCAGCGCCTGACCCGCGGCATTTTGGACGGGTTCGCCGCAGCGGGCAAGACGGTCAAGCTCTTCGGTCTCTCCGTCCGCCGGGGCGAGCGCTACGCCATCGGCGTCGCGCCGGTGGTGCTGCCGCTGGACGCGCTGGAGGCGCACGTCCCCGCGAACTTCAACCTGTTCACGCTGCGCGGCGACAAGGCGGGCGAGATCAAGCTCTACGGCCAGGGCGCCGGCGGCGTGCCGACGGCGGACGCCGTGGTGCGCGACATCCAGGCCATCGCCGCCGCGAGTGCGCGCCCGGGCGGGGCGTACTTCTCCCGCGCGCTGGTCTACGACCCGACGCTGCTCTCCGGCGCGGGCTACATCGGCGGCACGCGGTACGAGGGCACGCTCGCGGAGCTGTGCGCCCGCGCCCGCGCCGAGGACAAGTTCCTCGCCTTCGAGCCGGCGACGCTGTGAAAAAAATGTAAAATGAAGCGCAAGGTCGTATGACGGGAGCCGTCCGATCTTGCGCTTTTCTTTATGATTACAAGCTCAATTGCCGGGTTTTTCCCGACAACCGAGCTTGCATGGAATGCAGGCAAAACCTCCCACACATCACTTGTCGAGCAGCTCAAACCGATATACCTGGCTCGCATTCGGATATTGGCTGGTATCGAGTTTCTCCATGAACATTTTATATGGACGGACAAATATCCGCCGCTCTCCATACTGCGCCTGATAAACAACCATCTTTTCAGATGTTTCCGAATGGGTCGCAACGCCTAAAACGCGGTAGGTTCTCCCCTTAAAATGCCTGTATTCCCGACCAATATATAGCTTTCGATCATTCATTTTTGTCACTTTTCTTGTCCGCTCACAAGCAGGCTCACAAACAACACACATATAAGCATACCAACAATTATGACCCAAATCCCAAATCGATCCGGTATCAGATTCGTGACCTGATTGACAATCAGCCCAACAATAAACGCGATAAAGATTGTCTCAATGATGATGGAAACGGTTAATTTATGCAGCAGTTTTTTCCTGTATGCCCGCACCTCAAGCTCTATATCTTTTCTTGCCTTTTCCAATTCCGTTTCCTCAAAAAGAGGAACCGCGTCATCTAATACCTGCTTTTTTAAGCTTTCGATGATCTGATCCATTTCCGCTTGGTCGATATAGCGCCCTTTTCTGAACGTTTCGACATAGGCTGCGACAATCGTGTCAAGCATATTCTTCGGTCTGCTCATGTCCCGCTGTCCCCCTTAAGAGACGACAGAACATCCCGATATAGCTGTTGCCCATTCTGAGACCAGCTTGCCTCGGCAAACTTTGAACCTCTAAATTCGTTTTCCTGGTTATACGCCGCATTCGGTTTGTTCTTGTAGAGCTTGACCTCATCCGGCACGGATTTCAGCTCCTCAAAAACAAGCTGGGCGATGCGCACATTTTTCTTGAGGATAAAAGGCGTGGAACCGGAATTATAAACGCCCAATTGAAGAACGCCTTCATAGGCCGGATTGCAATGCTGATCCGCAATCAGAATACCGCTTCTCGTAAAGCGCGTTCGCGGACGGATATGTGCGGACACGTTGTCTGGCAGACATATCTTTTCTGTCAGCTTGACCAGAACAAACTCTCCCGGCGACAATACATATCCGTCACCCTCTATTTCAATCTTTGTATACATCTCCGCCAAATCTACATCGCTAGTCGGGTCGATGGGCTTCCCCATATTGACAAGCTGAACGATTGAGCCGGAAAGACTGACGTCGTAAGAGGCGCTTTGAAGCTGATCTTCCGAAAAAGGTTGTATCATTTTGACGTCTGATTCAACAGAATAGCGTCTAATCTCTTTGCTGCTTAACAGCATATCGTCAACTCCCTACGTCAAATAAAGGCTTCCTGTTGTTTGCTTTCACAATTGTACAATTGCAACTATATCTTTAACAGCTGCATTTGTCAAGAATCTTGGGGAAGCGGAAAAGGCGCAATGGGGGACTCGTGCGCTTTCTCCGCAGTATGCGGAAAAATCGTGCGAGTAGCGGAGCCCCCCTCGTCGGCAAAAGCGAAGCCTTTGCCGACGAAATAAAGGCTTGCCTTTTCCGACGATTACGACGTCTTGCGGATCAGGATGAACGGGGTGCACTGGTCGTCCTGCCCGGCGGGGTTGTCGCGGATGATCTCGCAGAGCTGCTCGTCCGTCAGCGTCACGCCGTCGCTTTTGCCCAGGATGTCGCGCGTGAAGTCGTTCGCGTCGATGATGATCGTCTCGACGCCGGTCTTCGCGCGGATCTCGTTGCACGCGCCGCAGGGGTCCTCCGGCAGGGGGATGCCGAACTCGCCGTAGACGGGGAACACGTCCGGATAAAAGCCGTCCAGCCCGCGCACCTCGTCGCCCACCATGTCGTAGAAGACGCCCTTTTTGCCGATCAGCTTGCAAAAGCCGCCGCAGATCGCCGCCCACAGCACCCGCCACGCGCCCACGCGGTCGATGGCGAACTGCATCTTGTACACGTCGCCCACGCCGATGCCCGCCGCGTTGTGCTGGGTGGCGAAGCGGCTGAGAAAGCGCGCCAGACGCGATATCTTCATGTCCTTGCGGTAGACCACGTTCTTCTGGCACAGCGAGACGATCTTCTCGCTGATGGCGAGCAGGTCGCCCTCCTGCCAGAGGGGCTTGACGTAGCGCTCGACCAGGGCGCAGTAATCCTCGCCGATCTGGATGAAGTGGGTCCGGATGGCGCAGCGGTCATAGGAGCCGGTGCTCGTCTCGATGGCGACGTTCTTTTTGTCGTTTGCGGTAAATTCCATATCTCGATCTTCCTTTGTTGCGTATCAGCAGACAGTATTGTACCACATTTTCGCAAAAAATCCACTGCAATTTGCGCCGCGCCGCGCCAAATGTGAGGCCAATTGAAAATTGTAATCAAAAATCGCAGCCGAATGGTATCGGTTTTGCCAAGCAAGCGCAGGCGCAAATGCCCGCGCTTGTCGTGTATGCTGCTATGGCCCCGGATTGCCGCGCCTGCGTTCGGCGCGCGCGAGCTGCTTTTCCCACGTCTTTGCCGTCTGCTCCTGCAGGAATCGGAGCATCGGCGCCAGCTCCTGCCGCTCGTCCCACGCCTCCAGCGCGGCGTAGTAGCCGGCGCGGTCCTCCTCGTGGATGATGACGGGAGGGTGCCCGCTGCAAAGCAGCAGGTAGTTCATGGCAAGGCGTCCCGTGCGCCCGTTTCCGTCCGCGAAGGGATGGATGTTTTCAAACTTGACGTGGAAGTACGCGGCGGCGGTCAGCGCCTTCTCCGCAGGAATGCCGTCCAGCTCCGAGAGCAGCTCGGACACCTCCGCGCGCACATCCTCCGGCGGTGCGCCGATCTCCGCCCTGCCGGTCACGTAGTCATGCTTCTTGTACTCGCCCGGACGCTCGCCGAGCTGCCAGCGCCGCGTGTCGTAGGTGTTCTGCGTCAGGCGGTACTGGAACTCCTTCACCAGCGCCTCGTCGAGCGGGCGGCGCGCGGCGAACGCGGAGAGCAGCAGCTCGTTTGCGTCCTTCGCGTTGCGGATCTCAAACAGCGTCCGCAGATCGCCGGTATAGGCGGTCACACCGTCGTGCTCGAAGATTTCGCGTGTGTCGCGATAGGTGATCCGCTCGTTTTCGAGCTTGCCGGAATGATAGGCGAACGCGATGCTGTGCCCGTTCAGCGCCTCGGCAAGCTCCGCGTCGTTCGTGATCTGCTTCCGCTGCCAGAGAGCGACTGCCTGCTGATACCGATTCATCGTCTCACTTCCTCGTAAAAGCTGATAACAGTATATCGGAACGCCCGCGCGGTTTCAAGCGTTTCTTATCCCCGCGTCGACGGGCGCGCACGGCGACAGCATTTACTTTTGCGCAAAGACGCGGTCAAGAGAGAAATTG
>CAMKFK010000116.1 GCA_946411835.1 uncultured Clostridia bacterium
TCAAGAGCTGTCGCTACATCTTGTGTTATGCTGAGTTAACCCGATACGCATAATTATAATAGATAACGCCGCCGGACGCAACAGAAAAAACGCACACGGCGGAAGAAAGGACGCGCCATGCCTCAGACACAGGAAACCGCCGGGAGCGCACGCTACCGTGACCTGACACAAACGCCGGTGCCGAAGCTGATCCTGCGCCTCTCCGTGCCCACCATCGTCAGCATGCTGGTGACGGCGCTGTACAACGCGGCGGACACCTTCTTCGTCGGCCGCATTTCCACGGAGGCGACCGCCGCCGTGGGGCTTGCTTTCTCCGTCATGGCAATCATTCAGGCGTTGGGTTTCTTCTGCGGTCAGGGCTCGGGCAACTACCTCTCGCGAATGCTGGGCGCACAGCGCCAGCGCGAGGCGGAGGAGATGGCGGCGACGGGGCTGGCGCTCTCGCTGATCCTCGGCGTCGTCACGGCGGCGCTCGCCATCCGCCGCCTCCGCGCAATCGTCGCCTTCCTCGGCGCGTCCGGGGCAACCGTGGACGCAACCTGCGCGTATCTGCGGATCATTTGCCTCGGCGCGCCCTTTGTCATGGGACAGTTCGTGCTGAACAACCAGCTGCGCTATCAGGGCAGCGCGATGTATGCCATGTTCGGCCTGCTCAGCGGCGCAATCCTGAACATTGCGCTCGACCCGCTGCTCATTCTCGGCTTCCATCTGGACGTCAGGGGCGCCGCCATCGCCACAGTCTGCGGGCAGATCGTCAGCTTTCTCGTGCTGCTTGTCGGCAGCGCGCGCGGCGCGAACGTCCGTCCGCGCCTGCGGAACGTGCGGTTCAACGCCCATTTTCTTGCCGAGATCGTCAACGGCGGCGCGCCCGCCCTCGTGCGGCAGGGGCTGACCGCTGTCGCAACCGTGCTGCTCAACCGCGCGGCGGGGGGATACGGCGACGCAGCCATCGCGGGCATGAGCGTCACGACGCGGGTGACGATGTTCGTCTCCAGCGCGCTCATCGGCTTCGGGCAGGGCTACCAGCCCGTGTGCGCCTTCAACTACGGCGCAGGCAAGAAAACCCGCGTGCGCGAGGGCTGGGTCTTCTGCGTGAAGTACGGAACGCTGTTCCTTGCGGCGATGTCGCTGTTCTGCCTGACCTGCGCGCCAAAGATCATCGCCTTCTTCCGCGACGATCCCGCCGTCGTCGCCGTCGGCGCGGCGGCGCTGCGCGCGCAGGCGGCGGCGTTGCCGCTGCTCGCCTGCATTGTGCTGTCGAACATGATGCTCCAATCCATCGGGCGGGGCGTCAAAGCGTCGATCACCGCCTCCGCCCGCAGCGGTCTCTTCTTCATCCCGCTGATCCTCACCCTGCCCCGTCTGTTCGGGCTGGCCGGACTGGAGCTGACGCAGGCGGCGGCGGATGTGCTGTCCGCGTTGGTCTGCGTTCCGCTCGCCGTCTCGGAGCTGAAGGGCATGACCGAGGACGATCCCGCGTGATCCCTTTTTTCCGGAACAGCTTTTACATTTTGGTCATAATTGCCAAATTGACAGAAGCATTATGCCAGTCTATAATGATAATATGCTGAGAGAGGTGTTTATTTTATTAACTTCTGTTGTAGATTGAACTAAAGGAGGACGATTGACGCAGCAGACACTTCCACGGCATAGATTTGAATCGGAAGGAGAAACCAACATAAAAAAAGCGACAAGCAGAGTACTGAGCCTGGTTCTTGCATTCACGATGGTTCTGTCCCTTGCCGTCACGACCACGTTCGCAAAAACCGGCGCGCTGATTATTACCCTTCCCGAAGATACGTATGGCGTCGACCCCGAAATCACGATCAGCATCTACAAGGGACTGCCCACGTCCTCGAGCATTGTTGTCGAGAACCTCGTGAAAAACGGCACGCTTAAGGACGCCGGCGCTGTCGTCAAGTCCGGCAATACGGCTGTCGCCGTCATGCCCGACGAGGCCGGCACCTACTGCTACTATGTTCGCGGCGAGGGCTATTACACCATCCTGAAGCTCTTCAACGTCACGGAAGAGGACATTGCAAACGGTAAGGCCCTGACCGCCGAGGGCGGCAAGGTCGCCGGAAACGGCTTCGAGCCCACCTACAAGCCGGAGCTCGCGCCCGATTCCTATGTGATGGACTCCCGCGACGCCACCCTCACCAACTGGACGGACGAGATTCTTGAGCACTTTACGATTGAGCCGCAGGGCTACAAGACCCCCGCGTTCGACGGCACCGACGCGCAGAACGAGTTCACCTCACAGGATGAGATGATGGCGTTCGTGCAGGACCGCGCCGGCAAGTGCGACTTCATGTATCTCTACTCCGCCGGCGAGACGCCGAACTATCACTTCGATCTGCCGCTCATCATCGTGACGAAGGACGCCATCCCCGCCGGTGCAACGCTGGAGGAGGCCGCCGCCATCGTCACGGCGGACGGCAAGGCGAACGTCTGGTATCAGTCCCAGATCCACCCCAACGAGCCCGCCGCCGGTGAAGGCTCCCTCGTCATCATTGACGACTTTATCGACAAGGCCGAGTACCAGGCGCTGCTGGACGATATCAACGTCATCATCGTCCCGCGCATCAACCCGGACGGCTCCTATCTGTTCTCCCGCGCCACCTACGACGGCTTTGACATGAACCGCGACCACACCTCGCTCAAGGCGGCGGAGCTTGCCCAGCTGCACACCGCGTGGCGTCTGTTCAAGACTGAGGTCGTCATCGACACGCATGAGTTCACCTACTACGGCTACAGCACGGCGAACGGCCGCATGAGCAATGCGGACGACATCCAGACCACCCCCGCCAGCTCCCTGAACAACGATCCCGACTGCAACGCCCTCGCGCTGGAAATGTCCGGCTTCGTGTTTGAGGAGGAGCAGGACGCCGGTCTGCGTGTCAACCACTACGGCGGCACCGGCTGGACCACCAATCCGCCCATCGGCCGCTGCTACTTCGGTCTGTTTGACTGCCTGTCCTTCCTGGTCGAGACGCGCGGCATTGGCGCGGGCAAGAACAACTTCGAGCGCCGCGTCCGCTCTCAGGAGGTCGCCGTCACCGGCTACCTCAAGTACACCGCCGAGCACGCCGACACCATCAGGGAGACCGTCGCCGAGGCGCGCGCGAAGCTGATCGAGAGCGGCAAGACCTATGACGAGAGCAAGGTCTACGCGCTCTATCAGCAGGCCTCCGGCAGGACCGTCACGCCTTACGTCGTGGATTCCTACACCTACACCCTCGCCGGTGATGAGATCGTGTACAATGAGGGCCGCGCCCTCCCCATGAACGACACCATCGTTCGCGGCCGTCCGCGTCCCACCGCGTATGTCATCCCCGCCGACGCGGAGAACATTGACACGATCCTCTACATCATGGACAACCAGGGCGCTGAGTATTATAAGCTCGAACCGGGCTCCTCCGCCCCCCTCCAGCAGTACTATTATGTCGGGCCGTTCCGCTACAACAACCGCAGCGTCGGCTTTGAGGCGGGCCTGCGGGACGAGGAGGCCGTGACCTTCGAGAACGGCGCGTATGCCATCCCGATGGATCAGCTCGCCGCCAACGTCATCGCGGCGATTTGCGAGCCGGACGTCAACGACTCCAACGGCTATGACGGCTCCCTCGTCCAGTACGGCGCGGTTACTGCCGACGCGGACAACAACTATCCGATCTATCGCTACTCCTACGACAACCCGCGCGAGACGCTGGTCTCCATCACCCACGCCGTTGCGCTCGAGGTCGGCCCTGCCAGCATGGGCGAGGTGAACACCATCAGCGTCCAGGTTGACGTCAAGGCGGTCGAGGACGTCGGCGCTGTCGTTCTCGGTCTCGAGTATGACGATAGCCTGGTGCTCAAGGACGTCCAGGGAGTCGATTGGCAGCCCGGCGACATCAATCTGGTCCTCAACAAGGACATTGACGCCGGTGATTCCGCCGCCATCACGCTGTGCTTCTCCGCCGTCCCCGGCGCCGCGTTCGATCCCACGGTCAAGGTGACGGTTCTCGCCGCCGCCGCGCAGGACAGCATTGAGGACTACGCCGCCGGCGCCTCCGCCACCGGCAATGCATACCTCGTCGGCGACGCCAACAGCGACGGCAAGGTGGCAGCCAGCGATCTCGTTCGCCTGCGCAACTACATCGGCATGAACGGCGAAGGCATCACGGTCGGCGCCGGCGCCGATATCAACAGCGACGGTGTTGTCAACGGTCTCGACCTGACCGCGCTGCAGCGCTACTTTGCAACCTCCGCGTTTTGATTGATCTCCCCTCCTCCTATAGTTTCCTCTTCCAGCAGTTTTTCTGACCCGGCACAAAGAGGTCAGGAGCCCGCAAACGGGCTCCTGACCTCAATTTATTTATGCGGATTTTATACGAAAGTCTATTACAGGTTCGCCTTGAGCTTTTCGATCATCTCGGCGTATTCGGCGTCCGTGAGCTTTGTTCTGCCGGGGTTCATCTCGAACACGCCGCCCCACTCGTAGCCGTCCCGGTACTTGGGGACGAGGTGCATGTGCAGGTGGCGGCCCGTGTCGCCGTAAGCGCCGTAGTTGAGCTTGTCCGGGTGGAACGCCGCATGGATCGCCTTTGCCGCGCGGTTTACGTCGGCAAAGAAAGCGTCGCGCTCTGCGTCGCTGATCTCCACGATCTCGCCGACGTGATCCTTGTACGCCACGATGCAGCGACCGGGATGGCTCTGCTCCTTGAACAGGATCAACGTGCTGACGCTGAGGTCGCAAATATAAATATGCGTATCGGGTTAACTCAGCATAACACAAGATGTAGCGACAGCTCTTGA
>CAMKFK010000117.1 GCA_946411835.1 uncultured Clostridia bacterium
ACGAAAACAGCGTATATTCCATTCGTACAACCCATCAAATCAGATGAAATCTCGCACGCATCCCCAAAAGGGAGTCTTGAACCGTAGGTTCAAGCGGCTTTTTGGTGACTTTTTCGCCGCCGAAAAAGTCACTCCGCCCGCAGGCGGAAACTCCTGTGAAGAAAAGCTAACGATACAATAAAACCAAATAACGAGAGTATCGTGTTATTGCTTTGATTTTGCCTTGCGCTTTGCCTCGCGGCGCATGGCGAGCTCCTTCGGCGCGGCGGCGGCAAGGGCGCGCTCGCGGCGGTTGAGCACCTCGGCGGGCTTTGCGGCGATCTCGCCTGCGGCCATGAGCGCCTCCTTGGTCATCAGCGGGCCGACCAGCTCATACACCAGCACGGAAAAGAGGATGATGTTGCGCACGAGCATCCCGTCCGTCTCGCCGAGCTGGCGCGCCGTGACGCACATGCCCAGCGCGACGCCCGCCTGCGGCAGCAGCGTGACGCCGAGATATTTGACGACCTTGGGGCTGCACTGCGCAATGCGCGCGGAGAACGCCGCGCCGAAGTATTTGCCCAGCGAGCGGAAGAGGATATACACCACGCCGATGAGCACCAGCATGGGCTGGGAGAAGACCTCCAATTGCAGCTCCGCGCCGCTGACGACAAAGAACACCGCCAGCAGCGGCTGCGACCAGCGGTCGGCGCGCCCCATCAGATCGTCGGAGAGCGGGGAGAGGTTGCAGAACACTGTGCCGAGCATCATGCACACCAGCAGCGACGAGAAGCCGAAGTTTACGCCGCCGAGCTGGAACCGCAGCGACGAGAGGCTGACCGTGAGAAGCACGAACGCGATGGTCATGGACGTGCGGTTGGTGTTGGAGTGGAACATCCGCTCCAGCTCCGTGAGCAGCAGGCCCGCCGCCGCGCCCAGCAGCAGCGAGAGCACGATCTCCAGCAGCGGCTCAAGGATCACGCTCAACAGACTGACGGAGCCGGAGAGCATGGCGCGCGCGATGCCGAAGGACACGGCGAACGCAATCAGCCCCACCGCGTCGTCCAGCGCGACGATGGGCAGCAGCAGGCTCGTCAGTTCGCCCTTTGCCTTGTACTGGCGCACGACCATCAGCGTCGCGGCGGGGGCGGTGGCGGTGGCGATGGCGCCAAGCGTGATTGCGGCGGGCGCGGAGATCAGGTCGGGGCGGGCCAGGTGGAACAGCAGCAGCGCGGCGTCCACCAGCAGACAGGCGATCAGCGCCTGCGCCACGCCGATGATGAGCGCCTGACGCCCGGTCCTGCGCAGCGATTCCAGACGAAATTCGTCGCCGATGGAGAAGGCGATGAAGCCCATGGCGACGTTGGAGAGGACGCTCAGCGCCGCCACGTCGTCATAGCTGGGGAAGCCGAGGCCGGGGATACCGGCGCGCCCCAGCACAAAAGGCCCGATCAGCACGCCCGCGACAAGGAACGCCGTCACATCCGGCAGGCGCCATTTGCTGAACAGACGGGTCATCATCAGCCCGGCCAGCAGGGCAAACGCGACATTGAATAATGCTGTCATGAATACGATCTTCCTTCTTTGCTTTCGGAAGCGCTGAGCAAATCCCCGCACACGTCTTGACGGCATATTTGCAGCCGCTCTTCGTTGCGAAAACCTTGAAAGACACAAAGGATTCCTGCGGTTTTCGCCCTTGATTGGCAACAAATCTGCTCGCCAATCCGTGCACGCCGCTTTATTCAGCGCTTCCTTTCTTTTCATCGCAGAACGCTTTTGCGTTCTGAGTTTCGTATTCTAGACGCTTTTGCGAAAAAAAGCAAGGGCAAAATGCACAAATCGTATCTTGCTCCACCGTTGAAATTCGCCTGGACATGTGGTATGATCGGACTGTAAATCTGACTACAAGGAGGAGACCACCGTGAGGATTGCCGTTCCCGTCCGGGGCGACGGGCTTTGCGCGGGGTTGACGGAGTGCGACGCCGTGCGCTTCTATGAGGACGATCACGGGCGCGTGACCCGGCGCGTCACCGAGCCGGTCGCGCCGGGGGAGGCGCAATCGCTGCTCGAACGGCGCGGCGTGGACGTGCTGCTGATTCCCGCGCCGACGGAGGAGGAGCGCGCTGCGCTCACCGCCGAGGGGCTGCTGCTCGCGGAGGCGGCCGCCGACGCGGCGGACGACGCGCTGCGCGCCTATCTGGGCGCGGCCATCGCCTGCGACCCGACCAACGACTGCAACTACTGCGGACACAAAACCGAATGTGCCATTCCCCACGCTTGATCCGGCAAAAAAACAGGCGGTTCCGACGAACCGCCTGTTTTATCGGGTTTTCCGGATGCCGATCAGCTCTTCTTGAGGCTGCCGGAGGTCGCCTCCGTGCGCGTGGTGGTCGAGGAGGTCTTCGGCGCGGGTGCGGTTTTGCTCAGATAATCCGAGCGAATCCAGCCAAACTTGCTGCCGTACTTGACGAAGCTCCAACCGCTCTCGCGCGCCGCGACCTGCACCGTTTCGCCGCGATTCACCTTCGTGATGACCTTGTACCCCGTGCCCGGGCCGCTGCGCACATTGACACCCTCGGTGGTGTAATACTTCTGGTAGCCGCTGAGCAGAGTCGACGGCTTGACCGCGAGCTCACTGTGACCGGAGAGGTCAAGCCAGGAGGCGGAGGGCTGGGTTTCCGGCTGCTTTTCCGGCTCCTGCGCGGGCTGCTGAACCGGCTCCTGCGCGGGCTGCTGAACCGGTTCCTCCGCCTCTGCCGGAATGGGCTCCGTCTCGTTCTGCGGCGCGGACGCGGCGCCGTCGTTCTCCGGCTCCGCCGACGGTTCGGTCTCAAGGTCGATTTTGTTCCGCTCCGCTTCCAGAGCGACCTCCAGCTGCTCGACGGTCTCTTCGAGCTCCCGCACCTTCGCCTCCACGGTGTTGAGATTCTTGTTCGCTTTGCCCAGCATCGCGCCCATGACGACCGTGACGATCAGCAGGATGATTACCGCTGCGACCAGGCTGAGAAACAGAATAAAGAGAGGGTTGGTGTTCCTCTCGGTGTGATTGATGCGACGTCCGTCCACCGCTTTGTCCTCCCTGTGGCTTATTCCGCTCTATTCTACAAGAAATGTGGGTGTTATGTCAAGTCGTTCCGCCCATTTGGATACGGTAATTGAATGAGTTACGAAACTGTTAACAAATCGAGTCTAAGTAGTCTAATTTCATAATTAAAATACAAAAAATGGGAATCAAAAGCATACACCAAACTTGTAAAGGGACACATTTAGGCATGGAAAACCATTAGCTTGTCGATTTTGTTCACAAATTGTTAACTCATTCAATTACCCTTCCCATTTGGATGGACAGAATTTGCAAAAAGTTCCCGGATGTCAAAAAATGTTGAAAAAAGGGGGCGTCCATGATGCAAAGACCGGACCGCGCGCGCGTTTCAACGGGTTACGCCGCCGCGCTGCTGCTGGTGCATTATCTCTTTTTGCCCTGCGGCGGCTACGAGCGGATGATGGAGGGGAAGTATCACAGCTTTATCGCGCTGACGCTGTCGTATCTTGCGGTCATGTGCTTCGCGCGGGGCGGCGGGAGCCTCCGGTCGACGGCGGCGCGGCTTTGCGCGGCGGCGTATTTTGGCTTCTCCGCGCTCTCCGCCGTCTGCTCTCCCTACGGCGCGGCGACGCTGCTTGGCGGCTCCCGTCGGGACGGGCTGGTGACGCTGGCGCTGTACGCGGCGTGCTTCCTGCTGCTCTCGCGCGACCTGCGCCCCGACCGGCGGCTGCTGTACGGTACGGCGGCGGCGACGACGCTCTGCTGCGACCTGACGCTCGTGCAGCTGGGGGGACACAACCCCCTCGCGCTCTATCCGGCGGGGCTTACTTACTACGACGGCGATGGGGCGTATCTCGGCTTCTACGCCGGGACCTCCGGCAACGTTGACTTCACCGCCTTTCTGCTGGCGCTTGCCGCGTGCGTGCTGGGCTTCGCGGCGCTTCGGCTGCGGCTGTGGACGCTTGCGCCCGCCGCCGCGCTCGCCGCGTGGGTGCTCTGGCGGCTGGACGTGTCGGCGGCGCGTCTGGGCGTCGTCTTTACCCTCCTGTGGGGCATGGCGCTGCTGGCTCCGGGAAAGCGCCGCGCCATGCTGCTGACCTCGGCGGGGCTGAGCCTGCTGCTCGTGATTTTCGTTTTTAATTATACGGGGAACAATCAGACGCTGACGCAGGCGCACGCGCTGCTGCACGGGCGCTTCGATCCCTCCTTCGGCGCGGAACGGCTGCGCATCTGGCGGGACTGTCTGCCGCTGGTGCGGGAGCGCCCGCTGCTTGGGGGCGGTCCGGACACGCTGGGGCTGCGGGGCGTGGAGCCGTTCCCGTGGTACCTGCCCGACCGCGTCGTGCCCTCGGACGTGACGGCGGCGCACAACGAGTACCTCAACATCCTCGTCAATCAGGGCGCGCCGGCGCTGGCGGCGTATCTTGGGCTGCTGGGCGCGGCGCTGGTCCGCTGCTTCCGGCGGGCGGATGAGCCGTGCTGCGCGATATGCGGCGCGGGTCTTCTGTGCTACGCGGCAATGGCCTGCTTTTCCATCTCCACCTGCATCACCGCGCCCTATGTCTGGCTGCTGCTTGCGTTGTGCGGCGGGTCAGAGCGCGAACACGGCGACAGCATTTACTTTTGCGCAAAGACGCGGTCAAGAGAGAAATTGTC
>CAMKFK010000118.1 GCA_946411835.1 uncultured Clostridia bacterium
AAGGGAGTCTTGAACCGTAGGTTCAAGCGGCTTTTTGGTGACTTTTTCGGCGGTGGAAATGAGCGAAGCGCCGCCGGAGGCGGATGAAGCGAGCGAATTTCGAGGCAGCGCCCCGCTTGTCGCAACCGAAGGGCAGCGAGAAGCGGCTGGCGCAACGGTGCAAAAAGTCACTCCGCCCGCAGGCGGAAACTCCTGTGAAGAAAACGAAACAATAAGATGAAACCTAACGACAAAAATAAAACCAAACAAAACAAAGAAAGGAAAAAGGCCCCCCGCAGGGGTGAGGGTGCGGGAAAAGCGGTCGCTCCCCCTGCGGGGAGCGACCGCTTTCTCTTTGGAGCAGGGTACGGGAGTCGAACCCGCCTTAACGGCTTGGGAAGCCGCTGTAATACCGATATACCAACCCTGCGAACAAAAGGCATTATAACAGATTCCTCCCCGCTTTGCAAGGAAAATTACGCATATTTTTTCCGGCGCGGGCATATATTTTTGCGAACGCATCCGGCGGGGGCCGCAAAACGCCCGCCTCCGCCCGCAATTTGGAGGGATCGCCATGAAACGTATGCTGCCCCTGCTGCTGTGCGCGGCGGCGCTGTGCGTCAACGCCCACGCCGCGCCCGAGGTCGCCGCGCCCAGCGCGCTGCTGATGGAGAAAACCACCGGTGCCGTCCTCTTCGCCAAGGACGAGCACGCGCCCCGCGAGCCCGCCAGCGTCACCAAGATCATGACCGTGCTGCTGACGATGGAGGCAATCGACGCCGGAACGCTGGACTACGACGACACGGTCACCGCCAGCGCCCACGCCGCCGCCATGGGCGGCAGTCAGATCTGGCTGCGCGAGGGTGAGCGCATGACCGTGCGCGACCTGCTCAAGGCGGTGTGCGTCGTGTCCGGGAACGACGCCGCCGTCGCCCTGGGCGAGCATCTCGCCGGCAGCGAGGACGCCTTCGTGGACCGCATGAACGCGCGCGCCGCCGAGCTGGGCATGAACGACACCCACTTCGTCAACGCCTGCGGCCTCCCCGCCGAGGGACACGTCACCTCCGCCCACGACATCGCGCTCATGTCGCGCGAGCTGCTGCTGCGCCACCCCGACGTCAAGCAGTTCACGACGATCTGGATGGACTCCCTGCGCGACGGCGCGTCCATGCTGGTCAACACGAACAAGCTGCTGCGCTCCTACGAGGGCGTGACCGGGCTGAAAACCGGGTCCACCGACGCGGCGGGCTACTGCATCAGCGCCACCGCCGAGCGCGGCGGCATGGAGCTCATCGCCGTCGTGCTCAAGGAGCGCACGCCGGACGAGCGCACCGCCGACGTCCGCGCCCTGCTGGACTACGGCTTCGCGGGCTGGACGCTCGTCACCGTCCACCCGGAGGAGGCGCTCGCGCCCCTGCCCGTCACGCTGGGCGAGCGGCGCGCCGTCCAGCCCGTGCTGACGGAGGACAACACGCTCCTGCTCGAAAAGTCCCGCGCCGCCGGGCTGTCCCAGACCCTCGCCCTGCCCGAGTCCGTGCCCGCCCCCGTCGCGGCGGGGGACCGCCTGGGCGAGCTGCGCGTCACCGACGCGGCGGGCGGCACCGTCGCCGCGCTGCCGATCCTGGCGGGCGAGGACGTGGCGCACGTCAGCTGGGGGCAGATGCTCGCGCGGCTGCTGCGTCTGGGCTTTTGTGCGGAATGACCAACCCCCGCCCCGCCCCGCCGCAGCGCTTGTCCAACGTGTCAAACTTGGGAAAAACGACCTTGACAGCCGGAAATATGGGATTATACTGGCGGTGACCAAATAGATCAGTCTGATAGAGGCGCGGCCGACATGAGTAGCTTCCGAACGCGGGCGGGAACCCGGGAAGCGAAAGGGGACGCCGCCGAGAAGAGCGTCAAAAAAGCGGCTTCGCCGCTTTTTTGAGGGGTTTTTCGCTCCGCTCAGCGCACGATTTGTCCGCGTTCGCGGACAAATCGCACGTTCGCTTCGCGTAAGGTATTTTTCTGACGCGCATGTCGTCAGAAAAAGGGATTTCAGTTCATTTCGCGCCTGCGGGCGCGAAATTTTGCGGGGCCTTTCAACCGTCATGACTGCCTTTTGGTTAATTTAGCAGCGATTGCGAAAGTCGAGAGAATGCTTCGTCCATCGCCCCGAAGGGTTACCAAATCGTTTTTGACGCGGCTTTGCCGCGGCAAAAACACCCTGAGGCGAGCGGCGCGAGCCCTCGCGCCGACCAAACGCGCCCCGTCCCCCGTGGGGCGCGTGCGATCAGCGCGAGTCCTCGATTGCGAAACGCAGTTTCGCAATCGACTAGACGAAAGGAAGTATCCTTCAATGTTTGTCAACACCTTTTGGAGCCTCGTTCCCGCGATCGTCGCCATTGCGCTGGCGCTGATTACGAAGGAGGTCTACTCCTCCCTGTTCATCGGCATCCTCGCCGGCGGGCTGATGTACGCGAACTTCAGCTTCACCGGCACGATGGAGCACGTCTTCGTGGACGGGATGATCGGCTCGCTGACCGACAGCTGGAACATCGGCATCATCATCTTCCTCGTCATCCTGGGCGCGATGGTCATGCTGATGAACCGCGCGGGCGGCAGCGCGGCGTTCGGCCGCTGGGCGGCCGCCCACGTCAAAACCAAGGCGGGCGCGCAGTGCGCCACCATCGCCCTCGGCATCCTGATCTTTGTGGACGATTACTTCAACTGCCTGACCGTCGGCTCCGTGATGAGCCCCCTTGCCGACACCCACGGCATCAGCCGCGCCAAGCTCGCCTACCTCATCGACGCGACCGCCGCCCCGGTGTGCGTGATCGCGCCGGTGTCCTCGTGGGCGGCGGCGGTGGTTGGCATGGTCGAGGGCGCGAACGGCTTCACCGTGTTCATCCGCGCCATCCCCTACAACTTCTACGCCATCCTCACCCTGACGATGATGTTCACGCTCGCCCTCGGCAGGTTCGACTTCGGACCCATGCGCGCGGCGGAGCTGGCCGAGCAGCTGGAGCGCCGCAACACCCACCGCGCCAGCATCACCGGGGCAGAGGACCTGCCCAATCCCCCCGTCCGGCAGGACGGCAAGGTCGCCTACCTCGTGCTGCCGGTGCTGACGCTGATCGTGTGCTGCATCCTCGGCCTGGTCTACACCGGCGGCTTCTTCGACGGGGAGAGCTTTATCGACGCCTTTGCCGGGTCGGACGCCTCCGTCGGTCTGGTGTACGGCTCCGCCGCGGCGCTGGTGCTGACGATCCTGTTCTACCTGTGCACGCGCGCGCTCTCGTTCAGCGAGTGCATGAACGCCCTGCCCGAGGGCTTTAAGGCGATGGTCCCGCCGATCTTCGTGCTGACCTTCGCGTGGACGCTCAAGGCGATGACCGACTCCCTCGGCTCCACCGAGTACGTTTCCGGCATCGTGGATCGGCTGTCCAACAACGCCGCGCTCATGAGCCTGCTGCCGGCGCTCCTGTTCCTGATCGCCTGCGGCATCGCCTTCGCCACCGGCACCAGCTGGGGCACCTTCGGCATCATGATCCCCATCGCCTCCGCCGCGTTCCACGCGGACATGGGCAGCGAGCTGATGATTATCTGCATCTCCGCGTGCATGGCGGGCGGCGTCTTCGGCGACCACTGCTCCCCCATCTCCGACTCCACGATCATGGCCAGCGCCGGCGCCCAGTGCGACCACATCCGCCACGTTTCCACCCAGCTGCCCTACGCGCTCACCGCCGGGGGCACCGCGCTCGTGTGCTACGTGCTGGCGGGCTTCGTGCGCAGCTGGCTCGTGTGCCTGCCGCTCTCCGTGGCGCTGATGATCGCGGTCCTGCTGATTATCCGCTCGATTGAGGTCAAGAAAGCGGCGTAGCCGCTTTCTTGAGGGGGCTTTCTGATACGCATAAACGTCGGCAAGGGCGAATGCCTTTGCCGACGTTTTTTTGCTTTGCGTGATTCCGGAGGGGAATATGTGGGTGTAATATTACGGTACGTAGACGATTTTACGCCGTCTGACCGGCGGAGCGGGCGGCGCGGAGAGGGCAAAACTCCCTGTCAAGTTGACACGGACGCGCAAAAGCGCGACCTTGACAAGCATAACGGGCTTTGCTGTGATTGTGTCAACCTCCTCAGAGGCCACCCGCAAGGGGGCAGAGAGGGCACTACATAAGCGGTTCGGCGGTTTGGCTACTTACCCCTGAAAGGGGGTGTCGCCTATGTCCATTACTTTGACGATTCATATCGGGAGCTTTATGCTTCAAGTCAGGGTGAAAAGCGACAACCGCCACCCCGACCGGTGACGGCTGTCAGTTTGACACTGTTTTCGCGTTCGGGCTAAACCGCTGACCGCAGTGCCCTCTCTGCTTTTAGTATATCACAACAAATTGAATTGTCAAGCGGAGCGTGGAGATATCCAAGGGTAATTGAATGAGTTAACAATTTGTGAACAAAATCGACAAGCTAATGGTTTTCCATGCCTAAATGTGTCCCTTTACAAGTTTGGTGTATGCTTTTGATTCCCATTTTTTGTATTTTAATTATGAAATTAGACTACTTAGACTCGATTTGTTAACAGTTTCGTAACTCATTCAATTACCGTAGGAGATATCCCACGGCGACAGCATTTACTTTCTTAAGCCGACGTGATACTATGTCAACTCAAG
>CAMKFK010000119.1 GCA_946411835.1 uncultured Clostridia bacterium
TGTCGCCCCGCACGCGGAAGCGGTTGCGCTCGAAGGCGACGTCGTTGCGCTCGTAACGGTCCTCAATCAGGCGGCGGAGCAGCTCGTCCCGCTCGATCACCTGCCCGGGGCGGAGGGAGATCATCAGCTTCGCGAAATCGTCCGGCTCGCCAAGCCCGTAGATACAGCTGACGGACGAGACCACGATCACGTCCCGCCGCTCGAGCAGCGCGCAGGTGGCGGACAGGCGCAGACGGTCGATCTCGTCGTTGGTGGAGGCGTCCTTGGCGATGTAGGTGTCGGTGTGGGGGATGTACGCCTCCGGCTGATAGTAGTCGTAGTAGGAGACGAAGTATTCCACCGCGTTCTCGGGGAAGAACTCCTTGAACTCGGCGCAGAGCTGGGCGGCAAGCGTCTTGTTGTGCGCGAGCACGAGCGTGGGGCGGTTGACCTTCTCGATGACGCTCGCCATCGTGAAGGTCTTGCCGGAGCCGGTGACGCCGAGGAGCACCTGCTCGTCCAGCCCCATCTCGACGCCCGCGACGAGCTTTTTGATGGCGTCCGGCTGGTCGCCGGTCGCCTGAAACGGGGCGTGCAGCCGGAAGTCCATCAGGTCTCCTCCTTTTTGTCGTCGTTTTTGTTCTTTTTATCCTTGTCTCGCGGCAGCACGCCGTTGTCCGCCAGGGAGACATAGTCGTCGTCCGCGACGACGAGGTGGTCGCTCAGGCGGACGCCGATGCCGCGCAGCGCCTCGCAGGCGCTGTGCGTCGCGTCAATGTCGTCGGGCGAGGGGAGCGCCACGCCGCTGGGGTGGTTGTGGGCGAGGATGACGGAGGTGGCGTTGCACTGGGACGCGAGCTCGACAAGCCTGCGCACGTTGAGCTGCGAGGTGTCGACGCCCTCCGCCACCGGCGTGCAGCGCAGGAGCTTGCCCTTGGCGTCGAGGCAGGCGGCGTAGATATGCTCGGTGCGCACGCCGTAAAACAGCTCGAGGAAGAAGCGGCCGATCTTCTCCGGGTCGACCAGAATGACGGGGTTCTCGGAGGCGACGGTGCGCGCCCGGCGGCAGATTGGCATCAGCAGCGCCAGCAGGGTGGCGGCGCTCTCGCCCACGCCGTCGAGGCGCTCCAGCTCCTCCGGCGCGGCGGAGAGCACGGCGTCCAGCGAGCCGAAGTGGTCCATCAGCCGGTGGGCGACGACGCTGGTGTCGACGCGGGGCATGGCGTAGAACAGCAGGAGCTCCAGCACCTCGTAGTCCGAGAACGCGCCCAGCCCCTGCTCGCGAAACAGCGCGCGCCGCCGCGCGCGGTGCCCGTCGTGTACGCCCATTTCGTCGCTCCCTCTCTCGCTCGATTCTCGGTAATTCGTAGTATACTATCGTATCATAAATCAAACAGCTGTTCAAGTTGTTTTTTGAGCGTTTTTCCGGCGGGTTTTTGGGCGCGACCTGGCTTGCCGCAAAAAAACCGAGACGACAGGTTTCTGCCGTCTCGGTCTCTTGTGTTTCGCGGGCTGTCGCAGCCTCTCGCCGTTACTCGGTGATGAACGGCAGCAGCGCGATTTGACGGGCGCGCTTGATGGCGGTCGTCAGCTGGCGCTGGTGCATGGCGCAGGTGCCGGTGGTCCTGCGGGGCAGGATCTTGGAGCGCTCGGAAATGTAGCGGCGCAGCTTCGCGGCGTCCTTGTAGTCGATCTGCTCGCACTTGTCGACGCAGAACTGGCAAACCTTCCTGCGCTTGCGGTTGGCGCCGCCGGCGCGGGGGGCCCTGTTTTCGCGTTCCATAGCCATGAGGGTGTTCCTCCTTATCTAAAAAATGAGTGTCGCTCCCGATCTCCCCGCAATTTGCCGCCCGCAGGCGGCAAATGAGCCGGATCGTTTTTTCTGACGACATGCGCGTCAGAAAAACACCTTGCACGGAGCGCCCGTGCGCCGCGAGGCGTGCGGGAAGCGAAGGGAAGCCTTTTCAAAAAAGCGCCTGCGCTTTTTTGAAGGTCAGGAAACGCTGATTCAGCGTTTCCTTAGAAGGGCAGCTCGCCGTCCTCCTCAAGCTCGGCGAAGCCGCCGCCCGCGGGGGCGGTGTAGCTCTGCGCGGGAGAGGAGTAGGACGGGGCGGCATAGGACGCCGCGCCGTAGGGCTGCGTGCCGTAGGACGGCGCGGTATAGTCGCCGCCGCCCTGATTGTCGCGCTTGGAGTCGCCGAAGTAGACGTTGCTCGCCTGGATCTCCCAGGACACGCGGTTCTGGCCGTTCTTGTCCTGCCACTTGCGGGACTGCATACTGCCCTCGACCACGATCATCCTGCCCTTGGTGAAATACTTGCTGATGAACTCCGCCGTCGAACGCCACGCGACAACGTCGATGAAGTCCGTGGACTTTTCCTGGGAATCCCGGGACTGGTAGTCGCGGTCGACCGCGACGGTGATCGTCGTCACGGCGGTGCCGCTCTGGGTGCGGCGCAGCTCGGGATCACGGGTCAGGCGGCCCATGATGACGATGTGATTGAGCATCCCGGCGCCTCCTTACTCGTCCTTGCAGACGATCATGGAGCGGATGATCCCGTCGGTAATGCGCAGGATACGGTCCAGTTCCTTCGGGAACTCGGGCGCGCTCGTGAACGAAATGAGGACATAGTGACCTTCCGTGATGTAGTTGATCGCGTAGGCGAGCTTGCGCTGCCCCCAATCCTCCACCACGACCTCGCTTGCGTTCTGCTCGACGAGGGCCTTGAACTTCTCGGTCAGCGCGGCGACGCCTTCCTCGCCCTGCGCCGGGTCAATGATGAACACGACCTCGTAATTCGCTGTGACTTTTGCCATGGTTGCACCTCCTTTTGGACTTTGGCCCACAGGTTTTCCCGTGAGCAAGGATCTTCTCTTTGCCACAATCGGCAAGCCCCTTTATTATATAGAAAGAAAGCGCGATGTCAAGAGCTTTTTTGCGCTTTTCAAAAACCGAAGGGAGAGATTTTTTATGAAAAGGGGCATTTCCGTCGTTTTCACGCTCGCGCTGCTGTGCGCGCTGCTCGGCGGCTGCATGCACGAGACCCTGCGCGCGGAGGTCCATGCAGACGGGAGCGGCGTCGTCTCCGTGCGGGCGGGCTACACACGGGAGTTTCTCGAGCAGCTGATCGCCGAAGCGGAGGACCCCGCCGCCGCCCGGCGCCTCGCGGAGCTGCCGTCCTTCGAGGCGGACGGCAGGGTCTACTACGGCGTGACGGACGCGGCGTCCTTCGCCGCGCCCGGCGAGTTTGCCGAGGCGCTCGCGCGCCTCTCCGCCGAGGCGAACGACGCGGTCGGCGGCGGCGGCCTGTCCGACGCGATTCGCCTGATGTGGGACGGGAACGGCCTGACGCTGCTCGTGGACAACCGCGCGCCGGACGCGCCCGGCGCGGTGTACGAGGCGGACGAGGCGGAGACCGCCCGCCGCGCAGCGGCGCTCGCCGCCGTCTACCGCGACCGCGCGCCCGGCGTGCCCGCCGACCGGCGCGACGCGCTCGTCAGGCAGCAGGTCGACGAGCGCAAGGGCTTCACGCCGGAGGAGTTCGACGCCTTTCTCGACGAGCTGCGCCGCAGAAGCGCGGCGGAGTTTGACGCCATATTGCGCGAGGAGCTGGACTACCTCGACTGGGCGGGGCTGACGGACGAGCTGCGCGCGACGCGCGAGGCGGAGACGGCGCGGGTGCTCCTCGCGTCCCCGCTCCCGTTTGACGAGGAGGACGCGCGCGCCTGCGCCGCCTACTTCGTCGATTTCTACGACGACCCGCCCGCCGCGTTCGACCGGCGCCTCGCGGAGCTGGCGGGCTATGACGCAGAGCAGCTGGCGGCGGAGCTGGGCTTCCTCCGCGCCATCTACGCGACCGACCGCGACGAGGGCGCCGTCCCGCCCGAGAGCGACGCCGCCTCCGCCGACGAGAGCGTCGTCCTCCGCTTCACGGCGGCGTTCGACGCGCCCGTCCCCAGATCGCCGGACCCGCCGACGGCGTGACCCTCTCGGGCGGGACGGTGACGCTCGACCTCACCGCGCTGGCGAACGAGGTCTACCGCTTCTCGACCCGCACGGACGTCCTGCTCGCCTACGACCGGCCCCTCACCATCGAGCTGGACGGCGCGCCCGTGACGCTGCGCTGCTATGCCCTGCGCTTCGCCAAGGGCGCGGAGACCAACTACGTCCGCGCGCGCGTCCATGCCCGGCATGATGGACACCATCCTCAACCTCGGCCTGAACGACGAGGTCGTGCAGGCGATGATCCAGGCGAACCCCGCCCCGGAGTTCGAGCGCTTTGTCTACGACTCCTACCGCCGCTTCATCCAGATGTTTTCCGACGTGGTGATGGAGGTCGGCAAGAAGTATTTCGAGCAGCTGATCGACCGCATGAAGACCAAGAAGGGCGTCACCTACGACGTGGAGCTCACCGCCGCCGACCTCAAGGAGCTGGCGGAGCAGTTCAAGGCGGAGTACAAGCTGCGCATCGGCGAGGCGTTCCCCTCCGACCCGAAGGTCCAGCTCAACGAGGCGATCAAGGCGGTGTTCCGCTCCTGGGACAACCCGCGCGCCAACATCTACCGCCGGGACAACGACATCCCCTACTCCTGGGGCACCGCCGTCAACGTCATGCC
>CAMKFK010000120.1 GCA_946411835.1 uncultured Clostridia bacterium
GTACGCACGGTGGTGTGAGAGGTCGCGCCCCTCACGGGGCGCTCCTACTCGATTATTTCAGGTCGTTTACGGTGATGGCCTTGACGTTGGGGGTGCGGCCATCCTCGGAGGAGGGGATCGTCAGCGTGCCGGCGGCAAGCTGCTCGACCGCTTTCTGGTGGAGCGCGGCGTCCCAGTCGTTGCCGACGATCTTCCAGTTGTTGTCGCAGACCGGCGTGATCGTGCCGCCCTTGACGGTCTTGATGTACTCGCCGATCAGCTCGCGAACGCCGCCAACGTCGCCGCGAACGTCCATTTCCAGCAGCACGGGCTTGTCGCCGCTGCCGTAGATGGCGTCGGAGAGCAGGTGGGAGTTGCAGCGGTAGTTGTTCACGGCGATGACGAAGGACTCGTCGTCCCTGACGGGTGTCCCGTCGGGCCAGGTCAGGTTGACGATCCGCTCGCCGGCGGGCTTGGAGACGTCGATCTCGTAGTTGACGCCCGCGAACATATCGTAGTTGTAGGCGCGGATGTCAGGGTTGAAGGAGATGGTCAGGTCGCCGGGCTTGTACTGGTTGAAGTAGCTGGCGGACCACTCCATGAACTTCTTGAGCTGCGCGCCGGTCATCCGGAGCTTGTAGAGCGTGTTGTCGTACTTGTAGACCAGCGAGGAGTCGGACTTGTGGATGTCGCCCGGCTTGAGGTTGGCGTCCATGACGAACAGCGCCGCAGCGGAGACCTTCGCGCCGGTGTAGTACATCTGAACCTCGTTGATGAGGTCGATCAGCGCGGTGTCCATGATCTGCGCGGAGGGGATTTCCTTGATTTCGTTGTCGGGGGCGAGCGCGCCGCCCTCCAGCTTGCCGATGACGACGGAAGCGTCGGCGAGCGCCTTCTCATGGTACGGCTTGAGCAGGGCAGTCAGCGCGGCGTCCGGCTCGTAGTCCTTGATCTCGATGACCTTGGAGGTGCGGTTGACGAGCTTCCAGCCCTCGGACTCCTTGGCAAAGACGAGATGGATTTCGTTCATGGTCTGCGCCATGTTCTTGTTCTGAACGGTCAGCACGCCGTTGAGCTCCTTCCCGGCGATGAGCGCGTGCTCGTGGGAGGAGACGATCAGGGCAAGCTCGGGGCAGGCGGCGGCGAGGTCGGCCGCGCCGGAGTTCGCCACGCCGTACTCGTTTTCAACGCCCATGTGGACCACGGCGACAAGCACGTCCACCTGACCCTTGATATTGTCGATGATCTTGCGGGTCTCCGCCACGGGGTCGGTGACGGTGCACTTGGCGAGGTTCACCGAATCCCAGCGGGTGATGTTCTGCGTGACCATGCCGATGACGCCGATCTTGACGCCGTCCTTCTCGACGATGGTGTAGCCGTCGGCGATGGGCTTGCCGTTCTCGTCGATGACGTTGCCGGTGAGGAACTTCCCATTGAAGGAGGCGATGACCTTTCTCAGGTTGTCCATGCCGAAGTTGTACTCGTGGTTGCCCGTGACGGCGATGTCAAAGCCGATGGCGTTGAGGCCCTGATACATCGGGTGGACGGCCTCGTCGAGGAAGATCTGCGCGGAGTTATCCTGAATGGTGTCGCCCGCGTCGACCAGCAGGCTGTTGTCCGTGCGCAGCTCCTTGACGGCGGTGGCGAGCTGGGTCAGGCTGCCGGAGGCGCTCTCCGAGTTGGTGGCGTAGGCCCAGGGATAGAACTTGCCGTGCAGGTCGCTGGTGGCGAGGATCTGCAGGTCGCTGAGCTGGGAATAGGTCTTGACGTCCTTCTTGGACATGCGGAGCAGAATCTGCGCGAACTCGGCGCGGGTGAGGCTCTTGTCCAGCATCAGGTTGCCGTTTTCGTCGCCGATCATCAGGTCGGAGGCGTTAAAGCCCGCAAAGGAGGCGTAATCCGCCAGCAGGCTCTTGATGCTGCCGCGATCGGCGGGTCCCGTCAGGGAGACCTCGCCCTCGGGGGCGGGGAGGACCATCTCCGCCCAGGCGTTCGCGGCGGCGTACCACTCGCTGCCCTTCGCCTTGACGGCGGGCTTGCCCTGCATGTTGTAGAGCGTCTGGAGCACGGTGGCGCGATCCACGATGCCATCCGGGTTGAAGCCGGTGCCGTCGCCGACCATAATGCCGTTGCTCGTGACGTATGCCTGCGCCTCGGCATACCACGGGCTGTTTGCCGCCATGGCGGGCAGCGCCAGAGACAGCGCCAGGATCAGGCTCAGAAGCAGCGCGGCCAATCTTTTGTGATTCATCAGAACCACTCCTTTCTTTTTCTCGCCTCCGACGGACAGCGAGTTGTGTCGGGGAACCGCAGAACCAAGCTCCGCGCACGACCTGACGGCGCTCGATCAGCCGACCGATCGACCGCGTTGCCCAATCCGACGGACCCTTGCGTTCAGCATACCACAAAACGCGCAAAACCACAACCGTTTCAGCGAAAAGATTTGTGAAAACCGATGAGCGCCACCGACGTCTCCGCTTGCTGTCTTCCAGATATGATTGATGTGCCAATGAAAACTTGAATCTTGTCTCAGTCAGCAGCAGGCACATCAATCATATTTGATCGCCATTTCGCTCGCCCCTTGCGGGGCAACCGCGAAATATAGCTGATATTGCTCCCCCAAGAATTCAAGAATTTATTGGGGGAGCAATAACGTGTGACGCACCAAAGGATCAGCTGTGCGCGAACGCGCTTCTGACTTCGGTGACCTCGTTGGCATTCACTGTTTTGGCGTCGTTCTTGGTCGCCTGATTGTTGCGGTTGAAGTCGCAGCGCAGGACGTTCAGCGGCCTGTTCTTGATCGCCTCGTTCTGCGCCTTGGCCCAGCCCTTCGCTGTGTTGTTCTTGTCAGCGGCAAGGCCGGAGCCCTTCATGAGCGAGATTGCGATGACCTCGGTCTGGTCGTTGGACAAAACCTTGCCGTCCTGATCGACATCCGTGCCGTTCATGTAGCTGACCCGATCCGTGCCGACGTTCCGCTCGAACGTCAGGCGCTCCCGGACATACGCCTCAACTTCGTGCTGTGCTTCCGCGACGGTATACTCGCTCGCCGTCTGAATGCGGTCGAGGCTGGCGACCACACCGTACACAGTCGTCTTGCCGATGCCGTTGTTCACGCTGCTGCCCAGCTTGAGATAGAACTGGGCCGCCGCATACTCGTCCAGGTCGACAGCGGCAGTCACGCTTGGCTTGTAACGATAGACGTAGCCCGCCTTCGTCACGTTTGCGAGCACGGCGCTGCCCTTGGTGAGCACCCTGCTGTCCTTGTAGGTGAAGCGCCCCAATTCGTCGGTGTAGACCAGAATCAGCGCGGCGTCCGCGCCGTACTGTACGACCTCGACCGCAAGGGCAGGCTCGGCGCCGGCAATGCTGATCAGCGTGCTCTTCGACGCCATCATGATCGCCCTGCCGTCGGAGTCGGAGCTTGTAAGGTTGTTTGGCTTTACACCGTCCACGATTTCAAACGGAACCTCCGGCGCGCCTCCGACATAGTCGTCGGGGAGCTTGACGGTGAAGTCGAAGCCGCCCGCCAACGCGGTATCGGGGGCAACATCGCCGCCGTTTGCAACCGCCTCAAGGTTGAGCTGATAGTACTGTATGCCGCCGTTCACGCTGAGGGCGTCGTTTTTGACCCACTTGTCGCTCAACGCGGCGGTATCGAGCTCGAGAAACCGGCTGTCAAACCGGACGGTGACCCACGCAGTCAGGAACGGGATGCTGGATTTCACGTCAACGTGGAAGGTGTCGCCGGGCATGAGGTCGCGGATCGGATTGCCGACGTCGTCCAGATACTTGCCAGTCCCGGCTGTCCAGCCATACGCCGCGTCCTCGTCGGTCTCATCCGGATACATATCCTCCACGCCAGGGTCGAGCGTGACCGTTGCGTAGAAATGCGGGGCGTCGGCGTCGGTGACACGCCAGGTGGAGAAGTGCGTGGTGGTGAAGGTGATCGAGGCGTCGGTCCAGGATATCACGGTGCCGTCGTCCTGCCAGACGGAGCCGTTGAGCCATTGCAGCTTGCAGCGGCTGCTCCAGCCCGCGTAGGGGATGGTAACGGTGGCGAGCTGCCCGTTTGCAGTGTCGAAGCTGAGCTCAGCGTCGCCGAAGGTGATGATCTGGAAGATGAAGTCGTTCGGAAGCAGCGCGTCCCTCGCGTCGAGAGGCACAACGTCCCTGCCCGCGCGCCTGACGTACCACCCGCCGTTCGAGCTAGCCAGGTCCTCGTCAGTCAGCGGGTTCTTGTAGGTGATGCTGCCGATCTCACGGTCGAGCCTGGGAATCTCGCGGGTTTCCTTGTGACCGGCGTCGTTTTGGCACGTGCGGGTCTCCTCGCCCGCTTCGTCTTCCGTCGCCGCCTTGGTCACAACCCAGTCGCCCCAGCTGTGCCCAGTCGCCGCGACGACCCAGCTGTTTGCCGCGATTTCCGTTGCGCCGTCCGCGTCCGAGAAGTGTTTCCCGCAGCCGGAGCATGTCCAATACGCGCTGTTGCCCGCAGCCGTGCACGTCGCCGCCTTCGCGGTTGTCGCCGTCAGCGTGTGCGTGTGTGCGAGCTTGGGAAGCTCGCGGGTTTCCTTGTGGCCGGCGTCGTTCCGGCACGTGCG
>CAMKFK010000121.1 GCA_946411835.1 uncultured Clostridia bacterium
CCGGCGGAGTTGTCCGCCGGCATTTTTTGCCGGGACGACTTATTTACCGTTTACTGACATATACATTAAAAGAGGAAATATTTGTCTGCGATTTTGACGGCGTACGCGGGGAGATGTACCTCATTCGCTACGGTAGGCGTCAATGGCGCGTGTCGACTCCGGCTTTTTTCATAATCTCCGAGCTGAATTCCGGCAGCGCTCCAGACGTGGTAAAGAAAAACTACGCCAAACGATTTGGTACAAAGCTGGAGGACGTGACGCTTGCGTCCGTAGTCGACTTCCTCGAAAAGAACTGTCTTATCGAGGGCAGTGAGGAGCCGCCCGGCGGCGACAAACTTGGCGACAGGAACTTGTGGCTGAGGACGACGCTTGTCCCTGCCTCCTTTATAAAAAGACTTTCATTCTTGTCATATGCTTACAACCCGGTTTTTATGGCGATTATGTCGACGCTCGGTCTTGCGGCGGTGATCTATACGCTGGCGACCACCGCGCCGGACGAAATGGGGAGGTCGCTGCTTTCCCTGCCGCTTTATAAAATTGCCTCCTGTTATTTCATGGTCCTTCTTATCGGACTTTTCCACGAGCTTGGACATTCCGCCGCGCTGATGCGGTACGGCGGCGAGCCGCAGCGCATCGGCGCAGCGGTGTACTACTTTATGGTTGTGTTTTTCTCCGACGTGACGGCGGCGTGGCAGCTGAAGCAGCGGCAGCGGGTGATTGTGGATTTGGGAGGATTGTATTTTCAGTCAATCGCCATTGTTATGGTACTGGTTGCCAATGTATGGCTCAAATACGATTCTCTTCAATACGCCGCTATTTTGACCTCTGCCTCCTTTTTCACGGAGCTGATGCCATTTATAAAGCTGGACGGCTACTGGGTGCTGTGCGATTTTCTGGGGGTTCCGAATATCTGGGCGGCGCTTAAGGAGCACTTTATGTACCTGACGCGAAGGAGCCAGCGCCCCTCCGAGTTCAGCATGTTGAGCGCCGGAAAAAAGCTGATAATGGCGGTGTTTGCCGCAGCGTCGGTGGTGTATTTCGCGTATTTCACGCTGGTGATCGTCTCCTCCGTGCAGTACGCGGCGGAGGTATTCTATGCCGACATAGCGGGTCTTATCGCGTACAATGGCGAGCTTGGCGAGCTGATAAATTTCCGGTCGGTTTGCCTGTATCTGTTTGACAGATTCACATCGATCATTGTGACCTTGTTTCTTGTCAGAATGGTCCTCGGACTTTTCAAACAATGTTGGAGGGCGGTACGCCGATAACGCTTCATCCTGTTCTCCCGTTATACGAATATGCGGTAGAAACTACGTAAAGACCGTCTTGTTTTATTATAAAGCCGTCGCGACCGTCCCGCAGCCGGGACGGTCGCTTTGTCGGAAAACGGCTCTTGACAGCCTTTGCCGACAAGGATATAATTTACCTGTTAGTGAAATCTAACCTGCGCGGGGAGGAAGAGCAATGACGTTGAGAGAGGTTCGGATCGGAAGCCGCTGCAAGGTTGTCAGGCTCTGCGGCGAGGGCGCGCTCAAGCGGCGCATCATGGACATGGGGATCACGAAGGGCGTGGAAATCCGTGTGCGCAAAACCGCGCCGCTGGGCGACCCCATCGAAATCACCGTGCGGGGCTACGAGTTGAGCCTGCGCAAGGCGGACGCCGAGCTCATCGAGGTCACACAGCTGTAGCGCGTCAGGAGGACAAACGGCATGGAATACAAAATTGCCTTGGCAGGGAACCCCAACAGCGGCAAGACGACCTTGTTCAACGTGCTGACCGGCTCGAACCAGTACGTCGGCAACTGGCCGGGCGTCACGGTTGAGAAGAAGGAGGGCGGGCTCAAGGGGCATGACGGCGTCACCATCACCGATCTGCCGGGCATCTACTCCCTATCGCCCTACACGATGGAGGAGGTCGTCGCGCGCGAATACCTGGTGGACGAGCGTCCTGACGCGATTTTGAACATCGTGGACGGCACGAATCTGGAGCGCAACCTTTACCTGACCACGCAGCTCACCGAGCTGGGCATCCCTGTGGTCATTGCCATCAACATGATGGACGTGGTGCGCAAGAACGGCGACACCATCCACATCGGCGAGCTGAGCCGCAAGCTGGGCTGCAAGATCGTGGAGATTTCCGCCCTCAAGGGGGACGGGATCGCCGAGGCGGCGGAGGCGGCGCTGGAGGCGGCGAAGAGCGGCAGGACCGTGCCGATGCACAACTTCTCCGGGCCGGTCGAGCACGCGCTGGCGCATATTGAGGAGGCGGCGATCCACGACCTGCCCGAGGATCAGCAGCGCTGGTACGCCATCAAGATATTTGAGCACGACGAGCAGGTGCTTCGCAAGCTGCATATTCCCGCCGACACGCTCGCCCACATCAACCGGGACATCACGGCGGCGGAGACCGAGCTGGACGATGACGCCGAGAGCATCATCACCAACGAGCGCTACATTTACATCGCCAACGTTCTGCGCGGCGTCTACCTCAAAAAGAGCGCGGGCGGGCTGACCGTCTCCGACCGGATCGACAACGTCGTCACCGGACGGGTGTTGGGGCTGCCCGTCTTCGCGCTTGTCATGTTTCTGATCTACTACCTCTCCATGGTCACGGTCGGCACCGCCGCCACCGACTGGGCGAACGACGGCCTGTTCGGCGCGGGCTTCCATCTCTTCGGCATCGGCTCCGCCGAGGCGGAGGCGGTCTCGGAAAAATACACCGCCGCCGTGCGCGCCGTGGACGCATTCGTCGGCTTCGACGGGGAGGCGGACTTCGACGCGCTGAAGGTGTATGTCCCCGAGGAGGGGATGGTCTCCTACGCCTTTGAGGACGAGGAAACGCTCGAACAGCGGGAGCTCACCGTCTACTACAACCTGGTTCCCGGATGGGAGGACACGGAGACGACCAACCCCATGAGCTATGTGGACGCGGTCGCCTACCTGGAAAAGAACGGCGTCGACGCGCCTGACCCCGCTGATTACGGCGTGTGGGTGCCCGGCGTCCCGGTGCTCTTCGAGCGCGCGCTGGACGCCGTGGGCTGCGCCGACTGGCTCAAGAGCCTGATCCTTGACGGCATTGTCGGCGGCGTGGGGGCGGTGCTGGGCTTTGTGCCGCAGCTGCTGACGCTGTTTTTCCTGCTGGCGTTTGTGGAGGCGAGCGGTTATATGTCCCGCGTCGCCTTCGTGCTCGACCGTCTGTTCCGCCGCTTTGGACTGTCCGGCAAGAGCTTTATTCCCATCCTCGTCGGCACCGGCTGCGGCGTGCCGGGCATCATGGCGTCGCGCACGATCGAGAACGTCCGCGACCGGCGCATGACGATCATGACCACCACGTTCATCCCCTGCGGCGCGAAGACCCCGTTTATCGCCATGATTGCGGGCGCGCTGTTCCCCCGGCACAAGGCACTGGTCGCCGTGGGCGCGTACTTCATCGGCATGGCGGCGATTATCTGCTCCGGCGTTATCCTGAAAAAGACGAAGCTGTTTGCCGGGGAGGACTCGCCCTTCATCATGGAGCTGCCCGCCTACCACTGGCCCACGCTGAGCAACGTCCTGCGCAGCATGTGGGATCGTGGCTGGAGCTTCATCAAGAAGGCGGGCACGGTCATCCTGCTCTTCACCATCGTCATCTGGTTCCTGTCCCGCTTCGGCTGGGCGGGCGGCTCGTTCGGGATGCTTACGGAGGAGCAGATTGGCGGCAGCATCCTTGCCGTCGTCGGCAAATCCATTGCGTGGCTGTTCGTTCCCATCGGCTGGGGCTTCTGGGAAGCGGCGGTTGCGTCGCTGACCGGCCTGGTCGCCAAGGAGAACATCGTCGGCACGATGGGCGTCCTCTTCAGCGGTGGGGAGCAGTCCGCGTGGGGGGCGATGGCGCAGGCGTTTACCGCTGCGTCCGGCTTGAGCTTTCTGAGCTTTAATCTGCTCTGCGCGCCCTGTGTTGCTGCTATGGCGGCGATCAAGCGCGAGATGAACAGCCGGGGCTGGACATGGTTTGCCATCGGCTATGAGTGCGGCTTCGCCTACCTCGTCTCATTTGTGATCTATCAGTTCGGCAGCCTGCTTGCCGGAACGGGCAGCGTGATCGGCGGGGGACTTGCGGCGGGCGCCGTCGCGGTCTTTGCGTGGCTGCTGTTCCGTCCTGACCCGAATCACGTGAGGAGATGAGCGTATGCTGACATGGCTGAGCGCGAACGGGGGCACGCTGCTTGTTGCGCTGTCCCTGCTCGCCGCCGTCGCCGCCGTCATTCGCTCCCTGCTGCGCGACCGCAGACGCGGCAAGCGCCGCTGCGGCGGAGACTGCGGAAGCTGTCCCGGCTGCGGCGACCGCTGAATCGAATTGATGTGCCAATAAAATATTGAATTGAAACAATGGTATGTGCTGGCACATCAATAAATTTTGATCGCCATTTCGCTCGCCGCTTGCGCGGCAACCGCGAAATATGGCTGCTATTGCTCCCCCAATTCAAGAATGAATTAGGGGAGCAATAAAAACAGCTTCGCTGCGCGAAGCTGTTTTTATTATGTGTGCGCCCGGCGAGCGCACGTTCTAACGGGTGAAAGTCCCGAGTCCGCCCGG
>CAMKFK010000122.1 GCA_946411835.1 uncultured Clostridia bacterium
GCCTGCCGCCGTATGCTGCGCGACGCGGGCCACGCTGTAGTTTTTGCTCATTCATTTTCACATCCTTTCCTAAAATATCGGCGGCGACGCGGTTACACAACTTTTTCAAAGTGTGTAACCCACTATGACACTTTCAGCCGGGGCTGCAAAGTGCCGTGGGCTCTCCGAGGGGAAAACCGGAAGCATCTTCACGTCGCTACGTCCAGATGCTCCCGGAGGGGCGCTGCCCCTAGCGCGTTGATCGGCGGCAGCTGCGGAAATCCATCATAATGATGATTTCCGCAGAGACGGAAATACATCATCGGAGGGTTATACATGTCAGACTGCAAAGACATCATTACAAAGCACTATGCATTGGGAATGAGCGGTATGGCAATGGCCAAAACGCTCGAAGTAAGCGCATCCGGCGTCAACGACTTTCTCCGCTCGTTCAAGGAATGCAAGACGCTCGGCTACCCGCTCCCACAGAGGATCACCAACTACGGGATTGCGAAAGCGGCATACGGAAAGAGACCGGGAGGCACGGGGCGAGAGCTTATACGAATATGCGACGAAAAGTGGCAAAGCCTTGCGAGCAGATTTTTCGTCAGGCAAGGCGGAGGACGCTTACCGGGCTGCCGCCCGTCAAGGACGACAACGCGGCATGACGGAAAATATGCCGCAAGGAATGTCTTTCAATTTGCGCAACTTATTGTACCTTATCAAAAGCCCTTCCATGTAGCCAATTTGTAGCCACAAAAAAGAGAAATCCCGGAAAACATCGATAAATCAATGCTTTCCGGGACTCAAAAGCTAAGAAAACCTTATTCCCACTCGCTCCTGCAAAACTTAACTTAAGCAGTTTTGTATGAGCGGTTTAGCACACGGTATTTCTATGATTTGTATTATCCATCGAATATGGGCTATCCGATTTTCTGTTGCCAAAGTGTTGCCACGGTTTCTGACCAAAAGGGCATTCAACGGCGAGCGCCATGCTTTGTCAATATAGCCATTATACACAAGATAACAGGATTTTTCAACATTATCCTGATGATCTTGAAATATTTTGAAGGAGGACTTTTCGATGGAGCAGTATATTTACAACAAGGGCAACAGCCTTTGGTATGAGCGCTGCGGCGACTACGACCTTCCTTGCCTGACCTTGCCGGAGAGCAAGCTCGTCGGCATCTGGGGACAGAGGTATTGTCGCTTCCTCAAGGAGCATCGGAGCGCGACCTACACCGCGATGCTCCTGAGCGGCACCCTCGACGATCACGTCGCCGAAATCGACCGGCAGGCGGAGGAAATGCTCGACCGGCTGACAAAGCAGATGGCAGCGCGAGAGGGCGTCACCGAGGCGCTCAAGGCCAGCGATCAGATGGCATGGGTCGGCGCGATGAACAATATCCGGGCAAGAGCGGAGGAAGTGGTCAGGGCGGAGCTGATTTACGTTTAAGCACCATCACGCCCGCGCGGTCAACTGACTTGCGTGGGCGTGATGTTATGCTGCGGCATCAGTGCCAAATGCTCAGGCAGTCATAGTAGTTTGAGGCGACGGACGGCCCCGCGGTGAGCCTTCCGACGGCTGACGGGCCGTAGCGCAACAGATAGTAGTCCATGTCGTGCAGCATTTGATACAGCTCGATCACACAACCAACGTTGTGCGTTTCCTTCGCCTGCCGGCAAAGCGCGATCATCCGGTCAAAATCCTCGTCCAGCATCCCGCTTTTTACGCTTTCTTTCAGCGCCGTCATTCGCTTGCGGAAGGACTCTGCGTCGTGCGTGTTCCGCTCCCGAACTGGCTGCCCGTATTTCGCGTAAAACTCGTCCTCTGACAACCCTTCCTCCGCGCAGACCACGTCTTTATCAACATCCCACGCCCAGCCGATCTGAATCTCTCCGGGCCGGTCGAAATAGTTCCACGCAAGGCTGTTCGGGTCGTTGAACGCGCGGAAGCCGAGGCCGGACAGATACATATTTTCCAGCCAGTAGTGCTCGACCATGATCATCTCAGTGAGATATTTGATCTCGTCCTCACTCATGCCGGACTCCACGCGCTCCCGCAGGGCGAGCACCTGGACCTCGTCAGGCGCGGAGGGCGTCCGCGTATCCTGCGGCGGTTTCCCGGCGGTCAGCGTGAAGCTATCCGCCATCGCCGCAAGCATTTCGGATTCCAGACCTCGCATGTCCGAATAGATGGAGGTCGCCCAGGCATAGCGCGTCAGCACCTGCCAGTACCCGCCGCCCGGCGCTTCGTACAGGTACGCCGTCAGCGTCAGTTGCTGCTGCGGATAGTCGTAGGTCAGCGTTTTCCGCTCCGCGTCCGCCACCCAATCCGACTGCTGAAAGCGCTGCACAAGGACGCACTCGTCCTCCGACGCAAGATATTTGACGCTGAGGATCGAACCGGTAGCGTATGGTGAGACCCAGCGAAGCCCGATGCCGTGATCGGTGTCGAGATACCATTGTACGGGGACGTAGAGATACCAGCCCTCGCCGTCCACGCGGCGTGCGGGGGTGTTTCCATACCGGTCGGCAGTCAGCAGGTCCCGGGTATAGAGCGGCAGATCAAGCCGGTTTTCCCTGACGTACCAGTCGTACAGCATTTCCTCGGCGCTCTCCTCGTAGTAGTACAGCCCGCCGCGGTCCTCGTTGTTTGGACGGTCGAACAGCACGTCCACGCTCCCGTCCTCGCGGCGCAGCGCCACCAGCGAGTGCCCGCCCTGCCCCTCCAGGTCGCACCAGCCGTCCGCCTTCAGGTACATACTGTCCGCTATGGCAACGTTTGTAAGCGGCGCGTCGATTCTTGTTTCAATCACATAGCGGTAAAGCTCCAACGTTCCGTCGGGCGCAAAGCCGGACAATTCGGCCTCCTTTTCCAAATATAAAACGTGGGTGTCCAACACGTTCGCGGTTTTCGCGCCGCCTGTGTCGGCGGCGGTATAGGTTACGGTGGTCATTTGGTCACGCACGGCGTCGAGGTAGTCCTCCACGCTTGTGTAGGAACCCGCCGGACCCGGCACTGCCTGTGCGGTTTCGGCAATCACTTTTTCTGCCCCCGTAAACGTCGCGGCGCAAACGACGCCCGTCAGCGCCAATACGGCAACCAGAGCGACAGCGAAGGGACGCTTATGCTCCGCGATCCGCTGGATGCGCTCCTTCATCTGCCGCTTGCCCGCCGTCATGGTCGTGGCGGCCAGCATCGGGTCGCCGCCGCGCCGCACCGGAACCAGCGCCAACAGCGTTTCGCCGTAGGGGACGCGCTCCGACTCGCCCAGCCGTGCCAGCACGCCCTCGTCGCAGGCAAGCTCGCAGTCCGCCTTGGAGCAGTACGCCGCCAGCCACACCAGCGGGTTGAACCACCAGACCGCAAGGCACACGCTCCGCACAAGCGACCACAGCGGGTCAAGATGCCGCGCGTGGGTCTCCTCGTGGGCAATCACATAGCGCAGACGGTTTTCGTCCTTTGCCGCCGCGCTGGTGACATAGATGGTGGGGAGGAACAGCCCGAAGAAGCAGGGCGAGGGAATATCGTCGCAGAGGTAGACGGGGTACCTGCTCGCTGCGCCGTCCAGCAGAACGCGGGTGCGGCGCAGCTTGCGGGCAAAGCGGAGATTGGCGGCGAGGAACCACAGCGCCATGACCGCCATGCCGCCAAAATGAATGAAATGAAGAATGGTCAGCCAGAGGGGTGGCCCTGACACAAAAATCTCCGTAGGGCCGTCCGCGCCGCCAATGACTCCAACGGATGGGGCGTTTGGCGTGACAGTCTGAGTGATGTGCGTCCCCGCGTCGGACATTGTGTGATGAAGCGCCGGGTCTATCCGCTCAGAGAGAGACTGCTCGATATCGGCGCTGACCGGCTCCGCCGCACTCAACACGTTATGCTCCATCGCGGGTAGATTGACCGGCACCAGCAACCGCAGCGCCACTAACAGCCAGAGTGCGTACTGCACGCGGCGGGAAATCGTTCTGCGGAACAGAAACCGCAGCAGCAAAATGGCGAGAATCAGGACGGAAGACGTGATCAGCATCTCCTTCATTTGCTCTCGCCTGCCTTTCGCAGAATCTCGGACAGCTCGTCGATGTCCTCCTTGGTCAGCGCGTGGTCGTCCACCAGCGCGCTCATCATCAGCCCAAGCCTGCCGCCGTAGACGCGGTCAAGAAAACTGGCGGTCTCCTCACGCCGTGCGTCTTGGCGCGCAATGACGGGCGAGTAGTGCCGCGTCCGTCCGATCTGCTCCCAACGCACCGCATCCTTGGCTTCCAGCCGGGTCAGCATGGTGATGATGGTGTGCTTCGTCCAGCCGGTATCTGCTTCCAGCGCGTGAGTGAGCTGCATCAGGGTCATGGGCGCGCCGTCCCAGAGCTGGTTCATCAGCTTCCATTCCATGTTTGACAGCGAAATCTTCATGTGCAAGCCCTCCAAAAGAAATGTGGTTGACAACCGTTTAACATAGCATAGCACAATGTTAAACGGTTGTCAACCATAATATTCCTCTCAGAGTGTGTTATACTAAACTCTAAATAAAACAATTGATAATCCAACTACGACCGGTAACAC
>CAMKFK010000123.1 GCA_946411835.1 uncultured Clostridia bacterium
CGAGGCGGAGGAGCAGTACCGCGAAGCTCTGACGATCCGCCGCCGACTGGCGGAGGTAAACCCCGCCGCGTACGAGCCGAACGTCGCCACAACCTGCTTCAACTACGGCTTGCTGCTTCTGGAAGACGCCTCCCGCATAGCCGAGGTGAAGCCCCTGTTTGAGGAGGCGGCGCGTCTGTGGGACAAGTACCCCCATCACAGCGGCGATGCGCAGGATGCCCACAACGTCCTCAACATCTTATTCCCCTAGCCCAACCCCACCGCGCCGGACGCACCCGCGTCCGGCGCGGTTCTTTCCTCGCCCGTCCCCGCATAGACTGTCCCATGAGAGGGGGCGGAGCCATGAAGCGTGGAAAGCGGACGGCGGCGCGGCGGACGGAGACGCGCGCCGTGTCCTGGGGACGGGTGCGCGCGGTCGTGAGCGGGGCGGTCTTCGTCGTGCTGGTGGCGCTCAAGCTTCTGCTGCCGGGGCAGCTGACGGGGGTGCGCGGCGCGCTGGGGACGTGGCTCGCGCGGGACGCGGACTTCGTCGCGGCGTTTTCCGCCGTCGGGCGCGCGGTGTCCGGCGAGGCGCGCGCGCTGGAGGACGCCTACGTCGCCGTCTTCGGCGCGGAGGAGGCGCGAGAGGTCGCGGGCGAGGCGGCGGTCGAGCTGCCGGAGGAGGGCGCGGACTACCCCGAGCACGCGACGGCGGAGCGCCGCCCGCTGAGCTTCGACCATGCCGCCCCGCTCGACGGCGTCGTCACCTCGTCCTTCGGCTGGCGGACGCACCCGGACACCGGGGCGGAGGCGTTTCACTACGGCGTCGACCTCGCGGCGGACGAGGGCGCAGACGTCCGCGCCTTTGCCGACGGCACGGTCGGCGTCGTGGCGGAGAGCGTCGAGCTGGGGAAGTACCTCACCGTCCACCACGCGGACGGTGTTCTGACGCTGTACGCCCATTGCAGCCGGATCACGGCGGCGTCCGGCGACGCGGTGCGCCTCGGCGACAAGCTGGCGGAGGTGGGACACACCGGCAACGCCACGGGCCCGCACCTGCACTTCGAGCTGCGCGACGGGGAGGACTGGCTCGATCCGAAGCACTATTTTTGAGCGCGGGCTGCGCGTCGACGGCGGTTTTTTCCTCGCGCTCGCCGTGGCGCTGACCGTCTGTCCTGTTTCGGCGGCGCTGGCGGTGCTGCTCGCCGCCGCGCTGCACGAGGGCGGGCACCTCGCCGCCCTCGCCGCGTTCCGCGTCCCGGTCGAGGGCGTCCGCCTCGGGTGGTCGGGCGCGGTCATCCGCGCGCGCGGCGCATGCCGCCTCAGCTACGGGCGCGAGCTGGCCGTCACGCTGGCGGGCCCGGCGGTCAACCTGCTCAGCGCGCCGCCGCTCGCCGCCCTCTCCGTCCGCCTCGGCTGGGACTGGGGGCTGCTGCTCGCGGGCGCTCACACGGTGCTGGGCGTCTACAACCTGCTGCCCATTCCGCCGCTGGACGGTTCGCGCACCCTGTACCTCCTCGTCGCCTGCCGCTTCGGTCCGGCGGCGGGGGAACGTGTGCGCGCCGCCGCCGGGCTGACCGCCGCGCTGGCGCTGACGGCGCTCGGCGCGTACCTGACGCTCCGACACAGCGCGGCGCTGTTCCTCCTCGGCGCGCTGGGGCTGCTTTTGCCGCAATTGGGGCTTGATAAAAGACGGAGAACCGTGTAAAATACAGCTCATGGACAAAAGATTGGAACGCATCCTGCCCCGCGTGCAGAAGCCCGCCCGCTATGTCGGCGGGGAATATAACGCGGTCATGAAGGACAAGGCGCGGGTCGACGCCCGCGTCGCCTTCTGCTTCCCCGACACCTATGAGATCGGCATGTCCAACCTCGGTATGCGGATTCTCTACGGCGTCATGAACAACATGGAGGGCGTCTGGTGTGAGCGCTGCTTCCACCCCTGGGGCGACATGGAGGAGGAAATGCGCCGCGCGGGTATGCCGCTCTACGCTCTGGAATCCGGCGACCCCATCGGCGATTTCGACGTCATTGCCTTCTCCGTCGGCTACGAGATGGCGTTTCCCGCCATGCTCAATATGCTCGACCTCGCGGGCGTCCCGCTCCGCGCGGCGCGGCGCGGGGGACTGACGCCGCTGGTCATCGCGGGCGGCACGGCGATGTACAACTGCGAGCCCATCGCGGATTTCATCGACCTTGCGCTCCTGGGCGAGGGGGAGGAGCAGATCGTCGAGGTCGTGGAGCTGTACCGTCAGGCGAAGCGCGAGGGCTGGGACAAGCCGACCTTCCTGCGCCGCGCCTGCCATCTGGAGGGCGTGTACGTCCCCAGCCTCTACGACGTGACCTACCGCGCCGATGGCGCCGTCGCCGCCATCACGCCGCGCGACGGCGCGCCCGCGCGCGTCCGCAAGCGCATCGTCACCGACATGGACAAGGCGTACTTCCCCGTCAGGACCATCGTGCCCAGCACCGAGATCGTGCAGGACCGCGTGACGTTGGAGCTGTTCCGGGGCTGTATCCGGGGCTGCCGCTTCTGTCAGGCGGGATACGTTTACAGGCCCGTCCGCAACCGCTCCACGGAGCTGTGCGCCGCGTACGCGCGGCAGAGTGTGGAGGATTCCGGCTATCAGGAGATGACGCTCTCGTCGCTCTCGACCTCGGACTACCGGGGGCTGGTGGCGCTGTGCGACGAGTTGGAGCCCTTCTGCGAGCAAAAGCACCTCAACCTGTCGCTGCCGTCGCTGCGCGCGGACAACTTCTCGATGGCGCTGATGGAGCGACTGCAAAAGGGGCGAAAAACCGGGCTGACCTTCGCGCCGGAGGCGGGCACCCAGCGCCTGCGCGACGCGATCAACAAGAACCTGACGGAGGACGATCTGCTCGAATCCTGCCGCCGCGCCTTCGCGGGCGGCTACAGCGCGGTCAAGCTCTACTTCATGCTGGGCCTGCCCACCGAGACGGATGAGGACGTTGCGGGCATTGCGGACGTTGCCGCCCACGTCATGCACGCATGGCGCGAGAGCGCGAGCAACAAGAACCGGGGCGTCCGCATCACGGTGTCCACCTCGTGGTTCGTGCCCAAGCCGCACACGGCGTTTCAGTGGGAGCCGCAGATCTCCATCGAGGAGTACGAGCGTCGCGTCGCCCTGCTGCGCGAGCGCATGAACACCAGGACCGTGACCTACAACTGGCACCCCTCGCCGACGAGCTTTATGGAGGCGGTGCTCTCGCGCGGCGACCGGCGGCTGTGCGACGTGCTGGAGCTTGCGCACAAAAAGGGCGCGAAGCTCGATGCGTGGGAGGACTATTTTTCCCTCCCACGCTGGCTGGAGGCGTTCGAGGAATGCGGTCTTGACCCGCATTTCTACGCCAACCGCCGCCGCGCCCACGGCGAGCTGCTGCCGTGGAGCCACATCGACGTCGGCGTGAGCGACGCGTTTCTCATGCGCGAGCACGACCGCTGCTACGAGGGCGTGACCACGCCGGACTGTCGGACGCAGTGCTCCGGCTGCGGCGCAAACTGCTTCCTGGGGAGGGCTTGCGATGGCTAAGCTGAGACTGCTGTTCGTCAAGGAGGCGCAGGCGTCCTACATTTCCCATCTTGACCTGATGCGCACATTTCAGCGCGTGTTTTTGCGCGCGGGCGTCCACCTGAAGCATTCGCAGGGCTTCCACCCGCACCCGCTGATTTCCATCGTCCTGCCGCTGCCGGTGGGACAGAGCAGCGACTGTGAGCTGCTGGACTTTGAGGTGGAACAGGATGCGGACGGCACGGGCGTCGCGGAGCGGCTCAACGAGGGCTTGCCCGCCGGTCTCCGCGTGCGGGACTGCTATCGCGCGGAGCGCCCCGCCCGCGACCTCGCGTTTTTGCGCGCGCGCCTGGAGCTGGACTACGACGCCGGCGTCCCGTCCGGCACGCTCGACGCGCTGCGTGAGCTGTTCTCCCGCGAGGAGGTGTTCGTCGAGAAGCGCACGAAGCACAGGGAGCTGGCGCGGATCAACGTCGTCCCGCTCCTGCAAAGCGTCGAATGGACGCAAGGGGAAAACCTTGTCAGCGCCGACGTGACGGTCGCCGCGCAGAATCCGGGGCTGAACCCCGCGCTGCTGTCGAACGCGGTCGCCGCCGCGCTGCCGTCCCTCGCGCCCGATTTTTCGCGCGTGCGGCGCTTGGAGCTGTACGACGCGAAGCTGCGGGTTTTCCGCTGAACCCGACCGGATTCAAAAATACCCGTCTGATTTCGCAAGAAATCAGACGGGTATTATTTTGGATAAAAGC
>CAMKFK010000124.1 GCA_946411835.1 uncultured Clostridia bacterium
GCGTAGTCGGACGGCAGCACGATAAAATACGCCGTCGCCGTGTTGGTGGCGTTCGCCTCCTGCGTGCCGTTTACCACGGTGTAGCCCTGCACGGTGACCATCGCCTTGCCCTGCTTCGCCTTGGGCGCGGCGGGCACGACCACGTCATAGGTGCGCTCCGTCCCCAGCACAAGATTGGTCGGCAAAATCTGAACGACGGTCGGGTTCTCCCCCAGCGCGTCGCGGAACGTCACATACATGGAAAGTCCGTCCCACATTTCGCCGAACGTGATGCGCAGCGCCACGTCATGATGACTGCCCGCCGCGCCGATCACCTGTCCCGCGCCGGAGACGAACTCGTTGTTCACGCCGCACTCGATATATCTCACACCTTCACCTCCATAGAAAATAAGCGCGGCAGACGCCGGGAGGACTAGCCTTCTCCCGATGCCTGCCGCGCCGTGTCGCAGCGCCGGAGCGTGTCTCCGGCTGTGTCTCGCGGGCGCGGTTTCGCCCCCGCGCTATGGGCGTTGATTACATTTCGGAAAGCGCCTTGCGGCCCCTGCTCTGCTGCTCCTGCATGTAGCGCCATGCCGCAAGTCTCTGGTCGTTGGCGTGTTCCAGCGCGTCAAGGAACTTGCGCTTCACGCGCACCGGCACGCCGGGCTTGATGGCGCAGCTCTCGCCGTTGACGCACACGAACACGGGCTTCATTTCCTGATCGCCCGCGCCGATGATCGGCGCCATGTAGTCCACCAGCTCGTCGCCGTTGTAAGAGCCGCCCGCGCTCTCCGCGCTCGCCGCGACGGGCGCTGTCTGCGCCTTGGCAAGCTCCGCTTTCAGCTTCTCGATCTCGGCCAGCAGCTCCTCGCTGCCAACTTCCTTTGCCTTTTTCTCTGCCATGGTTTGACCTCCTGTCTGATTGGCGGGGCGGGGATGGCCCCCGCCCCTGTCGTTGGTTGGTTACGGCGTCGCCGTGGTCTCCACGCGCACCATGTACTGCTGCACGAGGATCACGGCGGTCTTGATGGCCTTCCAGCCGCAGGTCGCGCGCTGGTTGAGCGGGTCAGCCGTACCGGCGGAGCCGAGCTGCTTGACGATGTGCTGCAGGCCGCCGCCCGTGACCTCGGTCACGCCGTAGGCGTCGTCGCCGATGATCAGCGTGGAGTAGACGGGCACGCCGCCGGCGCCGCCCTCGCCGGGATAGATCTTCGCGTCGTTGGCGATGGAGCCGAAGTTGGTGCTGGCAAACGTCAGCGCACTCGCGGTGTTGTCGGTGATCGTCGCCGACACGCCGTTGATGTTGATCTTGCGACCGATCAGCGCGTCCTCGGCAACGGTGCCGCCGTCAAAGGCGATGGACGTGATCGCGCCGGAATAGCCGTCGGCGTTGTTCACGGTCAACGGGCGGCTGTTGCTGGCGAGGTCTTCGCCCTCCCACTTCTTCGCGCGCGTGTTCTCCACAAAGCGGACGCCCGCGATCTTGCCGATCTCGTTCTCGTAGATGTGGTCGGTGTCCACATACTGGTGCGGGTACTGCCACTCGGGGTCGTTCATGAGGTCGTACTTGACATACGGGTGAATGATGCCCACATAGTCGCCGTTGATCTTGGGCGCGTCCTGACTCTCCAGCGTGCGCACCGCGCGCTTGATCGCCTTCACGGTGAGGTTGTTGTTGCTCGCTGCGCTTGTGTAGGCAAGTGCGCTGCGCGCCTGCACGCTGCCGTCGGAATATTGTACGTTTGTGCCCGCGTTAATGACCTCGCGGGTGATGGTGTCCAGCGTGCGGCCCGCCTGCGACGCAATGAGCTTGGTCGCCCAGACCAAGTTGTTGTCGATGGCGGTCAAAATAAGAACGTCGGAAAGCGTCACATAGCCGCCGTACTGCGCCACCGTCGCGGTCAGATTGCTGACCTTGAGGCTCTGGCCGTCGGGCGTCACGCCCTCGACCAACGGCGTGGTCATTTCGGGCAGCGGCTCATACTGGCGGAACTCGATGGTCTTGCCGCCGTTCTTGGGGATCGGGTGCTTCTGGCCGAACTGGTCGTGGATCAGCTCCGGCTCCGCAAGGTCAATGAGGTAGTCGCTGTAATAGGTCTTCATTTCCACCGACAGATCGGCGCTGCCGGTGGTGTTGGTGTTCAGCTGGATGCCGTAGCTGTTATTCGGGCCGCCGTCGTAGGCAGCAAACAGGTCAAGCAGCATTGGCATGAACACGATGCCGTCATAGCTTTTGGTTGCAAATTTCATGGTATTTCTCCTTTCTTGGGGGAGAAACCCACGTCAGAATGAGATGGATTCTCCCCTCGCAGCTCGCCGCGCGATCTCCGCGCGGTCTTTCTTGGTGAGTTTGGTTACGTCGTCCTTGACGGTGTATCCGCTCTGCGCCGTGATCCCGGCCTCCGCCGGTCTCGTGCCGCGCGCGCGGATGTTGTCGGTCACGCGCTGCTGTGTGCGCGCCGCCGTCGTCTGCATGGCGTCCATCATCATCTCGTCCATGTGCATCACCTTGTAGGCGTGCTCCATCGGAACACCGCTCCGCAGCAGCGTTATGAACTGCTGGTTCTGCACCTCGTTTTCAAGGCTGAAGCCGGGCATTTTGGCTTTCAGCGCCTCCGCCTCGGCATACCACTGCTGGAGCTGCCGGTTGGCGCCCTCCTGCTGCTGCCGACGCCTCTGCGCCTCCTGCAATGCCTTGTTCTCCCGCTGGAGCCGCTGCATTTCCTTGTACTGCTCCACGGTCAGACCGGCTTCCTCGGCGGCCTCTGACCAGTAAGCGGAGTCGTTGTTGATCTTCTCCGCCAGCTTGCCCATGTCGCCGTCGTTCACGCCGTAGCGCTGCGCGAGCACGTCAATGATCGGCTGATAACCGTCCAGCGTCTCCTGCAGGCGCTTCGTCTCCTTGAATCGTTCGTTGATGATGCGCTGCGTGTCCTGCGTGTACATGTCCTTGTACTCGCCCTCCACCAGCTCACGCCACGCCGCCTTTTTGTCGTTCAGCGTGTTCGACGTGCTCTGCACGCCGATTTTCTTGTCCTCGGTCGCTTCCACGGCAGGCTCGCCCTGCGCAGTCGCGGTCTGCTGTGGCTGCTTCCCGAAAACCACGTTGTCGTACTCTCCGGATTTCTTCGCCTGCCGGGTGGGTGCAGGCACGCCGTTGGTCTCGCCCTGATTTGCTGCCGGAGCAGCGCCCGCCGTCGCCGCAGCCGCGCCGCCCTCTCCTTCAAAGAGGTTCAGCACCATCGGAACAGCGGAAAGATGCGCGATGTTAATAAACATAAATCCTCCTCCGCGGCACACAAAGCCCGCCGTGTAGGCTCTCAACCGCAGGATATCCCGCCTGTGTCGGGTTCCTTGTGGAACGGCGCGCGCGGGAGAAGAACAGAAAGCCCGTGCGCGCCGTCAACAAGGAGGGTCTACCTGCATTTTACCCTATCGCTTCTTGTTTTGCAACCAAATATCCAACTTTTTTCTATCTTTTTTCTTGCATTACGCTTTTGCATAATCAATTTTATAACTTTTTTGCCGTTATTTCTCACATACTGTGATCTTGACCGTCTCCGGGTCGGTGGCTTCCAGCCGCTTAAGGCCCATCGTCACCAGCCCGAACGTTATGCCGCACCCAATCCCGCGAAATTTGAGCAGCACGTCGCCGCTGTTCACGCGCCGTTCCAGCACGGTCACGCCGTCCTCTGTCTGTGTCCAGGTGTCCAGCGCCTGCAAGATGGTGCTGATGCCCGCGCAGACGTCCGGCCTGCCGGTGGCGTGCCCCTGTGCGCTGACGGTGTAGACGCCGCCCTCCTTACTCAGTGTGACATTCGTCATCCCTGCGCCTCCATGCTGGGCGTGCTGCGCTGCGCAAGCCGCTGGCCGTAGCCGGTCATGGGCGTGTTGGCCTGCATGATCTCGTCGTTGAGACTATCACCCCTCGCCGAATACTGCATTGCTCCGCTTTCCGTCATGTAGCTCTGCCCGCCCTGCGCCGGCGAGCCGCCGGGAACCGCGCCGGTAAGCTGGGCGATCAGCGCCGCCTGTTGCTGCACAAGGTTGTAGAGCGTCTGCCCCTGCTGGACGCGCTCGCGCACCTTGTCGATGCCCTCAAAGTCCATCATGTCCAGCGCGTTCATAGCCTCCTGCGCCCGCGCCGGGTTAAAAAATCCCATGCCGTACAG
>CAMKFK010000125.1 GCA_946411835.1 uncultured Clostridia bacterium
CTCTCTTGACCGCGTCTTTGCGCAAAAGTAAATGCTGTCGCCGTGGGTCTGGTGCTTATCCGCATTGATTTTTTTTGAAACATTTGGTATACTATGCCATTGAACAACACAACAGGAGACAAAACGATATGCTGGAGCTCAAGCACATTTCCTATCGCGTCACCGAAGCGGGCGCGGAGCAGACCATTCTGGACGACGTGTCCGTCGCCATCCCGGACGGGAAGCTGGTCGTCTTCACCGGCCCGAACGGCGGCGGCAAGACGACGCTGGCAAAGGTCATTATGGGCCTCGTCACGCCAACCGGCGGGCAGATCCTCTACAACGGACGGGACGTCACCGATCTCGACATCACGGGGCGCGCGCGCCTCGGCATCAGCTACGGCTTTCAGCAGCCGCCGCGCTTCAAGGGCATCACCGTGCGCGACCTGCTGACCATCGCCTCAGGCGACGATAAGCTGACCAAGGACAGGTGCTGCCACTTCCTCACGCAGGTCGGCCTTTGCGCGAACGACTACCTCGACCGCGAGGTGGACGTGTCCCTCTCCGGCGGCGAGGTCAAGCGCATTGAGATCGCCACCCTGCTCGCGCGGGGCAGCGAGCTGATGATCTTTGACGAGCCGGAGGCCGGCATCGACCTCTGGAGCTTCGCGCGGCTGACCGAGACCTTTGAAGCGATCCACCGCACCCACAGCGCCACGATGGTCATCATCTCCCATCAGGAGCGCATCATACAGCTTGCCGACGAGATCATCGTCGTCGGCGACGGCAGGCTGCAATATCGCGGCAGCGCCGAGGAGGTTTTCCCGAAGATCATGGCGGACACCACGGGCTCCTGCCCCGTGCTGACGCGAAAGGAGGCGGCGAACCAATGATGACCGAAGTCGATCAGGCGCTGCTGGAAAAAATTGCCGACCTCGTCGGCAAGCCCGTCGGCGCGCTGAACATCCGCAAGGACGGCGGCTGTGAGGCGCGACAGAGCACCGAGCACATCAAGATCGACGCCCGAACCGACGGCAAGGAGGGCATCGACATCCGCATTCTCGACGGCACGAAGGGCGAGCGCTGCTACATCCCCGTCGTCATCAGCAAAAGCGACTACGCCGAGATGGTCTACAACGATTTCTACATCGGCGAGAACTGCGACGTGGACATCGTCGCAGGCTGCGGCATCCACAACTCCGGCTGCAACGAAGCGCGGCACGACGGCGTCCACACCTTCCACATCGGCAGGAACTCCCGCGTCCGCTACGCCGAAAAGCACTACGGCGAGGGCGACGGTTCGGGCGCGAACATCATGAACCCGCAGACCGTCGTCTATCTCGGCGAGGGCGCGAGCATCCAGATGGAGACCGTGCAGATTCGCGGCATCGACTCGACGAAGCGGCTGACGAAAATCGTCTGTGGCAAGGGCGCGGAGGCGCTGATTACCGAGCGTCTGCTGACCCACGGCAGGCAGCTCGCCGAGAGCGACATGGAAATCGTGCTCGACGGCGCGGATTCCAGGGGGCGCGTCATCTCCCGCTCCGTCGCGCAGGACGAGAGTCGCCAGGTCTTCCGCCCCATCGTGGTCGGCAACGACAGGTGCTTCGGCCATGTCCAGTGCGACTCCATCATCATGGGCAGCGCAAAGATTGAGTCCGTGCCCGCCATCATGGCGAACAGCACCGAGGCGCAGCTCATCCATGAGGCCGCCATCGGCAAGATCGCGGGCGACCAGCTCCTCAAGCTCCAGACCCTCGGTCTGACCGAGGAGGAGGCGGAGGACAGGATTTTGAAGGGCTTCCTGGCGTAATCCCCCGCAGCGTTTTGGATAACAAAAATCGCGGCTTGAGCCGCGATTTTTTATGCTTTTTGACTTGCCTCAATCTTCCGCTCCGTGTCCGCGCGGATCGCCTCGCGCAAGCGCGTCAGGTAGCCGGAGAAGGCGACCTTGTCCCAGCCGTAGCGGAGGTTCAGGTCGTATTCATGCGGCTCCCATGTTGCGATGTCGCTCTCGTTGTGCTGGATGACCGCCTCCAGGCTGTCCATCGCCTTGTAGATTTTCGCCTCCAGCGTCTCCCGCGCCGCCATCTCCTCATAGAGCGCGCGCAGCTCCGTGCGGTACGGCTCCGGCAGGGAGGCAACCCATTCGTACAGCAGCCGCTCCTCGGCGTCCTCGTCCGCCTGCGTCTTGCGGAAGCTGGGAATGTCGCCGGTAAAGCACTCACCAAGATCGTGGATAAGGCACATACGGATCACCTTGTCCATGTCCGCCTCCGGGAACTCGTCCCCAACGAAGTACGCCATCAGCGCGATGCGCCAGCTGTGCTCCGCCACGCTCTCGCGCCGTCCGCCGGAGGTGAAGCAATGCCGGGTCGTGTCCTTGAGACGCTCCGCCACATGCAGCGCGTCCAGCAGCGCCTGAACTTCCATTTCATTTCCTCCCCGTTACAGCTTTTCCGTGATGTAGCGCGCGGCATAGACGCCGCTGGCGCTGGCGTGGGACAGCGAGTGCGTCACACCGCTGCCGTCGCCAATGACGAACAGGCCCTCGTGCGCGGTCTGCAAATGCTCGTCCAGCGCGACCTCCATGTTGTAGAACTTGACCTCCACGCCGTAGAGCAGCGTATCGTCGTTCGCCGTGCCGGGGGCGATCTTGTCGAGCGCGTAGATCATCTCAATGATTCCGTCGAGAATGCGCTTGGGCATGACGAGGCTAAGGTCGCCGGGCGTCGCCTTGAGCGTCGGCGTGACGAAGCTCTTGCTCATGCGGCGCGGCGTGCTGCGGCTGCCCCGGATCAGGTCGCCGAACTGCTGCACGATGACGCCGCCGCCCAGCATATTGGACAGGCGCGCGATGCTCTCGCCGTAGCCGTTGCTGTCCTTGAACGGCTCCGTGAAGTGCTTGGACACCAGCAGCGCAAAGTTGGTGTTGTTGGTCTGCTTCGCGGGGTCCTCGTAGCTGTGGCCGTTGACGGTGACGATGCCGTTGGTGTTCTCATTCACCACCGCGCCGCGCGGGTTCATGCAGAACGTGCGCACAAGGTCCTGATACTTCTCCGTCTTGTAGACGATCTTGCTTTCATAGACCTCGTCGGTAATGTGCCGGAAGACGTCGGCCGGCAGCTCGACGCGCACGCCGAGATCGACGCGATTGGACTTTGTCTCAATGCCGAGGTCGGCACAAACCGTCTCCATCCACTTGCTGCCGCTCCGTCCGACGGAAATCACGCAGAAGGGCGCGGCGTACTCCTCGCCGTGCCCGGTCCTGACGACGAACAGCTCGCCCTCGTGCCTCACCGCCGCGACGGGCGTGTGGAAAAAGAACGTGACCTTGTCCTGGAGCACATTGTAGAGGTTGGTCAGCACCTCGTAGTTGATATCCGTGCCGAGGTGTCGCACCTGCGCGTCGAGCAGGTGGAGGTTGTTTTGCAGGCAAAGCGTCTTGAGGGAGGAACTGGCGGTGGTGTAGAGTCTGGTTTTGCTGCCGCCGTAGGCAGCGTTGATTTCGTCCACATAGCGCATGAGCGACAGCGCCTCGTCCCTGCCGATGTACTCGTATAAGGTGCCGCCGAAGGCGTTCGTGATGTTGTATTTGCCGTCGGAAAACGCGCCCGCGCCGCCGAAGCCGTTCATGATCGCGCAGGTCGGACAATGGACGCAGCTTGTGATATGCTTGCCGTCGATCGGGCATTTTCGGGTTGACAGCTCCCCGCCGCGCTCAAACACGGCGATTCGAAGCTCCGGGCGCCTTCGGCTCAGCTCATAGGCGGAAAAAATGCCGCCGGGACCGGCGCCGATGAGAATCACGTCATATTGGTTCATGGTTCAAGACCCTCTCTATGTTGCATTCAATCAAATCGTAGCACAAAACAAGCGCGCATGCAAGCCAATACGATTTTCTCACAAAAAACGACATGTCCGCCATGCCGATCAATATTCTCTGATGCACGCCAGCCGTGATAAGGAGAAAAGAAAGACGCGGGAGACTCTCTCGAATCTCTCGCGTCCTTCTGATGTTGGCGCTACCTATCTTTCCGGTCCGTCTCCAGACAAGTATTGTCGGCAGAAG
>CAMKFK010000126.1 GCA_946411835.1 uncultured Clostridia bacterium
CACTTTTTTCTTGTGACGGGAGGGCGTTGCTATCTTATCTTTCTGACATTGCCATTGGGCACGTTGCACATTTTTCAAGCAAGACCTAGTATTGCGGTTCGGATGTGTTTTTTGCGGGACGATTCCATATACTACCATATACCATAAAGAAACCCCCAAAGGAGACCGCGCCATGAAATTTTCCGAAATGCCCTACACCCGCCCCGATATCGACGCGGCGCGCGCGGAGCTGCGCGCGGTGCTCGACCGCATCGAGACCGCCGAAACCGCCGGGGCGCAGCTCGACGCCGTCGAGGCGCTCAACGCCGTCGAGGGACGCCTCGGCACGATGGCGACGCTCGCGTCCATCCGCCACACCATCGACACGCGCGACGCTTTCTACGACGCCGAGAACGACTTCATCGACGAGCATATGCCGCTGCTGGAGGAGGACGTCCAACGAATCAACCGCGCGCTGCTCGCCTCGCCGTTCCGCGCGGCACTGGCGGCAAAATACGGTGACGTGTTCTTCCTCGACCTGGAGCTCGCGGCGCGCAGCTTCAAGCCCGAGATGGTGGCGCCGATGCAGCGCGAGAACAAGCTCGCGAGCGACTATCAGAAGCTCTATGCCTCCGCCGTCGTGGAGTTTGAGGGCGCGAAGCTGCCGCTGCCGAAGCTGGGTCCCTTCAAGCAGAGCCCCGACCGCGCGACGCGCCGCCGCGCCTACGAGACCGAGGCGGCCTTTTTCGACGCCCACCGCGAGGAGCTGGACGCGCTGTACGACGCGCTGGTGAAAAACCGCACGGAGCAGGGACGGCTGCTGGGCTACGACAGCTATCTCCCGCTGGGCTACGACCGCATGGGGCGCAACTGCTACGGTCCCGCCAAGGTCGCCGCGTTCCGCGCGCAGATCGCGGCCGACCTCGTGCCGCTGGTGGCGAAGGTCAAGGCGGCGCAGGCGAAGCGCCTCGGCGTCGGCGCCCTGAAATTCCACGACGACGCGCTGCTCTTCCCCGACGGCAACCCCACCCCGCGCGGCACGGCGGACGACATCCTTGCCGCCGGGCGGACGATGTACCGCAGGCTCAGCCCCGAGACGGCGGAGTTCATCGACTTCCTGTACGACAACGAGCTGCTGGACGTGCTCAGCAAGGACGGCAAAGCGCCCGGCGGCTACTGCACCGAGATTTACGACTACCGCGCGCCGTTCATCTTCTCCAACTTCAACGGCACGGCGGGGGACGTGGACGTGCTGACCCACGAGGCGGGGCACGCCTTCGCCGCCTACCGCGCCATGAAGCGCGGCCTCCCCCGCCGCCTCATGACGCCGACCATGGACGGCGCGGAAACGCATTCGATGTCCATGGAGTTCCTGACCGCGCCGTACCACCGCCTGTTTTTCGGCGGCGCGGCGGCGCGCTACGAGGTCTTCCACGCCGAGCAGGCGCTGACCTTCGTGCCCTACGGCTGCATGGTGGACGAGTTCCAGCACGTCATGTACGAGGACCCGACGCTGACGCCGGAGCAGCGCAACGCCGTCTGGCTCGACCTGGAGAAGAAGTACCGCCCGTGGACGGATTTCGACGGCCTGCCCTTCTACTCGCGCGGCGCGCTCTGGCAGCGGCAGCTGCACATCTACCTCTACCCGCTCTACTACATCGACTACTGCATGGCGCAGACGATGGCGTTCCAGTTCTGGACGCTGTCCCTGCGGGACCCGGGGGAGGCGTGGGCGCGCTACCTCGCCTTCGTCGACCAGGGCGGGACGAAGACCTTTGAAGCCCTCGTCCGCAGCGCGGGCCTGCGCCTCCCCTACGACGACGGCGCGATCCGCGAGATCGGCGCGTCGGTCAGCAAGTGGCTGGAGGAGCACGAATAATCCCCCTCGCAACCTGCCGCAAAAGGGAACGGGCCATGACCCGTTCCCTTTTGCGTTACTGCTGATCCGATCTGCCGAGAAGATAGTCCGTGGTCACGTTGTAATAATCGGCAAGCGTGATAAGATGGCGGATCGGCAGCTCGTTTGCGCCTCTTTCGTAACGCGCGTACATGGTTTGCGACGTTCCCAGCAGCGCCGCAATCTGGCTCTGCGTTTTGTCGTGATCCTCGCGCAAATCCCGAAGCCGTCTCCTGTAATCCACACCGCATCCCCGCCTTTCTGTGGGGTATTTTATCCAGTAAAGAAATTTACTATTGACTTTAGTAAAGATGTTTACTGGATTATTCGTTCTGATCGTCTCACTGTTGGTAGGTTCCTTTGGAATTGACCGTTTTATGCTGGGAGAAGTCGGGCTCGGCGTTTTGAAGCTGCTGACGATGGGCGGCTTTGGTATCTGGACAATTGTCGACTGGTGTACCGCGATGAGCCGCACGAAAAAATATAACTATCAGGAATTTATCAATATCGTGAATACGTTTGGTTATTAAAGAAACGCTTCCTCAATCATAAGAAAGCCCATTGCGGCGCTTTTGTCAAAGCTGCCGCAATGGGCTTTTCTGAAATTGAAATCCAAGAGATAGCGGTGAGATTCACCGCGCCCCAAGCCAATACCACGCCGCGCCCGCCGCCGCGAGCTGCAAGATCAAAATCGCGGGCAGGCCGAGGCGAAAGTACCAATGCTTCGTCTTGTGGCGGAAGCGGCGCATCCCCATGAGCGCGCCCACGCTGCCGCCCAGCAGCGCAAGCAGGAACAGCGTCCTCTCCGGCACGCGCCACACGCCCCGCCGCGCGCGCCGCTTGTCCGCGCCGAAGACCGCAAACGCCGCCAGATTCATCAGCAGCAGGTACGCCCCCGCCGCGAGCGGCAGATACTCCCTCACGCTTCCAGCGCGGCGAGCGCCGCCGCCGTCCTCGCCGCGAGGCGGGCGTTGTTGTACACCAGCTGGATGTTGGCGTCGAGACTGTCGCCGCCTGTCAGCTCCTTGACCTTCGCCAGCAGGAACGGCGTCACCGCCTTGCCGCGGACGCCGTTCGCCTGCGCCTCCGCCAGCGCGGCGTCGATGGCGGCGTCGATCACCGCCTTGTCCATGCTGTATTCCTCAGGGATCGGGTTCGCGACCAGCATCCCGCCGCGCAGTCCCAGCTCGCGCTTGACGTGGAACGCGCGCGCCAACTCCTCCGGCGTGTCGAGGCGGTAGTCCACGCCGAAGCCGCTGCTGCGCGTGTAGAACGCGGGCAGCTCGTCCGTGCCGTAGCCGACGACGGTCACGCCCTTGGTTTCGAGGTATTCCAGCGTCAGGCCCAAGTCGAGGATCGACTTCGCGCCCGCGCAGATGACCATGACCGGCGTCTCCGCCAGCTCCTCGAGGTCGGCGGAAATATCCATCGTGGTCTCCGCGCCCCGGTGCACCCCGCCGATGCCGCCCGTCGCAAAGACGCGGATGCCCGCCATCGCGGCGATCATCATCGTGGTGGTGACGGTGGTCGCGCCGTCCATGCCCCTGGCGACCAGCACGGGCAGGTCGCGCCGGGACGCCTTGGCGACGCCGGGCCCCGTCCTGCCGAGGTAGTCGATCTCGTCGGCGGTCAGCCCAGCCTTGAGGCGGCCGCCGATGACGGCGACGGTCGCGGGCGTCGCCCCGAGCTCGCGGATGATGCGCTCGACGTTGCGCGCCGTCTCCACGTTCTGCGGGTAGGGCATCCCGTGAGAAATGATGGTCGATTCCAGCGCCACGACCGGCTTCCCCGCCGCCAGCGCCCCGGCGACCTCCGGCGCGACGTCCAGATAGGGGTTGGCGGGGGGCGTTGCCGCGCGCTCGACCGCCTCGCGCGCGACGGATTCCGCAATCAGCGCCTGTGTCAAAAGTCCCATGATCGGAGCCTCCTGTTCGGTAAGCTGTTGCCAACAGTATAGGACGATTCGCGTCAAAAGTCAACGCGCGAAAGAAGTCGAAAGAAAATCCGCGTTCGGTGTTGACACGGCGGGCAGGATGTGGTATATTATCTAAGCCGATTCTCCGCCGGTGTGGTGGAATTGGTAGACACAGGGGACTTAAAATCCCCCGGCAGCAATGCTGTACCGGTTCGAGTCCGGTCACCGGCACCA
>CAMKFK010000127.1 GCA_946411835.1 uncultured Clostridia bacterium
TAGGTGATTCCGTGCAGTTATTGGGCTTTGGCTTTGCGCGCAGTCTTACCCTCGCCTACAGCCTGACAAGATTTCTGTTCGTCGGGTCAGAGGTTTGCCGCCGCCTTCCTTCAGATTCCGCCTCACGACGGACACCCTTGGCTTTGGCTATGTCCTTCCCACTGCCGGGCGGACTCGGGACTTTCACCCGTTAGAACGTGCGCTCGCCGGGCGCACGCGCAATGCAAGACGCCGGTCCAAAAAAACAGACCGGCGTCTTGCATTTTCTTCCATGATTCTACAAATCCGTCCGATACGCGGCGACCACGAAGCGCCCGTTCTCGGTGTGATAGCTGCACGTGGAGAGGAGGAGGAGCTGCTGCGGATAGGCGGGCGCGCACGGCAGGCTCAAAATCGACATGGCGCGCAGGGTCTCCGCCGTCTGCTCGTACGCCTCCCGCCCCAGCGTGCCGACGGCTTCGTAGTATCGGAACAGATCGTCCCGATCGTCGTCGATCCGGGTCTGAAAGGCGGCGAACACGCGGTAGATCCGCTCCCCGTCCGGCGCGGAGAACCGGAGCTCGGGATGGGCGACGGCGTATTCATAGTCGGCGTAACGGTCCAGCGTGCCGAACATGGCGCCGGTGTTCATGTTGTGCCCGTAGATGATGAAGGACTCGCTGTCCGCGTCGCAGCCCTTGCCGATGAACAGGCAGCCGGAAAGGGATTTGTTCCCGTAAAAATCGCGGCGCAGGTAATATTCCGGCTCGTCCTCCGGCGGCTTCATCACGGGGTAGTCGACGGCGGTGTCCGGGATGCTCAGCCACCCGGCGAAGTCGCCGTTCTGCTGCGCCAGCAGCTCGTAGGGGTAGCCGGTCGCCTCGTCGGTCCCGGCGTCGGCGTCGGGCGCGGGGTCGGGGTCGGGCGCTTCGTCGGGGCGCGTCGGCGCGTCCGGGCGTTCGCTGTGCGCGGCGAGCGCGCTGCGCTTGAGGTCGGAAAAGCCGTCCGCCTCCTGCTTCTGCGGGATGACGATCAGCAGCACCCGCGCGAGCGAATAGCACAGCACCAGCGTCAGCGCCAGCGCGGGGACCAGAAAGAGAATGGAATGCTTTCGCTTCATGTCGCGTCTCCGTATCACACGCGGTTGCGGCGGGCGATTCCCCGCCGCAGCCGGGCTTGCTCAGACCAGCTGCTCCAGCGCCGCCAGCCGCAGGCAGACGCAGAAGACCGCCATCGCCTGCTCCAGCTCCTCAAGCGGGGGCAGGCTGGGGGCGACGCGGAGGTTGCTGTCCTGCGGGTCCCTGCCGTAGGGGAAGGCGGCGCCCGCGTCGGTCATGACGACGCCCGCCTCCCTGCACAGCTCCCAGGTGCGCTTCGCGCAGCCGGGCCTGACGTTGACGGAGACGAAGTAGCCGCCCTTCGGCTCGTGCCACGTCGCGAGGCCGCGCGGGGCGATTTCGCGGTTGAGCACGTCTACGACCAGGCGGAACTTCGGGCCCATGATCGCCGCGTGCTGTTTCATCAGCTCCAGCGTGTGCGCCTTGTCCTTGAGGTACAGGACGTGGCGCAGCTGGTTGACCTTGTCGAAGGAGATCAGCTGGACGCCCATCAGAGCGGTGAGGTACGCCATGTTCGCCTCGGAGCACGCCATGCAGGAGATTCCCGCGCCGGGCAGCGTGATCTTCGATGTGGACGCAAACTCGTAGACCATGTCGGCGTTGCCGTACTTCTCGCATTCGGCGAGAATGTCGGGGAACGGGACATAGTCGCCCTCAAACTCGTGGATGCCGTAGGCATTGTCCCAGACGAGGGCGAAGTCCGGCGCGGCGGGCCTGAGCGCGGCGAAGCGGCGGACGGTCTCGGCGGAGTAGATCACGCCGTCGGGGTTGGAGTATTTCGGCACCGTCCAGATGCCCTTGACCTTCGGGTCCCGGACCAGCCGCTCGACCGCGTCCATGTCGGGCCCCTCGGCGGTCATCGGGACGGTGACAAGCTCGAAGCCGAAGCTCTGCGTGATTTTGAAGTGCCGGTCGTACCCCGGGGCGGGGCAGAGCCACTTGAGCCCAGTCTCCTGCGCCCAGGGTCTGGGGCTGTTTTTGAGGCCGTGGGTCATGCCCTTGGCGACAAGGTCGTACATCAGGGTCAGGCTGGCGCTGCCCCCGGCGAACACCTGCTCCGGCTTGCAGCCCAGCACGTCGGCAAAGTAGCGGCGCGCGCAGGGCAGGCCGCACAGCTCGCCGTAGTTCCGGGCGTCGATCCCGTCGCTCACGCAGTCGGCGGGGTCGGCGAGCACGGTCAGGATGTCGCTCACCAGGTCGAGCTGCTGTTTGGACGGCTTGCCGCGCGCCATGTTCAGCTTGAGTCCCTTCGCCTTGATCGCCTCAAATTCCGCGAGGGTCCGGGCGTATTCCTCCTTCGCCTGCGCGGGCGTAAGCTCGTTGTAATTCATAGAGATTCCTCCCCAAACAAATAGATATCGCCTCGGGGCGGTTGTTTCACGATGGCATTATACTATGCGCCGCGCCGGAAAACAAGGGGAACGGACGAATCAGCCCGCGCCCGGCGCGTCGCCGAGCGTGACGAAGGGGTTGACGGTGCTGCCCATGACCTCGGGCCACTTCCCGTCCCACTTCTGCACGCGCTGGAGCTCCACGTACTCGGGCGAGCTGTTCAGCTGCTCCTGCACGACCTTGATGGCGTAGGCCTCCGCGTCCGCCCGGACCTTTTCGGCGTCCGCCTCCGCCTGCGCGGCGATGACCTTCTGTCTCGCCTCCTCCTCAAGGGTCGCGGTCTTGTTCTTGGTGGTCTGCGCCTCCACCTCGGCGGCGACCTTCAGGCGGATGTTCTCCTCAAAGCTGTCCTCGAAATCAATGTCCAGAATGTTGAACGCCGTGACAATGATCCCGTATTTTTTCAGCTCCTCGCGCAGCTCCTCCTCGATATCCTCCTGCAGGGCGGAGCGGTTCTGGATCAGCTCCTCGCCCTTGTACTTGCCGGTCATGTTCTTGGAGATCGACGAGACGTTCGGCAGAATAAGCGTCGTCTCGACGTTGTTGATGCCGATGTTCCGGATGATGGAGTCCAGCTGGCCCCGGTCGTACATATAGGTGGTTTTTGTTTTCAGGGATTCGATGACCTGCGTGTCCTTTGTGTAGGCGGTCATGTCCATCTCGTTGACCTGCGCCCGGATGTCCACCCGCTTGATGGACTCGACAAAGGGCAGGTGGACCTTGAGTCCCGTTCCGGTGTCGGTGTTCACGAGCTGGCCGAAGCGATAGGTGCAGCCGGTGTACCCCTCCGGAATCGTGGTGAACAGGTTGAACAGGAGAATCAGCGCCGCGCAGACTGCGACCGCAATGGTGATGATTTTGGCAACGTTTGGGTCTTTTGTGGTATTCATGTCGTTTTCTTCTTTCTTTTCAGGGTACAAAAAAAGTGGCGGAGCCGCTTTTTTTGATTGGGTTGTCGGTTCAGCCGAACAGCGCCATCAGGGTGCCGGCGGCAATGGCCGAGCCGATCACGCCTGCGACGTTCGGGCCCATGGCGTGCATGAGCAGGAAGTTGGAGGGATTCTCCTTCTGACCGACGACCTGCGAGACGCGCGCCGCCATCGGAACGGCGGAGACGCCGGCGGAGCCGATCAGCGGGTTGATCTTCTCCTTGAGGAAGAGGTTCATGATCTTCGCCAGAACCAGACCGCCCGCCGTGCCGAAGCCGAACGCCACCACGCCCATGAACATGATCTCGATGGTGCGCAGGGACAGGAAGGTCGTCGCGGTCGCGGTCGCACCGACGGTGAAGCCGAGGAAGATCGTGACGATGTTCATCAGCTCGTTGCCCATGG
>CAMKFK010000128.1 GCA_946411835.1 uncultured Clostridia bacterium
GCCACTTTTTTCTTGTGACGGGAGGGCGTTGCTATCTTATCTTTCTGACATTGGGAAACTCCCGTCCGGTTTTTCTCTCATTTCGCTTTTTACAGCTTCTCGCGAATCTTGGCAGCCTTGCCGACGCGGCCGCGCAGATAGTACAGCTTGGCACGGCGAACGGCGCCCTTGCGCACGGTCTCGATCTTCTCGATCGAGGGGCTGTGGATGGGGAACACCTTCTCCACGCCGACGCCATAGGCGAGGCGGCGAACGGTGATGCTCTCCTCGATACCGCCGTGCTTCTTGGCGATGACAATGCCCTCGAAGACCTGGATACGCTCGCGGGAACCTTCCTTGATGCGCACGTGCACACGGACGGTGTCACCGACGTTGGCGACCGGCGCGGTCTCCTTCATCTGCTGCTTTTCGAGTTCCTTGATGAGATCCATGGATGTTTCCTCCTGTATAATAGGCGTTCGTACCCGCGTTTCTTCCCGTTCCCTGACGGGCGCGGCAGAGGACCGCCCTTTTTCAAGCCTTGGTAGGATACCACAGCTTTTCAGAAAAAGCAAGGGCTTTTTTACATTTTTCGAGAAAAACGGTCACAGCGCGGCTTTGAACTTTTCGAGCGCCTTTTTCGCCGTTCTCTGTGGGATAACGCCCTCCTTCGCCGTCGCGCGGACGCGGAGCACGCCGCCGTCCCCGCACAGCTCGACCACGGCGGGGTTCCTGTCGCGAAAGCCCGCCATGACGTATCCGACGGTCTCGCCCTCCTCCGTATCGTCGGGCAGGAGCGTTCCGCACGCCGCCAGCGCCGCCCTGCCCTGCTCCATCGTACAGGGCAGCGTCGTCTCCTCGCTTTTCGCTCTGAGCCTGAGCGCAGACTTGAACACCAGCTCGCGCCCCGCGTCGTTCAGGCCCTCGGTCATGCGCCGGAGCAGCAGCGCGCCCGCCTTCTCGCCTGTCATCATGGCGCGCGCCTCAGCCCGGGGGCCAGGTCATGTCGCGCCCGGAGAGAACGTGGAAGTGCAGGTGCGGCACGCTCTGTCCCGCCTGCTCGCCGACGTTGGACACGACGCGGTAGCTCTCCGCGCCCAGCTCGCGGGCAACCTTGGCGATCACCTCGAAGATGTGGGCGACGACGGCGCTGTTGTCCGCCGTCACCTCGGCGACGGAGCCGATGTGCGCCTTGGGGATGACGAGGAAGTGCAGCGGCGCCTGCGGCTCGATATCCTTGAACGCGAGGCAAACCTCGTCCTCATAGACCTTCGCGCTCGGTATTTCCCCCGCCGCGATCTTGCAGAACAAGCAGTCTGACATATAAACGCTCCTTTCCGTTATCCGACGATTTTTTCCACAAACGGCTTCACCGCTGCGAGCGCGTCGGCAACCTTGCTCGCGTCGCTGCCGCCGCCCATGGCGCTGTCTGGCTTGCCGCCGCCCTTGCCGCCGACGATGGGCGCGATGCTTCGGATGACGTCGCCCGCGCGGACGCCCCTGGCGACGGCGTCGCTGCCGCAGGCCGCCAGCAGCGTGACCTTCTCGCCCGCGAGCGCGATGACCGCGACGACGGCGGCGTCCTTGTCGCGCAGCACGTCGCCCATCCGGCGGAGGCTGTTGGGGTCGCCGGAGTCGACGGTGGTCGTGACGACGTGCAGCCCGCCGACGTCGGCGGCGGTCCTGAGCAGGTCGAGCGCGCTGCCGGCGCTCTCCTTCGCCTTGTACTGCTCGATGAGGCGCTTCGCCTCCTTCAACTCGTCGAGCGTCTGCTCGATGCGCGCGCCCAGCTCGCCCGGCGTGGTCTTGAGCAGCGACGCCGCCGCGCGCAGCGTCTCGCGCTCGCGGTTGACGCCCTCGTAGGTCGCAAGGCCGGTGGTCGCCTCGATGCGGCGCACGCCGGAGGCGACGCTGCCCTCGCTCGTGATGCGAAATGCGCCCGCCTTGGCGGTGTTGTCGAGGTGGGTGCCGCCGCAGAACTCCATGGAGACGCAGCCGTTCTCGCCCATCTCGACCACGCGCACCACGTCGCCGTATTTCTCGCCGAACATGGCGACCGCGCCCTTCTTCTTCGCCTCCTCAATGGGAAGCTCCTCGGTAACGATACCGTAGCCGCTCAGAATGTTCGCGTTGACGATTGCCTCGATCTCCGCGCGCTCCTCCGGCGTGACCGCCTCGAAGTGGGAGAAGTCGAAGCGCAGACGGTCGGGCTCAACCAGCGAGCCCGCCTGATGGACGTGCTCGCCGAGCACCTGCTTGAGCGCGGCGTCGAGCAGGTGCGTGGCGCTGTGGGCGCGGCGGATGGCGTCGCGGCGGGCGGCATCGATGGCGACGGCGCAGGAATCGCCCAGCTTGACGACGCCGGACTTCACCACGCCGTAGTGCATATACTTGCCGCCCTTGTTCTTCTGCACGTCGGTGACGGTAAACTCCCAAGCGCCGTCGCGGGAGATCGTGCCGTGATCGGCGACCTGACCGCCCATCTCGGCGTAGAACGTGGTCTGATCCAGCACGAGGATCGCGTCCGCGCCCGCGCCGATCTCGTCGCGCAGCTCGCCCTCGGCGACGATGGCGAGCACCCTGCCGTCGGTGACGGCGTTCTCGTAGCCGACGAACGCGGTGGCGGGGATCTCCTTGCCGAACTCGACGCCCGCCCAGCCGAGGTCGCCGAGCGCCTTGCGCGCCTCGCGCGCGCGCTCCTTCTGCTCCTGCATGAGGCGGCGGAAGGCGTCCTCGTCCACGCTGAGCCCCTCGTCCTTCGCCATTTCGATGGTCAGGTCGATGGGGAAACCGTAGGTGTCGTAGAGCTTGAAGGCGTCCGCGCCGGAGAAGGTCGTCTCGCCCTTCGCCTTGTGCTCCGCCAGCATATCGGAGAAGATGCGCATACCGCCGTCGATGGTCTTGGCGAAGTTCTCCTCCTCAGTGCGGATGACCTTAGTGATATACGCCCGCTTCTCGCGGAGGTCGCGATACTCGCCCTCGTTGACGGCGACGACCGTGTCCACGATGGAATGGAGGAACGGCTCGTTGACGCCGAGGAGCTTGCCGTGGCGCGCGGCGCGGCGGAGCAGACGGCGCAGGACATAGCCGCGCCCCTCGTTGCTGGGGAGCACGCCGTCACAGATCATGAAGGAGGCGGAACGGATGTGGTCGGTGATGATGCGGAGGCTGACGTCGCGCTCGTAGCTCTCGCCGTAGTGCGCGCCGGTGATCTCGCTGACCTTGTTCGTGATGTGCATGATCGTGTCCACGTCGAAGAGGCTGTCCACATCCTGACTGACGACGGCAAGGCGCTCGAGGCCCATGCCGGTGTCGATGTTCTTCTGCCTGAGCTCGGTGTAGTTGTTGTGCCCGTCGTTGTCAAACTGGGAGAAGACGACGTTCCAGACCTCCATGTAACGGTCGCAGTCGCAGCCGACGGTGCAGGTCGGCTTGCCGCAGCCGTACTTCTCGCCGCGATCGTAGTAGATTTCGGAGCAGGGGCCGCAGGGACCGGAGCCGTGCTCCCAGAAGTTGTCCTCCTTGCCGAACTTGAAGATGCGGCTCGCGGGGATGCCGATCTCCTTGTTCCAAATGTCGAACGCCTCGTCGTCGGCAGGGGTGGTCTCGTTTCCCTCGAACACGGAGGGATAGAGACGGTCGGGCTCCAGGCCCGCCCACTCGGGACTGGTCAGGAACTCCCACGCCCAATGGATGGCGTCTCGCTTGAAGTAGTCGCCGAACGAGAAGTTGCCCAGCATCTCAAAGTAGGTGCCGTGGCGCGCGGTCTTGCCGACGTTGTCGATGTCGCCGGTGCGGATGCACTTCTGGCAGGTGGTCACGCGGCGG
>CAMKFK010000129.1 GCA_946411835.1 uncultured Clostridia bacterium
CGGCTTTTTGGTGACTTTTTCGGCGCCGAAAAAGTCACTCCGCCCGCAGGCGGAACCTCCTGTGGAGAAAAGCTAGCGATACAATAAAATCAAACAGAACAAGGATAAACAAGCCCCCCGCAGGGGCGAGGGGGGCGCGAAAAGCCCCCGTCACAGTCTCTGGGCAACGCCGAAGAGACGCCTGCCGTTCTCCGCCGTCCGGGCGACGATTTCCTCCGCCGTCATGCCGCGCAGCGCGGCGAGCTTCGCCGCGACGTGGACGAGCGCGCGCGAGTCGTTGCGCGTCCCGCGCAGGGGGGCGGGGGCGAGGTAGGGCGCGTCCGTCTCGATGAGGATGCGGTCGAGCGGCGCCTCCGACGCGACGGCGACGGCCTTGCGCGCGTTCTTGTAGGTCAGCGGCCCGTCGAAGCCGACGTACCAGCCGCGCTTCCACAGCTCGCGCGCCAGCTCCACGCTGCCGGAGTAGCAGTGGAACACGCCGCGCAGCCCCGGAAACTCGCACACGATGGCAAAGCAGTCGGCGTGCGCGTCCCGGTCGTGGAGGACGACGGGCAGGTCCAGCTCCGCCGCCAGCGCGAGCTGACGGCGCAGCACGTCCTGCTGGAACGCCGCGCTCGGGTTCTCCGCCCAGTGGTAGTCCAGCCCGATCTCCCCGATGGCGACGACCTTGGGATGCTTCGCCAGCTCGCGAAGCGCGTCGATATCCTCCGGCACGAAGGGCGCGCAGTTCTCCGGGTGCCAGCCCACGGCGGCGTACACGTGCGGGAACCGCTCCGCGAGCGCCACCGCCGCGCGCGAGGACGCGAGGTCGCAGCCGGGGTCGAGGATCAGCCCCACGCCCTGTTCCGGCATGGCGGCAAGCAGCGCGTCGCGGTCCGCGTCGAACGCGGGGTCGTCGTAATGGGCGTGGGTGTCAAAAATGAGGGACATGTCAGCACATTTTCGCGCCGGCGGGGATCGCGTCGTCCAGCATGACGAGGTTCAGCTTCTCCTCGCCGTCGACCCTGTGGACGGCGGAGATCAGCATCCCGCGGCTCTCCAGCCCCATCATCCGGCGCGGCGGCAGGTTGACGACGGCGAGCAGCGTCTTGCCGACGAGCTGCTCCGGCTCGTAGAATTTGTGAATGCCCGACAAAATCTGGCGGTCCGTGCCGGTCCCGTCGTCGAGGGTGAAGCGCAGCAGCTTGTCGCTCTTCTTCACCGCCTCGCACGCCTTGACCTTGACGGCGCGGAAGTCGCTTTTGCAGAAGGCGTCGAAATCGACGGTCTCCGTCGCGTAGGGCTCCAGCTCGATTTTGGGCTCGTGCGCCGCCTGCTTCGCCGCCTCCTGAATGGCGTCCAGCTCCGCGAGCTCCTTCGCCGCGTCGATGCGCGGGAAGACGGCTTCGCCCTTCCTCACGGTCACGCCGTCGGGCAGGACGCCGAAGCGCGCCGCGCTCTCCCACGTCCGCGCGCTCTCGTCCGCGCCGAGCTGCGCGAGGATCTTCTCCGCGCTCTCGGGCATGAACGGCGTCAGCAGCACCGCGCAGACGCGCACGGTCTCCAGCAGGTGGTACAGCACCGCCGCGAGGCGGGGCCTTTGCGCCTCGTCCTTCGCCAGCACCCAGGGCGCGGTCTCGTCGATATACTTGTTCGCGCGCTGGATGACCCGGAACACCTCGTCCAGCGCGTTCTGGAACTGGTAGCGCTCCATCTGCGCCTCGTAGCGGCCGCGCAGCGCGCGCACCATGTCCGGCAGCTCGCCGTCGAGGTCGCCGGTCCCGGGCAGGACGCCGCCGAAGTATTTCTCGACCATCGCCGTCGAGCGGGAGACGAGGTTGCCCAGGTCGTTGGCAAGGTCGACGTTGATCGTGTTGATGAGCAGCTCGTTGGAGAAATTGCCGTCGGAGCCGAAGGGGAAGGTGCGCAGCAGGAAAAAGCGCAGCGCGTCCACGCCGAAGCGCTCGGCGAGGATGTAGGGGTCGACGACGTTGCCCCTGGACTTGGACATCTTGCCGCCGTCGAGCAGGAGCCAGCCGTGGCCGTAGACCTTGCGCGGCAGGGGCTCGCCGAGGCTCATGAGCATGGCGGGCCAGATGATCGAGTGGAAGCGCACGATCTCCTTGCCCACGAAGTGGACGGCGTGGGGCCAGTACTTCTCATAGTCGTGATAGCGGTCGTTGCCGTAACCGAGGGCGGTGATATAGTTGCTCAGCGCGTCCACCCAGACGTAGACGACGTGCCCCGGGTCAAAGTCCACGGGGATGCCCCAGGAGAAGCTGGTGCGGCTGACACAGAGGTCCTGGAGTCCGCCCTCGCAGTCGATGAAGTTGTTGACCATCTCGTTGACGCGGGAGGCGGGCTCCAAAAAGTCGGTGTTTTCCAGCAGGTCGCGCACGCGGTCGGCGTACTTGCTCAGGCGGAAGAAGTACGCCTCCTCCTCGGCGTCCTGCACCTCGCGTCCGCAGTCGGGGCACCGGCCGTCCTTCAGCTGGCTCTCCGTCCAGAACGATTCGCAGGGCTTGCAGTATTTTCCCTTGTAGCTGCCCTTATAAATGTCGCCGTTGTCGTACATCCTGCGGAAGATGTGCTGGATGGAGCGGACGTGATAGTCGTCGGTGGTGCGGATGAAGCGGTCGTTGGAGATGTTCATCAGCTTCCACAGGTCAAGCACGCCGCGCTCGCCGGTGACGATGTTGTCCACGAACTGCTGCGGCGTGACGCCCGCCGCCTTCGCCTTATCCTCGATCTTCTGCCCGTGCTCGTCCGTCCCGGTGAGGAAGAGCACGTCGTATCCGGTGAGGCGCTTGTAGCGCGCCATCGCGTCGGTGGCGACGGTGCAGTACGTGTGCCCGATGTGCAGCTTGTCCGAGGGGTAGTAGATCGGCGTGGTGATATAGAAAATCTTGTCTGCCATGGCGGTATGATCCTTTCTCTCTGCCGCCCCGAATGGAAGGGCGGCGAAAACTGCCTTACAGTGTACCACAGGGCGCGCTCGCGTTGCAAGAGGATTTGCCCGGTTTTTCGGAAATCTTCTTGCAAAACCGCTCCGTCCGCATTATAATATTTCTACTTTTTAGAGGTAAAGGTGGAATCTACGATGGAACACACGAAAATCGCGGCGATTTTTGCCGACGCGGAGGCGCTGGGCGGCAGGGAGGTCACCGTTATGGGCTGGGTGAAAAGCGTGCGCGACATGAAGGAGATCGCCTTCGTCACGCTCAACGACGGCTCCTGCTTCCGCAGCCTCCAGGTCGTGCTGAACAGCGGGACCCTTGCAAATTACAAGGACGTCGCCTCGCAGAACGTCGGCGCGGCGCTGATCGTGCGCGGCACGGTGGAGCTGACGCCGGAGGCGAAGCAGCCGCTGGAGCTCAGGGCGTCCGCCGTCGCGGTGGAGGGCGCGTCCGACCCGAGCTTCCCCGTGCAGAAGAAGGGTCTCTCCCGCGAGTACCTGCGCACGATCGCGCACCTGCGCCCGCGCACGAATCTGTTCTCGGCGGTGTTCCGCGTGCGCTCCGCCGCCGCCTACGCCGTGCACGAGTTTTTCCAGAGCCGGGGCTTTGTCTACGTCAACACGCCGATCATCACCGGCTCCGACGCCGAGGGCGCGGGCGAGATGTTCCAGGTCACGACGCTGGACCTCGACAACCCGCCCCGCACCGCCGACGGCAAGGTCGATTACTCGAAGGACTTCTTCGGCAAGAAGACCAGCCTGACCGTCTCCGGCCAGCTCAACGCCGA
>CAMKFK010000130.1 GCA_946411835.1 uncultured Clostridia bacterium
GTGTTACCGGTCGTAGTTGGATTATCAATTGTTTTATTTAGAGTTTAGTATGAGAGACTCGCACAAGCCGGATACTTTAGCCTATCCGACAAGTACGAGTCCCTGCACTTATGCGGTTGAACCGCCGTGTACCGAACGGTACGCACGGTGGTGTGAGAGGTCGCGCCCCTCACGGGGCGCTCCTACTCGATTCGGATATTCGTGTCATGCAGATTATTTCATCCCGGAGATGGAATCCTTCTGGATCACGTCGTGGGCGCCGCCCTCAATGATGCTTGTGGACGAAACCAGCGTCAGCACCGCGTTCTTTTGCAGCTCCGGGATGGACAGCGCGCCGCAGTTGCACATGGTGGAGCGTATCTTCGCCGTGGTCATGGCGACGTTGTCGTGCAGGGACCCGGCGTAGGGAACGTAAGAGTCCACGCCCTCCACAAAGGACAGCTTCTTGTCTCCGCCGAGGTCGTAGCGCTGCCAGTTGCGCGCACGCGCCGAGCCCTCGCCCCAGTATTCCTTATAATAGGTGCCGCCGATGTTGACCTTTGCGGTGGGACTTTCGTCAAAGCGGGCGAAGTAGCGCCCCAGCATCACAAAGTCCGCGCCCATGGCAAGCGCCAGCGTGATGTGGTGGTCGTAGACGATGCCGCCGTCGGAGCAGACGGGGATGTAGACGCCCGTTTCCTCGAAGTAGCGGTCGCGTTCGGCGCAGACGTCGATCAGGGCGGTCGCCTGTCCGCGCCCGATGCCCTTGGTCTCCCGGGTGATGCAGATGGAGCCGCCGCCGATACCGACCTTGACGAAGTCCGCGCCGCCCTCGGCGAGGAAGCGGAAGCCGCGCGCGTCCACCACGTTGCCTGCGCCGACCTTGACGTGGTCGCCGTAATGCGCGCGGATCCACGCGAGCGTGAGCTTCTGCCAGTCGGAAAAGCCCTCGGAGGAGTCGATGCACAGCACGTCCGCCCCGGCGTCCAGCAGGGCGGGCACACGCTCGGCGTAGTCGCGGGAGTTGATGCCCGCGCCGACGACGTAGCGTTTCCGGGAGTCCAGCAGCTCGTTGGGGTTGCGCTTGTGGTTGTCGTAGTCCTTGCGGAAGACGAAGCAGCGCAGCCGCCCGTCCTCGTCAAGGATCGGCAGGGCGTTGAGCTTGTGCTGCCAGATGATGTCGTTCGCCTCCGAGAGGGTCACGCCCTCCCGCGCCCAGACCAGCGCGGAAAACGGCGTCATGAACTCGGACACCCTCTCGGCACCGTTCATGCGGCTGAGACGGTAGTCGCGGCCGGTCACCATGCCGACCAGGCGGCCGGCGGCGGTGCCGTCCTCCGTCACGGCGAAGGTGGAGTGCCCTGTGCGCTCCTTGACGGCGAGCAGATCGGCAAGCGTGGCGTTGGGGGAAACGTTGGAGTCGCTGGGGACAAAGCCCGCTTTGTAGTTCTTGGCGCGGCGCACCATCGCCGCCTCCGATTCCACGGACTGGGAGCCATAGATAAAGGAAACGCCGCCTTCGATCGCAAGCGCCACAGCAAGTTTGTCGTCGGAGACGGACTGCATAATGGCAGAGACCATGGGAATGTTCATGCTGAGCGCGCTATCTTCGCCCTTGGCATACTTGACAAGAGGGGTCCTGAGCGAGATGTTCGCGGGAACGCAGTCGCAGGTGGAGTGTCCGGGAATGAGCAGATACTCGTTAAAGGTATGGGAGGGCTCGTTGATGATGTAAGACATTTGACACCTCTGAAAGCAAGATTTTGCGTCGGTATATTGTGCGCCCGCCGCAGTGCTTCGCGGCGGGATGAATGCGCTCAGCGGACGAGCTGACCGTAAAAGAGCAGCTCGCGCGCCGCGCCGGTCCCGGCAAACAGTCCGAAGGAAAACGGACGGTCGGCGTTGAATTCCTTGGGCTTGGGCGGGTCGTCGATGAGCGCGGAGGTCGCCTTCATCAGGATCGCCGTCACGGCGGCGGCCTCGATGCCGTCCTCGTCGACCTTGATTTTGGATTTCTGGATGATGTCGCTGATGAACCAATCGGCGTCCCGGCTCATGACGGAGAAGTCCGCCGCGCCCGGAACCGCGCTGAACGGCAGCTCAGCGCCCTGAGAGAGCAGGAAGCGCACCAGCTCGCGCCGCTCCAGTGAGGTTTCCAGCTCGAACCTCGGCAGCCTGACGACGACCTCCTCCCAGCTTGCGCGGTTCAGCTTCTCCGTCAGTGCGCCCGCGTTCCCCAGCACGAACACGGCGCTGATCCCGCCCTCCATGGGCAGCGCGACCAGCTGACAGTCCGCGTCCTCGTAGTACAGGCAGCTCTCCTGCCGCTGCATGAACGGCTTTTGAACGCGCGCGCCGTCGAGCGTGGTGAAATCGCCGTCGGCGGTCGCCCATTTGGAAAAGGCGTTGACCCAGCTCGTGCGCAGGTAGAGCGTGTTGACCAGCGCGGCGTCCACGGTCGAAAGATCGTCCGCAATGCGGGGAATCAGCCCGCGCGTTTCTCTGCTTACCCAGTCGTTGACCGCGCCCGTGAGGCGCGCGGCGGGCACGTCGGCGGCGGACGCGCCGTAGCGCTCGCCCACGGCTTCGATGTACGCGGGATTCATCGCGCCGGGCATGTCCGCGTTGTGCCAGACGGAATTGGCGATGGAGAACGCGCGGTCGGGCGTCTGCGCGGAATCGGGCAGATACGCCTTCTCCAGCGTAAAGCGCTCCCGCGCCGCGTCCAGCTCCTGCGCAAAGGCGTCGACGTGAGCGCGCACGGTCCCGTACCATGCGTCCACCGCGTCCATGCTGTCAAAGCCCATCGCGCGGATGAGCTGTGCTTTCGTCTCCGTGTCAGCACCCGCCGCCGCCAGCGCCAGCGCCGCGCGCAGCGAGGTGGGGGACACCGCGTAGTTTTCCCGGGAAAGGCCCTCGCCGTCCAGGAAGTCGAGCAGCGCCGCGTCAAACGCGGTGAAGCCGCGCGCAGCTTGCGTCATGGTCGAGCCTCCTTCCATGTGTTGCACGTAATTCGTGAGTACGACCGCGAGCTGGGCGCGCGTGGCGGTCGCCGCAGGCGCGAAGCGCCCGCCGCCGACGCCGTTCATGATCCCAGCGCCCGTCGCCCAGCGCACGGCGTCCGCCGCGTAGGGGGCGACGCTGCCTGCGTCCGCGTAAGCGCCGCCGCCGGACGCAGCGGGGGAACCGGCGAGGCGCCAGAGGAACGTCGCCAGCTGCTCGCGCGTCAGCGCTTCGGCGGCGCAAAAGCGCTCGCCGCAGCCCTTGGCGACGCCCTTCGAGACCGCCCACGAGACGGCGGGGGCGTACCATGCGCCGTCCGCCACGTCATCGAACGTTTCGGTCGCTTTGGCCGCCGGAGCGCCGTCCAGCCGCCAGAGCGCGGTGACCGCCGCCGCGCGGGTCACGGTTTCGCCGGGGGAGAACAAGCCGCCGCCCGTGCCGCGCATCAGCCCGCGCTCCCGGCAGAACGCGACGGCGTGGGCAAACCAGTCGCCGTCCGTCACGTCGCCGAAGCCCTCCGACGCGCGGACCGGAGCCACGAGCAGCAGGACGGCTGCGGCGCAAAGAAGCAGGAACCGGTACCGTTTCATGGGGGACACCTCCTCGCTGTGATGATTAGTACCAGTATACCAGATGCAGCTTGAAATTTGAAGGGCAATCTGCTATGTTGACACGGCGACAGCATTTACTTTTGCGCAAAGACGCGGTCAAGAGAGAAATTGTC
>CAMKFK010000131.1 GCA_946411835.1 uncultured Clostridia bacterium
CCGGCGGAGTTGTCCGCCGGCATTTTTTGCCGGGACGACTTATTTACCGTTTACCATCGCGCTGGGCCTGCTGCTGATTCTATAACGGAGAAAACGAGGGTCATGCACCCTCGTTTTCTCCGTTTTCATTTGTTCCCGGATCGTGAAGCACCGTTCCGTCCGGCAGGGTGAACGCTGCCGCGCCCACCGTATCGCGCTCAGCGCCGAGGGCGGTCATGCGATAGATCGTCTCGCCGTCCCGCAGGCGCTCCATTGACGCCAGCAGTCCGGTGCCCACCGCGATGAAATAGCGATTGACATAGCCGTCGCCGTCCGGCACGGTCTCGACGTAGATGCAGCTCACGCCGTCCAGCGACCGATAATCTGCGGCGGATATCTCCGCCGTGTCCAGCCGCAGGATGTCCTCATAGGTCGGGATGCTCTGCTCCTCGTCGGCGGAGACGGACGCCGCTCCTCGGTATACGCTGTCGCTCTCGCCGTACCAGATCCAGCTCTCCTCCGCCGAGGTGATGCTGTGGCGCGTCTCGCCGTTCCGGTTTGTCTGATCCACGCGCGTCCAGCCGCCGTCTGCCGACACGCTCGCCGTGCCGACGCCGCTCGTCCCGCGCCAGAACCGCTCGAACAGGATCGTGCGGCTGTAGTTCTCCGGACGCGCCAGACGCTCGATCACGAGCTGCACCGTCAGCGGTGTGACCTCGACGCGGCGCAGCGCCTCCTGCTCCGTCTTGGGGGCGACCTCGCCGCTCTGCTCCGTCTGCTCCGGCGTCGGCAGCGCGACCGGAGGCGGACGGTGGAGGCTCAGGCGCAGAAAGAAGAACACGACCAGCCCGACCAGCAGCGCAAACGCGACGCCCAGCGCGGATACGCGACGCTTGCGCCTCACGGCTGATAGTCCGCCGGGCGCTCGGCGCGGCGTCCGAACCGCCACTCAATGGCGTCCGCGATGCGCGCGCAGGCGTTGCCGTCGCCGTATGGATTAACCGCGTGCGCCATGCGCGCATAAGCCGCCTCGTCACGCAAAAGCTCGCTGCCCATGCGCATGATATCGTCATAGACGACGCCCGCCATGGCAACCGTCCCGGCGGCGACCGCCTCGGGGCGCTCCGTCTCCCGGCGAAGGACAAGCACCGGCTTGCCCAGCGCGGGCGCTTCCTCCTGCAAGCCGCCGGAGTCCGTCATCACAAGGTAGACGCGGGCCATCAGATTGTGCATCTCGTCGGCGGGCAGCGGGTCGATCAGGTGGACGCGCGGCGTTCCGGCGAGGTACTTCCCCGCCGCCTCGCGCACCACCGGGCTGAGGTGCACGGGATACACCAGGTCCATGTCTTCGTTTTGCAGCGCGAGGTCGCGCAGGGCGGTGAAAATGCTGCGCATCGGCTCGCCGTAGTTCTCGCGCCGGTGGCAGGTGACAAGCACAACCTTGCGGGAATAATCCAGATGATTGAGCGCGTCTGTTGTAAAGGTATAATCCTTGCGCACGGTGGTTTTAAGTGCGTCAATGACTGTATTGCCCGTGACGAATACGCCCTCGGACACGCCCTCGCGCAAAAGGTTCGCGCGGTTGTTCTCCGTGGGGCAAAAATAGAGGTCGGCAATCTGCGTGACCAGCTTGCGGTTCATTTCCTCCGGAAAGGGGGAGTATTTATCATAGGTGCGGAGCCCCGCCTCAACGTGCCCGACGGGGATCTGGTGGTAAAACGCCGAGAGCGCCCCGGCAAAGGTCGTGGACGTGTCGCCGTGGACGAGGATCATGTCGGGCTTCAGGCGCTCGATCACCTCGTCCATCCCGGTGAGGCATTTGCTCGTGATAGACGAAAGCGTCTGCCGCGGTGTCATGATGTTCAGGTCGGCGTCGGCGGCGAGGTGGAAGACCTCCATCACGCTGTCCAGCATTTCGCGGTGCTGCGCCGTGACGCAGCAGAGACTTTCGACGTCGGCGCGCGCGCCCAGCTCCTTGACCAGCGGCGCCATTTTGATCGCCTCGGGGCGCGTGCCGAACACGCTCATGACGCGCAGCTTATCCATTGTTATCCTCCTGCTTGTCCGCGTCCACCGCCGGGTGGAGCTCGATTTCATGCTGCTGCGCGGCCTCCTTCTCGTGCCGCGTCTCCGCGATCTCGCGCGGGAAGATGATGCGGGAGGCGAAAAACGCCAGCACCGCCACCGCGAACAGGAACGTCATCGCGCGCATTGCGCCGCCCGTGGTCAGCACCACGGCGGAGAGGCCCAGAATGCTGCTCACGACGTACAGCGCCGCGACTGCCTGCTTCTGGCTCAGCCCCATATCAATGAGGCGGTGGTGGATGTGTCCCCGGTCGGGCGACATTGGGTTCTGCCCGTGGGCGAGGCGGCGCACAATGGCGAACAGCGTGTCGAACATCGGCAGGCCCAAAATCAGGAACGGCACGGCGAATGAAATGATGGCGTAATACTTGAACAGCCCCTGGATCGACACCGTGGCGAGAATGTAGCCAAGGAAGGTGGAGCCGGTGTCGCCCATAAACATCTGCGCCGGGTTTTTGTTGTAGGGCATAAAGCCCACGCAGGCGCCCACCAGCGCCGCCATGATAATCGCGGTCTGCCCCTCGGAAACCAGCAGGGCGATGACCAGCATCGTCAGCGCGCTGATGGTGGAAACGCCGTTGGCAAGCCCGTCCAGCCCGTCGATGAGGTTGACCGAGTTCGTGATGCCGACGATCCACAGCACCGTGATGGGCACGGACGCCCAGCCAAGGAACCAGTACGGCTCGTCGCTGAACACGTTCGGATTGGACAATATCTGCACCACGACCCCGTGGTACACGGCGACGAGCGCCGCCGCGATCTGGACGAGGAACTTGAAGCCCGCCCGCAGCGGCGCGCTGTCGTCCATGACGCCGAGCACGACGATCATGGCCGAGCCGAGCAGGATGCCGCGCAGCTGCATGTCAATGGGACGCACAAAAATCAGGATGCTGAACATGAAGCCGAGGAAAATCGCCAGACCGCCGAGTCGCGGCGTGGGCTTCTTGTGCATCCTTCGACCATCCTTCGGCACGTCGATGGCGCCGATCTTGTAGGCGAAGGACTTGACCAGCGGCGAGAGAAGGAAGCTCACGACCATGGCGAAAAGCAGCGCCTCCCCCACGCGGAGCAGCAGCTCGCCGGGAATACTTGTCGTCATTGAAACGCCTCCTCAGGTGCGCGGAACAAAGCCGATCTTCTTATAGACCTTGCGCAGGGTCTTCTCAGCGACATAGCTCGCGCGCTCCGCGCCGTTTTTGTAGACGCTCTCGAGATACGCCTTGTCGCCGAGGATGCGCTCCGTTTCCTCGCGGATGGGACGCAGCAGCTCGATCACCGCCTCGCCCACGGCGGACTTGAATTTGCCGTAGCCCTGCCCCTCGAACTCGCGCTCCACCTCGTCGAGCGTCCTGCCCGTGACGGCAGCGTAGATGTTCATCAGGTTGGACACGCCCGGCTTGTTCTCCACATCGTAGCGGACGCAGCGCTCGGTATCGCTGTCGGTGACGGCGCGCTTGAACTTGCGGGCGATGTCCTCCGGCTTCTCCATCAGGAACACGCAGCCCTCCGGGGCGGATTTGGACATTTTGTTCGCCGGCTCGGTGAGGCACATGACCCGCGCGCCCTCCTTGGTGGAGTAGAACTCGGGCATCTTGAACACGTCGCCGTACACGCCGTTGAAGCGCTGCACGATGTTG
>CAMKFK010000132.1 GCA_946411835.1 uncultured Clostridia bacterium
ACGCCGACTACCTCACCGCCAGCAAACGCGCGGTGGACATTGCCGACACCGAGCGCGTGCGCTTCCTCATGGAGCAGTATCATGACCATGTGGCAGAACCCTGCGTGGGCTACTACGGCGAGGTCATTGACTACGCCTGCGGCGAGAACCAGAGACTGGGGCGCGAACTCATTGCCGTCGCGCCCAAAGAGTGGATCGCCAACGCTCCGACCTCTCTGCACATCCGCATGAGCGTCGGCGGCGAGCTGATTATGTCGCAGATGCTTGTGAGCAAGGGACTCCAGCCGGGGATCGACGCGGCGACCGTCCTCCAGAACTACACCTGTACGCCGGATCGTCTCTGGATGGCGGAGCGCCTTCTCAGAAACGGCATGGAGGTCGATCCCGAGAACTACTATGCGTTCGACGTCTGCGTGAAGAACAACGCGGTGGAGTGCGCGAAGCTCCTGCTGGATCACGGAACGGACATGGACGGCTATCTCGAATGGACGGACGGTCATCACGCGGTCAGGGACGAGGAAACGCTTGGAGAACTCCGCGACCACTGGCAGAGCCTTTGCCCGCAGGAGCAGACGGAGCCGCAGATGGGAGGCATGACGCTGTGACGGCGCTGGCAAGGCTGGGCGCGGCGGTGCTCTCTGACGAGCGCGGGCGGAAAGCGGTCGGCTGGATCGTTGCCGCGATCCTCTCGCCCGTCATTCTTGCCGCCGCCATTCTCTGCTCCGTCGGCACAGGCGGCGAGGCACACAACAGGGCGGCGATCTCCGCCTGCTTCTACGGCGTCAGCTTCGCCGAGAAGATATCGAACGAGTTCCACGAACACATCACCGATATGCAGACCGCCTTTTCCCGTCTGGACGCCGCGATCCAGATCGTCAACGAAAGTGCGGAGGACGGAGGTCTTGACGCAACCCGCGTCAAGGCTGTTTTTTATGCCCTCTGCTTTGGTGAGGACGCTCCATCGCGCCGCGAGGCGGCGCGGTTCGTCGGCTGCTTCTATACCAGCGAAACGCGCACGGGAACGGTGGAGGTCACGAACGAAGAAACCGGAGAGACGAGTACAGAGGAGAAAGAATACACGGTCAACGTACCCGTCTCGATGGAAACCGCATACGCGAATGTGGCGGCGCTGCTGGAACGCGAGGTTACGAACAACGACCGCGGCAACGTGGAGAAGATCTATGCCATGTTCGCCGGCAGCGCGGACAGCGGCGGAGGTGACGGCGGAGCGCGCGGCAATCAGCCGAGCATTGATCTTGACGCATCCGTCCTCTCCGATCCCACTACAAAGAACGCCGCAGACCTTGTCGCCTACGCCGAGTACGCATGGCGCTCCGGCTGGGGCTATGTGTGGGGCAGCTACGGAAATCTGCTGACTGAGGCGTCGCTCCAATCGCTGATCCGGCAGTATCCGGAGATGGTCGGCGGCTACGAAAGCGTCATCCGCGCCAAGTGGCTGGGCGGCAGGACGACGGACTGCGTCGGACTCATCAAAAGCTACGGATGGTTCGACCCCGACACGCAGACCATCCGCTACGGCACGAACGGGATGCCGGACGTCGGTGCAAACGCCATGTACCACGCCGCGACGGAGAGCGGAACCATCGACACCATCCCGGAAGTCCCCGGTATCGCCGTGTGGCGCGAGGGACACATCGGCGTCTACATCGGCGGCGGTTATGTGATCGAGGCGCGCGGCACGAGCAGCGGCGTGGTCAAAACCAAACTCGCGGAGCGGGGCTTCACCCACTGGCTGAAGATTCCGTACATCCGCTACGACTGAGAGAGGAGAACGAAGATGGAGAAAACTGAACTGACGGTCAGCATCGAACCGGAACGGCTCGACGCGCTGAATTATTTTCTCTCGCAGGACGGGAGCAGCGCGCAGAAGGAGCTGGAGCGTATGCTCACGGAGCTGTACGAAACAAAGGTACCGCAGGAAACGCGCGGCTATATCGACAGCAAGCTCACGCCGCCAAAACCGAAACGCCCGCCGCGTCCTGCAGCCAAGCCGAGAACACAGAAGGAGGAACATCATGAGCAGTAGAGAAATTGTGCTGTGGCTGGACGAGCGTTGGTACGACGCGCTGGAACGTCACATCAAGGGTGAGAGCTTGCAGGACAAGCTCGAAAACTACCTCGACGAGCTGTGCAACAACCTGCTTCCCGACTACGAGTACGAGCAGATCAGCAAGGAGATCTACGAGGAGCGCATGGAGTGTGAAGCGCAGCGAGAGGCGGAACGCCGCTTCGCTGTGTTCCGCGTGACCGAGCGCGGCGAGCATAGCTGCTTCCTCGTAGAGCAGCCCATCGGCATCCTTGCCGCCGCGCGCTCGATGCGCCACTATGTCAGCGGGGAATCCGCCTCGGAGTTCCGCCACTACTACGCTACGGCATCAGACATCACGCCGGAGGAATACGAGCAGTATATCGGCGAGCGCATGGAGAACACCGGCAGAGTGGTCGGCGCGTTCGATATTGACTTCGACGCGGGGACATTCGACGCGCTGAACGTCACGGACGGCTGGCACAGGTTTGCGGTCAGGGACGTCCGCACGGCTGCATACCGCACGGATCGCAAGAGCAATGAGTCGCCCGACGACCGGCTGGCAAAGCTCCTCGAGTACCTGCATGACAGAGAGCTGACGCAGCCCGCTCCGAGTATGGAAATGGGGCAGACGATGTGCTGACGCACCGTCGCGCCGTTGTTGCGCCTTTGTGCGCGCTGCTCGGTGGGATGGCATCCCTGCCCCGGACAGGCAAACCGTGCGCGTGTTGTCGCAACACTCGCCCCGCTTGGAGCGGTGGGCAGTACCGGGGCTTTTGCGCGGATTTGGACAGGCGCGAGGAAGAAGCAGGAAAAAGCACCGGGGTCGCAGGCGCCCCGGCGCGTCCACATCTGCCCGCGGTGCGGGCAGCTTCGAGCAGCGGCACAGGGCGTTCCAAAAAGGGCGCGTTTGGCGGCGTTGATGTCACGAAACGGCGGAAAGCCCGAAATCAAGGGAAAAACACAGGCGTTCCACAGGTCATTGGAGGTGAAAACGACCATGGTAAAAGGAAAAGAAAAATTCGCGCTTTGGATGGAGCCGGACGCGCGGGCTCTGGTCGATGCGCACTACCGCGCCGACAACTGCGTCAGCCGGAGCGAGTACATTGAAAAGGCGATCCGCTTCTACACGGGCTACCTGAACGCGCGTGACACGGGCGCGTACCTGCCGCGCGTGCTGGCAGACGTGTTGGAGGGCAAGCTTCTGCTCTTCGGCGACCGTATCGGCAAGACGCTGTTCAAGCTCGCGGTGCAGGACGCGGTGATGGCGAACCTGCTCGCGGCGGATACAGACATGGATCTGGACATGCTGGAAACGCTGACCGGCACTTGTGTCAAGCGCATCATGCGCGCGCATGGCGCTCTGGATTTCGAGGACGCGCTCAAGTTCCAGAAGGGGCTGATATAAGTGTCGAGGCTGGTTCAGAAGTCCGGGTACATCAAGCCCGGCAAGGCGTCCGGCTACATGAAGTACATCGCTACCCGCGAGCGCGTGGAGATACTCAAGCCCGACGCGAGCTCCGACGAAG
>CAMKFK010000133.1 GCA_946411835.1 uncultured Clostridia bacterium
AGCGGTTCGTCACGACCTTGTCGATCTTGTCCGACGCGCTCAGCTCGTGCGCGCCTTTCTTCCTGTAGATGCCTTTCAGCAGGTCGGCGATGTAGACGTAGCGCTCGTTGGTGATGATGCTCTCGGCGTCATCGTCCAGCTCGCGTTCGGCGGCTTCGATGTCCGTCCTGATGTGCGCGAGGGTGTCGGCGGGGATTTGCAGCTTTTCGAGCACCTTGTCGTCGCTCTCAAAAATCTTGATGGCATACCAGCGCTGCTGCTCCTCCGGCATACCGTGGATCGCCGCCTCCTCGATGTGGGCGATGGCGTGCTCCACGGGGCCGGAGAAGGTGTGCATCGGCACGGTCTTGCCGTTCTTTGCCGCCTCCACCGCCGCCTGCGCCGCTGCGTCCACGCCCTCGCCCTTGAGGGCGGAAATCTCGACGATCTTGCAGCCCAGCTTGTCGGCGAGCGCGGGGATGTTGATGTTGTCGCCGTTCTTGCGAACCACGTCCATCATGTTGATGGCGATGACGACGGGGATGCCCAGCTCCGTGAGCTGCGTCGTTAAGTACAGGTTGCGCTCAAGGTTCGTGCCGTCCACAATGTTGAGGATGGCGTCGGGGCGCTCCTCGATCAGGTAGTTGCGCGCCACGACCTCCTCCAGCGTATACGGCGAGAGCGAGTAGATGCCGGGCAGGTCGGTGACGGTCACGCCGTCATACTTTTTGAGCTTGCCCTCCTTCTTCTCGACCGTGACGCCCGGCCAGTTGCCGACGAACTGGTTCGAGCCGGTCAGCGCGTTGAACAGCGTCGTCTTGCCGCTGTTCGGGTTGCCCGCGAGGGCAATTTTATAGTCCATGATGGTCTCCCTCCTAATTAGCTCTCGCTAACAGATGTACAAAAAGTTAAACTTCTACTTCGACGGTTTCAGCGTCCGCCTTGCGGATGGACAGCTCGTAGCCGCGCACCGTGACCTCGATGGGGTCGCCCAGCGGCGCGACCTTGCGGACGCAGACCTCGACGCCCTTGGTGATGCCCATGTCCATGATGCGGCGCTTGACCGCGCCCTCGCCGCGGAGCTTGACCACCGTGCAGGTCTGCCCGATTTTGACCTCTTTCAGATTCGTCGTCATGCTTCTTCCTCCTAAACCATGATTTTCTGCGCCATTTCGCGGCTGATTGCCACGCGGCTCTCCTTGACCTTGACGATGACGTTCCCGCCCATCTCGGACACGACCGTTACGCTTGTTCCCACGTTGAAGCCCAAATCGGCAAGGTGCTGTTTGACCTCCGCCGTGCCTCCAACCTTGCGCACAATGTTTTCCGAACCGGCATCCGCCAGAATCAACGGCATCATAGACGACCCTCTTTCTTTGTTTGCTTAAACTAACAACTCGTCAAAATAATTAGCTTCCGCTAACTACACTTAGTATAGTTAGCGGAAGCTAATTTGTCAAGAGGGTATTTTGTTTTTATCGTGCCATGACCGCTGTCTATCCGTTTCCGTGGCAGCGGTGCTCCGGCGGCGTTTGTTCCGGCACGGAATCCGTATAGACAATGCGCCGCGTCGCGGTCGTAAAGCGGTCGGCGGACACGAACCGCAGCGCCGCCTTTGTCAGGATCACATCCACCGCATAACCGTTCTCCGTCAGCCTGCTTGCAAGCAAAACAGCATCCGGAGCATAAGCGCTGCCGGTCACGCCGAGAATAATCCGTTTCATGCTACCAGTCATTTCCTGCCATTCTCTCAATGGCTGATCCTCTTGTCCGTTTTGCGGGCGAACCTGAAGCCCAGTTCCTGAATGATCTGCACGATGATAAAGGGGATGCTGCGGAAAAATTGGCAAGCAGCCCCGGTATGCGGTTCAGCCACGGCAGCGGGCAAATGCCGCCTTTTTCGCGCGATCTCGGAGCGGGGATTTGCAAGCACCTTGGCGACCGTCCCTTCCTCCGCGATACGGCTTGCGTTCAATACCGCGACCTTGTCGCAGATTCGTTCGATCACCCACATCTGGATCGGCATGATTCCCGCGCCGGTGGATTCATTGTAAGCATCGACCGCGCCGTTTTGCAGGGCTGCGATCAGCGCCTGAATCTCGTTCCGGTTCTCGTCTCCCCGGTGGACGGCAATGATGTTGGCGCAGGTCTGCGCCGCGTCGCCGGACGCATCCTCAATCGCCAGTGCGTCCGTCGTCTGATAGACCGCGCCCAGCGCATAGTTGTGGTTAATGACCGCAACGGTTCCCGCGTCGCTGTTCCGCAGCAGCAGAAGCGCGCGCGTCTGGTTGGAATCGTCGTCCGGTACGATGGCCGTCGCGCCGTTGGTCCGGCGGAGACCAGATCGGTCTCAGTTTACGGGACCGCCGCGAAGCCGTTTTCCAGATCGGCGAGGATGTCGTCGATGTGCTCCGTGCCGATGGAGAGGCGGATCGTGTTCGGGCGGATGCCCGCCGCGTCCAGCTCCGCCGCCGTGAGCTGCGAGTGCGTGGTCGTCGCCGGGTGGATGACGAGGCTCTTCACGTCCGCGACGTTCGCCAGCAGCGAGAAAATCTCCAGCGCGTCGATGAAGGCGAACGCCTCCTTCTGATCGCCCTTGATGTCGAAGGCGAAGATCGACGCGCCGCCGTTCGGGAAATATTTCTCGTACAGCGCGTGGTCGGGATGATCGGGCAGCGACGGATGATTGACCTTCTCGACCTTCGGGTGGTTTTTGAGGTACGCCACAACCTTTTTCGCGTTCTCCGCGTGGCGCTCCAGACGCAGGGACAGCGTCTCCGTCCCTTGCAGCAGCAGGAACGCCGCGAACGGCGAAATACACGCGCCGGTGTCGCGCAGCAGAATCGCGCGGATGTAGGTGGCGAACGCCGCCTTCCCCGCCGCCTCGGTGAACCTCACGCCGTGGTAGCTGGGGTTCGGCTCGCTGAGCCACGGATAGCGTCCCGACGCCGCCCAGTCGAACGTGCCGCCGTCCACGATCACGCCGCCGAGCGTCGTGCCGTGTCCGCCGATGAACTTGGTCGCGCTGTGGATGACAATATCAGCGCAGGACATCCTCGACCGTCAGGCGGCGCGGCGCGGCAACGACTATGTCATCTGATGAACCGCCCGCGCGCCGGACTTCGCATCCGATCCGCGCTGGCGTCATTTTTTTGTTAATGCCTATTGACTTAGTAGGCTGCTAGGTATATAGTTAGAGCAAATACAGCAAAAGGAGTGAACCAATGAAGATTTACGCAGACAACGCGGCGACGACGAAGATGAGCCGGACAGCGCTCGACGCCATGATCCCCTGTCTTCAGGAGCAGTACGGCAACCCGTCGAGCCTCTATTCGCTCGGTCAGCGCGCGAAGGAGGCGCTGGAGCTCGCACGCGAGGACGTCGCGTCGGTCATCGGCGCCTCGCCGAAGGAGATCACCTTCACCTCCGGCGGCAGCGAGGCGGACAATCAGGCGCTGCG
>CAMKFK010000134.1 GCA_946411835.1 uncultured Clostridia bacterium
CAATTTCTCTCTTGACCGCGTCTTTGCGCAAAAGTAAATGCTGTCGCCGTGAGGGGGCGAAAAAACATGGTTGACAGAACAACAAAACCTTTGCTATAATAGAAAACACGCCGTTTTCACGGCGCGAAATAAGTTTACTGCGCGGGAACTCCGGTTCCCGTGTCGAGTAAGTGCGGCGTCCCGCCGCCGGATCATATGATAAGGAGGAATACGACATGGCAACCAAACGCACCTATCAGCCCAAGAAGCTCCAGCGTTCCAAGGTACACGGTTTCCGCAAGCGCATGAAGACCGCGAACGGCCGCAAGGTCCTTGCCCGCCGCCGCGCCAGAGGCCGCGCCCGCCTGACCTACTGATTCGGCGGGTCCGGCCGCCGGGAACCATGATCGACCAAGGAGGGACGGACGGAGAAACCGGGTTTTCTCGCCGTCCCTTGGAGGCTTGTACCGATGAAACGTGCGACGACGCTGAAAGAGAATTACGAGTTTCGCCGGGTCTACCGCAAGGGGAAGTCCGGCGTTTCGCCGCTGCTGGTGGTCTACGCGCTGCCCGGACGCGCGGGGCGGAACCGTCTCGGCGTCACCGTGAGCGCGAAGCTGGGGCACGCCGTGGCGCGCAACCGCGTGCGCCGCAGGCTGCGGGAAATCTACCGCCTGTCCCAGCCGGAGCTGCGGCGGGGGTATGACATCGTGCTCGTGGCGCGCGGTCGCGCCGTGGACGCGGCGTACCGCGACTTAGAGCGCGCCTATCGCCGCCTCTGCGCGCAGCTGGGCCTGCTGGAGGCGGGGGAGGAGAACGCATGAAGCGCGTCCTGCTCCGGCTCATCCGGTTCTATCGCGCGCGGATTTCGCCGCTCTCGCCGCCGCGCTGCCGCTTCATCCCCACCTGCTCGCAGTACGCGCAGGAGGCGGTGGAGAAATACGGCGCGGTGAAGGGTACGGCGCTCGCCGCGCGGCGTCTGTCGCGCTGCCACCCGTTTTACCGGGGCGGCAAGCTCTACGATCCGGTTCCCTGAACGCCCTTCGGTTGCGAAGCGGAGCTTCGCAATCGCCGCAACCCCGAATTGCTTGGAGGACCCCCTATGTTTTCAACAATCGGCTATTTGATCTGCATCCCGTTCGCGTGGATTCTGCGCGCGTTTTACAGCCTGACCCAGTCCTACGGGCTGGCGCTGATCCTGTTCACGCTGGTGGTGAAGCTGGTGCTGCTGCCCTTCCAGCTCAAGAGCAAGAAGAGCATGCTGCGCATGAACCGCTTCCAGCCCAAAATGCGCGAAATCCAGGAGAAATACGCGAACAACCAACAGAAAATGAACGAGGAGCTCCAGCTCCTCTACGCGAAAGAGGGCATCAACCCCATGAGCGGCTGCCTGTGGTCGTTCTTGCCCATCCCGATCATCATCGCGCTCTATTCGATCATCCGGATGCCGCTCACGCGCCTCATGATGCTGCCCAACGAGACGGTCGAGACCGTGCGCGGCATTGCCGAGGGCATCGGCTACGCGGCGGCGACCTCCGGCGGTCGCGCCTCGTTTTACGAGGAAATCCAGCTCGCGCAGTTCATCAACAACCACTTCGACAGCTTTTCCGGCGTCAAGGGCCTGCTGCGCGTGGACTACAGCTTCCTGGGGCTGGACCTGACCGTCGCCCCGACCGAGGTGTGGAAGCAGCTGCTCACCGGCGGCTGGCCGGTCGTCGGCCTCGTGCTGATCCCGGTGATCTCCGCCGCGCTGAGCTTTTTCCAGAGCAAGGTCGCCACAGCCGGCAACGCCCAGAATGGCGACGATCCCGGCGCGCGCACCGGGCGCAGCATGATGTACATGATGCCGCTGGTGTCGCTGTGGATCGGCTTCACCCTGCCCGCCGCCCTGGGCGTGTACTGGATCGCGAACAGCGCGTTCCAGATCGTGCAGGACGTGATCCTCAACAAGGTGTTTTCCGAGCAGATGGAGCGCGAGGAGACCGAGCGCGAGCGCGAGAAACGGGAGGAGCGCGTCGCCAAGCTGATGGAGGCGCGCGAGCGTCAGCGCGCCTATCAGGAGCAGGCGAACAGCGGCAAAAAGCAATCCCAGAAAAAGCAGCCGGAGAAACGGCCCGAAAAGAAGGGCGCCTCCACCACGGAGGCAGGACGACTGGGCGACCGCCCCTACGCGCGCGGCCGCTCGTACGATCCCGAACGCTACGGTGAATAAGGAGTAAACAGCCACATGACACAATATATTGATGTGACCGGCAGAACCGAGGAGGAGGCCATCGACAAGGCGCTCGCCCAGCTCTCGCTGGACCGGGACGAGGTCTCCGTCGAGCTGCTGGAGCGCGCGAAGTCCGGCTTTCTGGGCATCGGCGCGCAGCCGGCGAAGGTCCGCGTGACCTATGACGACGGGAAGGAGCCGCCCAGGACCGAGCCGGTGGTCTTCCGCCCCGAGCAGCGGAAGACGAGGGAGGAGCGCGAGCGCGAGGAGCAGGCGCGCCGCGCGGAGCAGGAACGCCGCGCCGCCGAGGCGAAGCGCGCCGCCGCGCAGGTCGAGCTGCCGAAGGAGTTCCGGCCCGAGGTGCTGCAAAACAAGCCCGCCGCGACCGACCGTCCCGACCGGCCCCGCCGCAATCGCGAGGAGCGGCCCCGCCGCGCGCCCGTTCCCGCCGCGAAGCCGGAGCCGGCCGCGCCGACCGCGCCGGTCGTCCCCGCCGCGCCGGTATCCCTGGGCGAGGAGTGCCGCGACGAGAAGAGCGAGCAGATCCGCGCCTTCATCGGCGGGCTGCTCGCGCACATGGACTGCGCCGCCGAGGTCCGGGTCTACGAGGTGGAGAAGAACCGCTACAAGGTCATCCTCGAGGGGGAGAAGCTGGGCGCGCTGATCGGGCGGCGCGGCGAGACGCTGGACGCCATCCAGCAGCTCACGGGCTACGCCGTGAACCGCAGCGGTGACAAGAACCGCGCGCGCATCCAGGTGGACGCGGAGAACTACCGCGAAAAGCGGGAGCAGAATCTCGTGCGTCTGGCGGAGAAGGTGGCGGCGAAGGCGGTCAAGTACCGCAGGAACGTCACCTTGGAGCCGATGAACGCCTACGAGCGGCACGTGATCCACACCGCCCTGCAGGACAAGCGGAGCATCTCGACCTTCTCGATCGGCACCGAGCCGAACCGCCGCGTCGTCGTCGCCTACGACCGCGGCAAAAAAACCCCGCAGGGGGAAGAGTAATTCAAAAAAGGAGACATGGCGTTCGCCATGTCTCCTTTTTTGAGGGGGTTTCGCTCCACTCAGCGCACGATTTGTCCGCGCCTCGCGGACAAATCGCACGTGCCACCGTTGCGCCAGCCGTTTTCCGCTCCCTTCGGTCGCGGAAAACGGGGCGCTGCCTCGAAACAGCC
>CAMKFK010000135.1 GCA_946411835.1 uncultured Clostridia bacterium
GGCTACACCATGCTGGGGTATCCTGGCTACACCATACAGAAAGGGGGTGTCTATAGGATGTCCATTGACCGATTTTTGCCCGCGTGGATGAAGCCCAAGACCGCAAAACAGCGCTGGGACGACGACCACCTCCGGACGGTCTGCACGCGCTTGAAGACGTCACAGGCGGAAGCGTTCGAGGAAGTGTGCGCGGCGCACGGAATGACGCGCTACGAGGCAATCCGCCGCTTCTGTCTGACCGTGATGCTGAACGACGGGCTGCTTGACCAGCTGCACAAAGGGCGTTGACGTTCGGACGGACGTCTCGCGTCGGGGAGGGCGCGCCCCCGCCGAGGGCGGCGGGGGCACTGCCCCCCCACTCCGCGAGCCGTTGTCTCCCGCCAGTGTGCGCACTGGCGGGAGACTTCAATCGGAATGCGGGGTTGATCGCAAATCGCCGCCGCGAGCGCCCTGCGCCCCCATCGAGGGGGCGCAGGGCGCTGTGGGTGTGGCGCTGACGCGCCCCACCCACGGAGGCGGCGGTTTGCTCCCCGCCCGGCCAGTGTGCCGCCGCTGTCCCCCCGCGCGCCTTAGGGTTCGGGTGCCTCGCGTCTCCTGTGGTCTGTGCCCCCGGGGAAGTTTCTGCCTCTCCTCAGCCCTTGCCCCGGCGCGCTCCCTCCTGCGGCAGCACACTGGCCTCCACCCGTAGCCGGGGGGACGCGCCGCCTCGCCCGCCCTGCCGGGCGGGGTCGGCGGCGCGGCGGCGGCTTGCGGGGGTCGCCGCCGCACCTCCCCCCGGCTGGGAGGCTTGGGCGCGCGTCGAAAGCGGGGGACGGGGGAAACGACCCGCAAGCCCTAGCGGGCTTGCGGGCTTCTGACCGCAACATATAGGGGCAAGCCCCGCAAAATTTCGCGCCCGCAGGCGCGAAAGGAACTAGAAGTCCCTTTTTCCGGCGACATGCGCGTCAGAAAAACACTTTGCGCGGAGCGTTCGCACGATTTGTCCGCGAGACGCGGATAAATCGTGCGAGGAGCGAAGCGAAGCCTTCTCGTCGGCAAAGGCGAATGCCTTTGTCGACGATTTGTGGCGGGCGGATAACCGCCCGCCGTCAGTCCTCGTCCGTTTCGCGGTATTCCAGAACGTCGGAAACGGAGCACTTCAAAATAAAGCACAGCTCGTTGAGGGTCTTTGTCGTAATATCCTTGCCGCGCTTCATGCGGTGGATCGTATTCGCGGACAGCCCATGCCGGTAAATCAGGTCATAGGTGGACATATCACGGCGATTGAGCGTGTTCCAGAGCGGTTCATAGGAAATCATGCGGCAAACCCCTTGAAGCGATTTCCTATTATAGTATCATGCTCAAATGGTTGACTATGCTCAATAGATTGGCTATAATGCGAAAAACGCGGCAGGCGGGGAACTTTACCTTGTTTCCCACCTTGCGGCGTGTTAAACTGAAATAAAATGGTAAAATTTGTAAAAATTGATACAGGGGGAGTGACGGCTATGGAGAAGTAGCGTGCTGCGCGGCGGAGTTTCCGGAGAAGATACGGCCAACAATCTGACAAGGAGGAATGACAATGAAAACGAATCGACTGATGCGGCGCCTGTGCACGCTGACGCTGTGCGCGGCGCTGGCGCTGACGCTTTTGCCGACGCCTGCGCGCGCGGCGGAAACGCCGGTGACATTCGAGGATGTAGACACGCTGCTGATCTACAATCCGCTGCGAGCAGACCAGAGTGAACTGTACGCCCGTTCCACCGACACGATGACGGGGCAGATTATCCACGTGCCGGAGAGCTGCGATGCACGTACCGGCAGCTTTTTGCGGGACGTAAAAACCGGGGAAATCAGGGATTACGATGTGCCGTCCGTCGGCGCCGGGACGCTGATGAGCGTCAACCCGATCGTGGTGAAATTTGACGCGGAGCAGCCGGAGTCCGAACTGACGGACATCAGCCCCGCAAAAGGGGCGCCGCGTTTTCGCCTCAGGAGCGCCCCGGCGTCCTTCACAAGACCAGCTGTCGGCGAGGAACAGAAGTTTTACGACAATGAGGCGTTGACGAGCTTTACCTGCATGGCAGTCAGCCAGAAATGCGCCATCTGGCTCAAGACGAGCGAGCTGGACGAGTATGGCGATGTGTTTCGGTCCATCGCGCAGAATATGGCGACGGAATTTGATGAGACGATTGTATCGAGCGCCCATTACTGGTTCGGTACGGGACGGTTCTTCGACCCGGACAACAACCGTTTACTGCATGTGCTCTGCTCCGAGCAAAACGGGCGCGACGGCTATTTTAGAGAGCGGGACCTGTATTCCTCCGAGGATTATGGATGCACGGAGGAATTTGCGGCGCGCTACAGTATTAATTACGACAGGACGATTATCCATGCCGCCTCGAACTCCGTGGCGGAGTATCAGGACAATATGCCGACTTTATACGGGATTCTGGCGCATGAATACCAGCATCTGATTGCGACGACCGACGTGGTCGAGCATCAGGAGCGGCAGTATGCGCCCGACGGCGCGCCCTATAGTCCCGGCAATGTTGATTACAGCGCCTATTTCGGCTATTCGCTCAACCGGTTTGAGACCTGGCTGGGTGAATCGCTGTCGCAGGCGGCGATGGAGCTTGCCTATCCCGGCAACTGCGCGGATATGATGTATTACCACTGGTATAACATCGCGGAGCCGCATGCGCGGGGGCGGTCTCTGTATCATTACACCGGCAATGTGTCCGACTACGGCGCCGAGACGCTGTTTGAGGATTTCCTGCGCGGCAAATGCGGCAACGACGTGGTGACGAAGCTCCACAACTACTGGAAAACCGATAAGAATCAGACCACCGGCCGCGCGATCAACGCCGCCGTAGGGTCTTATGCCGGCGCTGCGGCAAGCTACAGCGACGCGGTGGCGGCGGCGCTCGGAGAGGACGCGCTCCTGTCAAAGATCGTGCTGGACCTGTACATTGCGCAGGTGCGGGACGCCATTGACATCAACCACGGGAGCGAGTGGTCGGACAGCCGCTTTCCCAACACGTATGCGTACTGCAACCCGCTGCTGTTTTACGGCGCGGAGAGCGCGGAGATCGAGGGCGGCGGCAGAATCCTTGTAAAGCCGAAGAACGACGCCTACACCGTGCCGGAGGACGCGGCGCCCGAGCTGATTTATGTCGGCTTTGACCGGAACGGCGAGATCACGCTTCCGCCGACACACGCGATTTCAACCGAGAACGACCCAATTGGTTACACCGTCACCTGGCTCAACAGCGACGGTACGCTGCTGGAAAAGCACGGCGACAGCATTTACTTTTGCGCAAAGACGCGGTCAAGAGAGAAATTGTC
>CAMKFK010000136.1 GCA_946411835.1 uncultured Clostridia bacterium
TTGAGTTGACATAGTATCACGTCGGCTTAAGAAAGTAAATGCTGTCGCCGTGTTCAAATTATGTACCTGTTTGACCTCGACGGCACCCTGATCGACTCCAACGGCATCTGGCATGACGTGGACGTGACCTTCCTCGCCCGGCGCGGGATGCCGTACACGCAGGAATACTACGAGGGCGTCGCCCACACGATCCTGCCGCAGGCGGCGGTGTTCACCAAAGCGTACTGCCGCCTGGAGCAGAGCTGCGAGGAGATCATCGCGGAGTGGATGGAGCTGGCGAAGGATTGCTACGCCCACGTCGCGCTCAAGCCCCGCGTCCGCGCGCTGCTGGACAAGCTCAAGGCGGACGGGGAACGGCTCGCCGTGTTCACCAGCGCCGTGCCGTCCCACTGCGAGACCGCGCTCGCCGTGCACGGTCTCGCGCCGTACTTCGAGGCCGTGGTCTTCGCCTACGACCTCGGCGTGGACAAGGGCTGCGCGGAGGCGTTCCGGCTCGCCTGCGAACGGCTGGGCGTCAAGCCGGAGGACTGCGTCTTCCTCGACGACTCGGTGAAGTCCTGCCGCGCGGCGAAGGAGGCGGGGCTGACCGTCATCGGCGTGTACGACCCGTTTTTTGAGAGCACCAAGGGCGAAATGCCGCTGGTCTGCGACCGGTTTATCCGGGATTTCGCGGAATTGTTATAGACGGCGGTTGCAAACCGGGGCGCGATGTGATATGGTAAATGAGTGAAATCATTTGATACAGGAGGACGCTATGGATATCACCATCACCAACGACATCAAGTACATCGGCGTGGACGATCACGACATCGACCTCTTTGAGGGGCTGTATGAGGTGGAGCACGGCATGGCGTACAACAGCTACGTCATCCTCGATGAGAAAATCGCCGTGATGGACACGGTCGAGGCGCGCTTCGGCGAGGAGTGGCTGGGCAAGCTGGACGCCGCGCTCTCCGGACGGACGCCGGACTATCTCATTGTGCAGCACGTCGAGCCGGACCACAGCGCCAACATCACCGCGTTCATGAAGAAGTACCCCAACGCGGCCGTATGCGCCTCGGCGCAGGCGTTCAAGCTGATTGCCAACTTCTACGGCACGGATTATGCCGACCGCCGCGTCGTCCTGACCGACGGGGCGACGCTGGAGCTGGGCAGGCACGTTCTGAACTTCGTCACCGCGCCGATGGTCCACTGGCCGGAGGTCGTCATGACCTACGACAGCACCGACAAGGTGCTCTTCTCCGCCGACGCTTTCGGTAAGTTCGGCGCGCAGGACTACGACGATCCCGAGGGCTGGGCGTGCGAGGCGCGCCGCTACTACTTCGGCATTGTCGGCAAGTTCGGCGTACAGGTGCAGGGCGTGCTCCGCAAGCTCATGGGCAAGGAGCTGAACGCCATCTGCTCCCTGCACGGCCCGATCCTCACCGGGCACCTGTCCCAGTACCTGAGCCTCTACAACACCTGGTCCGGCTACGCGGCGGAGACCGAGGGCGTGCTCGTCGCGTTCACGTCGGTCTACGGCCACACCGCTGAGGCGGCGCATTATCTCGCCGAACAGCTCATGGCGGCGGGCAAGCGCGTGTCCGTGATGGATCTTGCCCGCTGCGACGAATATGAGGCGGTGGAGGACGCCTTCCGCTACAGCAAGCTGGCGCTGTGCACCACGACCTACAATGGCGGCGTGTTCCCCACCATGCGCACGTTCATCGAGCACCTGACCGACCGGGGCTACCAGAAGCGCACCGTCGCTTTCGTGGAGAACGGCGGCTGGGCGCCGACGGCGGCGAAGGGCATGCGCGCCATGCTGGAGGGCATGAAGGATTTGACCTTCGCGGAGACCTCCGTCAAGATCATGGGCGCGCTCACCCCGGCGAACTTCGCCCAGCTCGACGCGTTGGCGAAGGAGCTGGCGTAACAAATACCGATAAAAGAAGAGCGCCGCGCGGCGTTCTTCTTTTTTGTCGAAGCGTGTCGAATGTCGTCGAACGATTATGCTTGCAAAATACGTCGGGAAATGGTAGTATGTGTATGCCAAACAGTTTCAACTACAAAAAAATATTTTGCCGTGCCATACGTTTTCCCTCTTGGCAAAAACGTATGCTCTATTCAGTATGCGCACGGCGTGTAGTGAAACTGTTTGGCGACAGCGGAGCCTCTGCGTTTTTCGGTGGCGCGGCTCTGCTGCGCCACTTTTTTATTACATTAGGAGGAACACGCTATGGTCAACTATGAAGAGCTCTATCACCTGATGGTCCACGCCTCGGAAGACGCGCTCGCGGCGCTGGAAACCGGGAACATTTTGGACGCGCGCCGCATCCTGATCGAAGCGGAGCAAACCGCCGAGGAGCGGTATATCGAACAGACGTGACGCCGCGCCCCTGCGTGAGCCTTTCCGCAGCGATCCCTGACAAAAGGCGGACAGCCCCGAGGCTGTCCGCCTTTTGTCATACTATATTACATCGTGACCTTGTGGTAGACCTTTTTGCCCTTCCTGACCATGACGCCGCCGCTGAGCCTGTCCTTGTCGTAGCTCTCGTCGATGGACGCGACCTTGACGTCGTCCACGGTGACGCCGCCCTGCTGGACAAGGCGGCGGGCTTCGCCGCGTGAGGGACACAGTCCCGTCCTGACCAGCACGCTGAGAATGTCGATCCTGCCGTCGGTCAGGTCGGCGTCGGTCAGGGTCGTGGTCGGCATATTCTCGCTGCTTCCGCCGCCGCCGAAGAGCGCGCGGGCGCTTTCCTGCGCCTTCTCCGCCTCCTCCTCGCCGTGGACGAGCTTGGTCAGCTCGTAGGCGAGAATCTCCTTGGCGCGGTTGAGCCGGCTGCCCTCCCACTTGTCCATCTCGTCGATCTGCTCGAGCGGAAGGAAGGTCAGCATACGGATGCACTTGAGCACGTCCGCATCGCCGACGTTGCGCCAGTACTGGTAGAAATCGTAGGGGCTGGTTTTGTTCGGGTCGAGCCACACCGCGCCGCTGGCGGTTTTGCCCATCTTCTTGCCCTCGCTGTTGAGCAGGAGCGTGATGGTCATGGCGTAGGCGTCCTTGTCCAGCTTGCGGCGGATGAGCTCCGTGCCCGCCAGCATGTTCGACCACTGGTCGTTTCCGCCGAACTGCATGTTGCAGCCCACCGTCTGGAACATATGGTAGAAGTCGTACGCCTGCATAATCATGTAGTTGAACTCAAGGAAGGACAGCCCCTTCTCCATGCGCTGCTTGTAGCACTCGGC
>CAMKFK010000137.1 GCA_946411835.1 uncultured Clostridia bacterium
TCGGGGCGAACACGATGCCGCCGTGCGTCCACTGCGGGGCGCGGGTGCTGCCCTGGCGGGCGCGTCCGGTGCCCTTCTGACGCCAGGGCTTTCTGCCGCCGCCGGAAACCTCCGCGCGGGTGAGCGCGCTCTGGGTGCCCTGACGGCAGTTCGCCAGGTGGTTCTTGACGACCTCGTGGACGACGGTCATGTTCGGCTCGACGCCGAAGATCGCGTCGTTCAGCTCGACCTCGCCGACCTTGCTGCCGGTCATGCTGACAACATTAATCGTAGACATTTCTCAGGCACTCCTTTCCTTATCTTGTTCTGGCGGAAGCCTTCTGCGGGTTGCGTCCGGAGGCCTTCTGCGGGTTGACGCTGATGCCGGCGGCCGCCTGCTTGACCTTGTGGACCTTGACGGTGGTCTTGATGGCGACGAGACCGTTCTTCGGGCCGGGGACAGCGCCGCGGACAACGAGCATATTCAGCTCGGGATCGACCTTGACGACCTCAAGGTTCTGGATGGTAACGGTCTCCACGCCGAACTGACCGGCGCCGATCTTGCCCTTGAAGATGCGGCTGGGGTCGGTGGTGGAGCCCATGGAACCGGCGTGGCGGGCAACGGGGCCGCCGCCGTGGCTCTCGGGCCCGCGATGCGCGCCCCAGCGCTTGATGACGCCGGAGTAGCCGTGACCCTTGCTGGTGCCGGTGACGTCGACAAAGTCGCCGGCTTTAAAGGTGTCGGCCTTGATGATGGCACCGAGCTCCAGCTCCGCGCCGTCGTCGAGATCGAACTCGCGCAGGTACTTCTTGGGGCCGACGCCTGCTTTCTTCAGGTGGCCCATCTCGCCTCGGGTGAGCTTGCGCTCGGGCACGTCCTCGTAGCCGAGCTGAACGGCGGCGTAGCCGTCCTTTTCGGCGGTCTTCTTCTGGGTCACGACACACGGGCCCGCCTCGATGACGGTGACCGGGATCACGTGGCCGTTCTCGTCGAAGATCTGGGACATGCCGACTTTCTTGCCGATGATCGCTTTCATTATGATCCTCCATAAAGGTTATTGGTCGGCTTAGTTGCGCGGTAACGGCGCGCATTGCTCTGCCGACTTGACCCCGCCTGTCTCACGCAAGTCAACAGGCGATGGCTGAGCAACTGGGGTACGTTACAGCTTGATCTCGATCTCCACGCCGGCGGGCATTTCGAGACCCATCAGGGCTTCGACGGTCTTGGGCGTTGAGTTGGTGATGTCGATCAGGCGCTTGTGCGTGCGGCGCTCGAACTGCTCGCGGCTGTCCTTGTATTTGTGGACGGCGCGCAGGATCGTGACAACCTCGCGCTTGGTGGGCAGAGGGATCGGACCGGACACGGTCGCGCCGGTGCGCTTCGCCGCCTCGACGATCTTCTCTGCGCTCTGGTCGATGACCTGGTGGTCATAGGCCTTGAGACGAATGCGAATCATTTCTTTTGCCATTTGTCTGTTCCTCCAAATTTGTACGGTTTTTTCGTCCGTACGGTGAGCTGCATCTCTATACGCTTATCCGTGCGTATCATTCCCGCTCATGGAAAAACCGGCTCGTATCCCACGGCCGGTCCATGGCACGGCGATCTACGCCGCGTAACGGATGTGAAATCTCAGCCGCCCGATTTTCGGACATACTCCCCGAAAGTTACCTCGTTTCCGAGCAATCTCCCGGTTCATCGCGTCGCCGCGCCGCCGGGCATGGCAAGCCCTTGGCGCGGACCTGCCTATAATACAATGAAGCGCGGGCGCTGTCAAGAGAAATTTTCCGTTTTTCATAAACTTTTTTCCTGAAATTTGTGAAAAACGACGTGCAGAATTTTTGATACAACATCTTGTGTCTCTCACGCCCCGAACACCATACGCACTGCCCACGCCGAGCCGACGAACATCACCGCGTCGGCGAGCAGCGCGGCGGGGAGGATGTAGCGCGTGCGCGTGACGCCCGCCGCGCCGCAGCGTCCGATCAGCTCGCCGCACACCGCCAGCGCGGCGCTGCCGGAGATCGGGCGCACGAGCAGCAGCGGCGCGCACTCCGCCGGGATGCCGACGGCGGACAGCAGCGGCGCGAGCAGCCGCGCCAGCGCGTCCGGCGCGCCGGAGGCGCGCAGCATGGACACCGCCGAGAGCAGCGCGACCAGCGACGGCAGGATCCGCACCAGCACGCCCAGCCCCTCCTCTGCGCCCCGGGTCAGCGCAGCGTAGACGTCCACGCCCCGCGCCATGCCGTACACGCCGACAAAACCCAGCAGCAGCGGGACGGCGAGCGCGCTCAGGCCTTCCATACGCGCGAGAACCCCTTCGCCGCGAGGACGCCCGCCGCCACCGAGCCGAGCGACGCCAGCCACACGGCGGGCAGGATGTCGAACGGGCGCGCCGCCCCCTGCGCGGCGCGGAGCGCGGCGGCGGTGGTTGGCAGGAGCTGGAGCGAGGCGGTGTTGAGCACGATGAAGAGGCAAAGGTCGTCGGACGCGGCGCCGTCCCGCCCCCGCGCCATCCGCCTTGCGGCGCGGACGCCCAGCGGCGTCGCGGCGTTGCCCAGCCCCAGCAGGTTGGCAGAGAGGTTCGCGGACACCGCCGCGAGCGTCTCCTCGTCGCGCGCGGCGTCGGGCATCAGCGCGCGCAGCGCGGGGCGGAACGCGCGCGCCGCGCGCGGACAGTCCGCTCTGCCGCATGACCTCCATCACGCCCGTCCACAGGCAGGTCACGCCCGCCATCGTGACGCACAGCTCCACGGCGCTGCGCGCGCCGTCGAGCGCCGCGCCGCCGAGCGCGCCGAGGTTCCCCGTCGCCGCGCCGAACGCCAGCGCTATCGCCACCATCCCCGTCCAAAGCCAGCTCATTGCCATGTTTGCCTTGCCCTCCTCTATTTTTTGCTTTCTATAAATATATTGGGAAGGGAGCAGGGAAAGAACTGCTTGGTTTTTTATCGTATCGTCAGATTTCATTTCAGGAGAGTTTCGCGCTGCGGCGCGACCTACTTTGCCCACGGCGGCAAAGTAGGCAAAACGCCGCTTGAACCTACGGTTCAAGACTCCCTTTTGGGGATGCGTGCGAGATTTTATGTGATTTGATGGGTTGTACGAATGGAATATACGCTGTTTTCGT
>CAMKFK010000138.1 GCA_946411835.1 uncultured Clostridia bacterium
AGATAGGGCTCCAGCTCGTCGGCGAGCAGGTTCATGTGGTATTCCTCGCTGCCGCTGCCGGTGACGTAGGGGTTCCAGTCCTGTGTGGACGGGCTGAGATAGATTTTGGGCATGGTCGCACCTCCCCGTCATCCTATGCGTGTTTGACGGGCGCGTGCATTGACTTCTCTTTCCCCGGCGTGTTATAATACCAATCACAGAATTACGAAAGAGCGGAGGGATATCACATGGATGACAACAGACCGAGAGGCAGAGAACGGCACGTCGTCGGGCAGGGAAAGGACGTTTACAAGCGCGGTGAGGGGCTGGGCACGGGTCCCGTGGGCAACGGACAGCGGCCGACCGGCGGCGGAGGCAGCGGAGACGGCGGCGGCAACCGCGCGGGCGGCGGAGGACAGGGCTCGCTGGTGAAAATCATTCTGGCGCTGCTCGTGCTGCTCGGCGGCGGAGGCGCGGGACTGAGCGGGCTGCTCGGCGGCTCCTCGGGCGAAACGGCGAGCGTGCCGACCACGCCGCCCGCCATCGTGCAGCAATCGCCGGGCGGCGCGTCCGGCGCGGTCGGCGGGCTGGGCAGCCTGCTGGCGGGCAGCTTCGGCAACGTCTCCACCGGCTGGAAGGCGGGCGACAACACCGGGAAGCTCAACACCTCGGTGTCCGGCGGCGCGCGGGCGCACTACACGAATCTCCTCGGCGGTGGAAAGGATACCGTGACGATTATGGTGTATCTCTGCGGCACCGACCTGGAGTCCAAGCACGGCATGGGCACCGCCGACCTGCAGGAGATGGCGAACGCGACGCTGAGCGACAAGGTGAACCTCCTGGTCTGCACCGGCGGGTGCAGGCAGTGGAAGAACAGCATCGTCTCGAACAGCGTGAACCAGCTCTACAAGGTCGAGAGCGGCGGCGTTAAGCTGCTCGAGGGCGACATGGGCGCGGCGGCGATGACCGATCCGGGGAACCTGACCAAATTCATCAACTACTGCACCAAAAACTACGCCGCGAACCGCAACATGCTGATTCTCTGGGACCACGGCGGCGGCTCGCTGACCGGCTATGGCTATGACGAAAAGAACGCGCGCAGCGGCTCGATGGGACTGAGCGGCATCAACAAGGCGCTTGCCGACGCGGGCACGAAGTTCGACTTCGTCGGCTTTGACGCCTGCCTGATGGCGACGCTGGAGAACGCGCTGATGCTGACGAACTACGCCGACTACCTCATCGCCTCGGAGGAGACGGAGCCGGGCGTCGGCTGGTACTACACCAACTGGCTGACGGCGCTGTCCAAAAACACGTCGATGCCCACGCTGGAGATCGGCAAGAACATTGTGGACGATTTTGTTTCGGTCTGCGCGCAGAAGTGCCGCGGACAGGACACCACGCTGTCGGTGGTCGACCTCGCCGAGCTGCAGGCGACCGTGCCCCCGGCGTTCCGCGACTTTGCGGTGGACACCTCCGAGCTGGTGCAGGGCGACGGGTTCAAGACCGTGTCCGGCGCGCGCAGCGCCACGCGCGAGTTCGCCGCGTCCAGCAAGATCGATCAGGTCGATCTGGTGCATCTTGCCTCGAACCTCGGCACCGCCGACGCCAAGGCGCTGGCGGACACGCTGCTGAGCGCGGTCAAGTACAACCGCACCGGAAGCACCGTGACGAACGCCTACGGGCTTTCAATCTACTTCCCGTACCAGAAGACCGCCAAGGTCAACACCGCCGCCGCGCAGTACGACACCATCGGCATTGACGACGAGTATACGCGCTGCATCCAGCAGTTCGCCAGCATGGGCGCGGCGGGCCAGGCCGTGTCGAGCAGCGTCTCGCCGACCGCCTCCGACCCGCTTGGCGCGCTGCTTGGCTCCTTTGCCTCCGGAACCGGCGGCAGCCTCGCCGACGGCAGCCTCGCCGGGAGCGACATGGTGTCTCAGCTGCTGATGGGCGTGCTCTCCGGGACGCTGACGGGCGGGCGCAGCCTCGACGTTGAGCGGGCGACCGCCTACCTGACGGAGAACCAGTTCGACAGCGCTCAGCTCGTCTGGCTGGGCGACGAGCCGACGATTACGCTGAGCGAGGAGCAGTGGAGCCTCGTCAACGACCTCGCGCTGAGCGTCTACTACGACGACGGCGAGGGCTACATCGACCTCGGACTGGACAACCGCTTCACCTTTACCGACGACGGCGCCCTTGTGGGCGAGTACGACGGGACGTGGCTTTCCATCGACCGCCAGCCCATCCCCTACTACTACACGGGCACGGTGGACAACGGCGACGACGGTTACGCAATCACAGGCTATGTGCCCTGCCTCGTCAACGGTGAGCGCGCGGAGCTGCTGCTGTGCTTCGACGAGGACAACCCCTACGGCTGCATCGTGGGCGCGCGCAGCGTCTACAAGGACGGTGAGACCGAAACCGTCGCCAAGAGCGTTTCGGAGCTTCAGGAGGGCGACGAGATCGACTTCGTCTGCGACTTTTACGGTTACGACGGCTCGTATCAGGACAGCTACCTCTTCGGGGAGACGTGGCGATACCATGCCGACGCGGAAATCGGCGACGCCTATCTCGACGCCGACCGCGTCAGCGCGATGTACCGCTTCACCGACATCTACGCCCAGAACTACTGGACAACGGAAATTCCGTGAGACAACAAGATCGGCATGGTCGTTTGACCATGCCGATCTTACTTTATATGGTGCTGTTATCGTATTACTTCTGCGCCTTGTCGTCCACGACCTGACGCAGGAGCCCGGTGAAGTCGCTCTTGGTCATCGCGCCCAGATCGCCGTCGGCGCGGTGGCGCGGGGAGACGGTGCCGTTCTCCATGTCGCGGTCGCCCACGATGAGCATATAGGGCACCTTTTCCAGCTGCGCCTCGCGAATCTTCTTGCCGATCTTCTCGTTGCGCTCGTCCACCTCCGCGCGGAAGCCCAGGTCGTTCAGCTCGTCCGCATAGGCGAGGCAGTAGTCGTTCGCGCGGTCGGTGACGGGCAGGAGCTTGACCTGCACGGGCGCGAGCCACGTCGGGAACGCGCCCATGGTCTCCTCGATCAGGTACGCCATAAAGCGGTCGAGGGAGCCGAGGATCGCGCGGTGGAGCACGACGGGGGTCTTCTC
>CAMKFK010000139.1 GCA_946411835.1 uncultured Clostridia bacterium
GGTACGCACGGTGGTGTGAGAGGTCGCGCCCCTCACGGGGCGCTCCTACTCAATTCGGCTTATTTTGCCAGCAGCGCGGCGCCGATGATGCCGGACTGATACCCCAGCTCACATTTGACGAGCCGCGCGTGGCGCTTGACGTAGCGGTAGCCGAACTCTTGGCGGTGGACCTCCTCGCGCAATGGCGCGAGCAGCGCCTCGCCCTGATTGGCGACGCCGCCGGAGAACGCCACGACCTCCGGGAAGAAGATGTTGATGATGTTCGTCACGCCGGAGGCGAGAGAGCGGATGTAGGCGTTCACGACCTCTGCCGCCGCAGCGTCGCCGCGCTCCTTCGCCGCGAACGCCGTGCGCCCGTCCACCGCGCCGTTCTCGGCGGCAACGACGTGCATGGCGCTGTCGGGGTGGGCGTCCATGGCGGCCCGCGTCATGCGGATGAGCGCTGTGGCGCTGGCGTACGCCTCGAAGCAGCCGCGCCGACCGCAGGTGCACTCCGCGCCGCCCTCCTCGATGACCATGTGTCCCAACTCGCTGGCGGCGCCCGTCCAGCCGGTGAGCATCCTGCCCTCCAGCACCACGCCGCCGCCGACGCCCGTGCCCAACGTTATGACCACCGTGCTGTGCGCGCCTCTGCCCGCGCCGACCGACGCCTCCGCCAGCGCGGCGACGTTAGCGTCGTTGCCGAGGCGGATGGAATAACCCGTGCGTGCCTCCAGCGCGCCGCGCAGGTCGTAGTGGATCAGCCCGAGGTTGAAGGCGCAGACCACCTCGCCGCTCTCGTCGTCCACGGTGCCAGGGCAGCCCAGGCCCACGCCCGCAAAGCGCTCGCCCTGCTCCAGCTCGCGGATGACCGCCGCAATGCCGTCGGCAATGGCGTCGGGCCCCTGCTCGACGCGCGTGGGGCGGGACGCTTCGCGCAGGATCGCGCCGCGCTCATCCACGACGCCGCCCTTGATGTTCGTGCCGCCGAGGTCAATCCCCAAATACATCATACCGTATGCTCCTTATGCCCGTTCGGGCGCGATTTGTGCCGGCGGCGGTGGAGAAGAAGGCGAGCTTGTCCGCGCCGTGGGCGACCATGCTTTGCAGCATCGTCTTACAATTGCCAACATTTTACCAGCCGCGCGCGAGGGTGTCAAGGGAGGAAAAACGGACAGAAGCGACGCTTCTGCCCGTTTTCTCTGCGCGCGCTCAGTCCCCGTGGCGGAACCGCTCGCGATGTCCCGCCATAATCTGCGCCAGCAGGACGCCGGTGTCGGGCGGGGTGAAGGTGACGGCGTTTGCGCCGGCGGCGATGGTGGCGCGGATGCTCTCCTCGGTAGGGCCGCCGGTCGCCATGATGGGGATGTCGGGGTGACGCGCGCGCAGCGTCCTCACGACCGACGGCGTCAGCGACGACGCCGCCACGTTCAGGATGTCGGCGCCCGCGTCAATGCGCGCGTCGGTGTCCTGCTCGGCGGAGACGATGGTGGCGATGACGGGGATGTCCACCGCCTGCTTGATCTTGTGCAGCACCTCCGGCGTGACCGGCGCGTTGACCACGACGCCGAACGCGCCCATGTTCTCCGCCGCAAGCGCCTGATTGACCGAACGTTCGCCGGAGGTGAAGCCGCCGCCCACGCCGAAGAACACCGGCATATCCGCCGCGCTCATCACGGCGCCGACAATGCGCGGCTGAGGTGTGAACGGATACACGGCAATGACCGCGTCTGCGTTGGTGTTGGCGATGATCGCCACGTCCGTGGAGAAAATGACGGATTTGAGCAGCCGCCCGAAAATGCGGATGCCGGAGCATTCGTCCATGCACTCCGGCGCGCGGACCATGTGATTGCGCAGGACTCCGGTGTAGTTGACAGGGCTTTTCATGAAGTCACCATCCTATATAAAATGTTACGGCGCATCCTCCGTAAAGTGGACGTGGGAGAAGATGTGGTCGGAGCAGAAGCAGTGGTAGCCTGCGCAGCGGGAGCAGTAGCGGAAGTCCAGCTCGGGGTTCGTCCGGTTCGTGCGCCCGCAGACCGCGCAGGTGCGCAGTCCCGCGCTCGCGGACTGCGCCTCGCGGCGGGCGTCGGCGGCGGCGCGGCGGTAGTGCGCCGCACGGGCGGCGGGGCGTCCGGAGTCCAGCTTGAGAAACCGCGCCATCTCCGGCCAAATCATCACGAACACGTTCAGCAGCGCCATCAGCGGCACGATGCAGTAGTACCACAGCCCGCCGAGGATCGGAGAGAGGATGTCGTAGGCGAAGTAGGCGAGGTCGAAGTAGGCGATGTACTTCGCTCGGATCGGGATGGGGATCGGGAAGAGAAGAAACGTCGCGTCGGGGAACGTCACCGCGAAGGCGAGGAACATGGCAAACGTCACGTCGCTCGCGCTGTAGACGGGCACGGGGACGCCGGAGATCAGGCTCACCGCCGTCGCGCCGAGCACGGTCAGCAGCGCGCCGCCGAGGTAGTAGCAGGTGAACTTCGCCGTGCCCCATTGCTGTTCGAGCGTCTTGCCCATCAGATAGGTGAAGTAGCAGTACAGCAAAAACAGCAGCCCGCCGCTGCCGGGGACGAACACGAACGTGACCAGCCGCCACAGCTGTCCGTGCAGGATGTGGCCGAGCGAGTAGTACAGCAGCCCCGTCAGGCTTCCGCCGGAGAAGCTGTCGAGAACGTAGACGACCACGTTGGCGACGACGATGTAGAGCATCAGGTTCGGCACGCCGAAGCGCGGATGCAGGATACAGAAGCGGTCAATGGCTTGGTTGAGCTTTTTCAAGGGAACCGTCCTCCCATCATGTATTCGCCGTCCATTATGCCACAGCCGCACGGGAAAGTCATGACAAAAATGTGAATTCATAGCGATATGGTACAGATGACAGGTGACAAATAAAAAAGGAAATTCAACTCGAACATAGTATGATGTTCCGATCTGTTCTGCTGCCACGGCGACAGCATTTACTTTCTTAAGCCGACGTGATACTATGT
>CAMKFK010000140.1 GCA_946411835.1 uncultured Clostridia bacterium
GTTCAAGCGGCTTTTTGGTGACTTTTTCGGCGGTGGAAATGAGCGAAGCGCCGCCTGTGGCGGATGAAGCGAGCGAATTTCGAGGCAGCGCCCCGCTTGTCGCAACCGAAGGGCAGCGAGAAGCGGCTGGCGCAACGGTGCAAAAAGTCACTTCGCCCGCAGGCGGAACCTCCTGCCGCGGCAAGGTGCGAAAACCTGGAAAAACCTCTCAGTCACGGCTTCGCCGTGCCAGCTCCCCTTTCAGGGGAGCCAAGACGGGGACGGGGAAAACATAAAGAACCCCCCCGCCGCCCGGCAGGGGCGGCGGGGGGTTGTCCCCCGGAGGGGAGGAGGGTTACGCCAGAATCTTCCTGAGCTTGGCGAAGCGGGGCAGGGAGTCCACCTTCGGCAGCTGCGTCTCGCCCTGGATCAGGGGCAGCGCGTAGTCCACGAACGCGTGCTTGATGCCGTTGTGCGCGTCGTTGATCCACTCGAGCGGGACCTTCTTCTCGTAGTTCGCCACGTCGGTCAGGTTCAGCAGCTTCGTCTTGCAGGAGTAGCGCCCGTTCACGTATTCGCGCTCGAAGGCGACCATCTTGTCGGTGATGCCCGCGACGGCGTTCTCCACCGCCGCCTTGCCCGCCATGAAGCTCTCCTCAATGTCGGTCTGGCTGGCGAGGTGCGCGCCGCAGCGCTGGAGCAGGCTCAGCTCGATGCCGCGCACCTTCGCGCCCGTGCGCTCCTTGACGATGTTCGCCAGCATCGCCGCGAGACCGCCCAGCTGCGCGTGACCGAACCCGTCGGTCGCGCTGGTCTTCGCCTCGGAGACGAAGCTGCCGTCGGCATAATGAATGCCCTCGGACACGGCGACCATGACGTTGCCCTTCTCCCGCCAGATGCGGTCCACGTCGGCGAGGAAGCGGTCCATGTCGAAATCGACCTCGGGAACGTAGATCAGGTCGGGGCCCGCGCCGTACTCGCAGGCGAGGGCGGAGGCGGCGGTCAGCCATCCGGCGTGGCGGCCCATGATCTCGATGATGCAGACCATGCCCTTGTCGTAGACCCGCGCGTCGTGCCAGACCTCCATGCAGCTGGTGGCGATGTACTTCGCGGCGGAGGCGAAGCCGGGGCAATGGTCGGTGCCGAAGAGGTCGTTGTCAATCGTCTTGGGCACGCCCATGACGCGGCACTCGTACCCGACCTTCTGCATGTACTTGCTGATCTTGTTGCAGGTGTCCATGGAGTCGTTGCCGCCGTTGTAGAAGAAATAGCGGACGTTGCGCTTCCTGAACACCTCGAGAATGCGCTTGTAGTCGGTATCGTCCGCGTCGGGGTCCTTCATCTTGTAGCGGCAGGAGCCCAGCGCGCTGGACGGGGTGTATTTGAGCAGGGCCAGCTCCTCCGGATCCTCCCGGCCCATGTCGAACAGGCGGTCGTTGAGCACGCCGACGATGCCGTGCTCCGCGCCGTAGACGGCGGTGATGTTGGGGTTGTCGAGCGCGGTGCGGATGACGCCGTACGCGCTGGCGTTGATGACGGAGGTCGGCCCGCCGGACTGCCCGATGATGCAGGCGCCTTTCAGTTCAGCCATGGTTATCGTCTCCTTATATTATTATAGTAGGGGGGGCATCGAGGGGGGACTCCCCCTCGATTTTGCCGCCCGTAGGCGGCAAAGAAGCCTGATCGTTTTTTCCGACGACATGCGCGTCGGAAAAAACACCTTGCGCGGAGCGCCCGTGCAGCCGCGAAGCGGCTGTGCGGGAAGCGGAGCGCAATCCCCCTCAAAGCAGGCGGCGAAGCCGCCTGCTTTGAAGCCTCAGGCCTTCCCGTCGCACCCGAGGACGTCCACGATCTTGTGGGCGACCATCGCCTTGATCGCCTCGCGGCCGGGCTTGAGGTACTGGCGCGGGTCAAAGTGGTCGGGATGCTCGGCAAAGTGCTCGCGGATGCAGGCGGTGAGGGCGAGACGCAGGTCGGAGTCGATGTTGATCTTGCAGACCGCCATCTCCGCCGCCTTGCGCAGCTGCTCCTCGGGAATGCCCACGGCGTCGGGCATCTTGCCGCCGTACCTGTTGATCTTGTCCACGAACTCCTGCGGCACGCTGGACGAGCCGTGCAGCACGATCGGGAAGCCGGGCAGACGCTTGGCGACCTCCTCGAGAATGTCGAAGCGCAGGGGGGGCGGGATCAGCTTGCCGGTCTTGGGATCGCGGGTGCACTGGGCGGCGGTGAACTTGTACGCGCCGTGACTGGTGCCGATGGCGATGGCAAGGGAGTCGCACCCCGTCTCCTCGACGAAGCGCTGGACATCCTCGGGCTTGGTGTAGGAGCTGTCCTCGGCGGAGACGTTGACCTCGTCCTCCACGCCGGCGAGGGTGCCCAGCTCCGCCTCGACGACCACGCCGTGATCGTGCGCATAGTCGACGACCTGCTTCGTGATCTTGATGTTCTCCTCGATGGGCAGGCCGCTCTTGTCGATCATGACGGAGGAGAAGCCGCCGTCGATACAGCTCTTGCACAGCTCAAAGCTGTCGCCATGGTCCAGATGGACGGCGATGGGCAGGTCGAACCCGGCGCTCTGCTCCGCGTCGGCGACCGCCGCCTCGATGAGCTTCATCAGGTAGACGTGCTTGGCGTAGCTGCGCGCGCCCTTGGACACCTGAAGGATCAGCGGCGCCTTGAGGTCGATGGCGGCCTCGGTGATGCCCTGGATGATCTCCATGTTGTTGACGTTGAACGCGCCGATGGCGTAGCCGCCGTTGTACGCCTTGCGGAACATTTCCTTCGTGGTTACGATAGCCATAGTGAAACTCCTATTCAAAAAAATGTTGGGAACGATTGGAATAACAGAATCATTGTATCACGAATTTCCCCAATTGCAAGGGGAATGTCGCCCCTCCGCACGGCGACAGCATTTACTTTTGCGCAAAGACGCGGTCAAGAGAGAAATTG
>CAMKFK010000141.1 GCA_946411835.1 uncultured Clostridia bacterium
GACAATTTCTCTCTTGACCGCGTCTTTGCGCAAAAGTAAATGCTGTCGCCGTGAATCCTCGCCACGGGCGGCGGGCGCTGCGGCATGAACCTCTACCGCGGCTGCACGCACGGCTGCGTCTACTGCGACAGCAGGAGCCGCTGCTACCAGTTTACGCACCCGTTCGAGGACATTGAGGTCAAGCAGAACGCCCCCGCTCTGCTGGAAAAAGCCCTAAAATCCAAACGAAAAAAGTGCATGATTGGCACCGGCTCCATGTCCGATCCCTACATGCACTGTGAAGAAAAGCTCCAACTGACGCGCCGATGCCTCGAAATCATTCGGGACAACGGCTTCGGTCTGGCGATCCAGACGAAGTCCGACCGCATCCTCCGCGACATTGACCTGCTCGATGAGATTAACCAGACCGCCAAATGCGTGGTGGAGATAACGCTCACGACCTACGACGACGCGCTGTGCGTGATCCTCGAACCGAACGTCTGCAACACGAAGCGGCGCATCAAGGTGCTGGAAACCATGCGGGAGCGCGGCATCCCGACGGTCGTTTGGCTGACGCCCATCCTGCCGTTTCTCAACGACACGGAGGAAAACGTCGCGGCGATCCTGAACGAGTGCGTCCGCGTGGGCGTGACGGGAATCGTCTGCTTCAACATGGGTGTGACGCTCCGCGAGGGCAGCCGGGAATACTTCTACGCGGCGCTGGACAGGTACTTTCCGGGCATGAAGGATCGCTATATCGAGCGGTACGGGAATGCCTACGAGCTGCCAAGTCCGCGCGCGAAGGAGCTCATGCGGCTGTTTCGCGGCATCTGTATGGAACATGGTATCCTCTGCGAGCCGGAGGACTGCTTCCGCTTCATGCAGGAGCTGCCGGAGCGCTTCCCACAGATGAGTTTATTTGATACATGAGATAAGGAGGGTCACATCATGCCGTACATCGCCATCAAAGGATACCCAAAGGATGAGGAAACCGTGCGCAAGGTCGCCGAGCGCATCAACGAAACGCTGCTGGAGCTGTGGGGCTGCCCGCAGGCGGCGATCAACATCTCTTACGAGGCGATCTCGCCGGACGTGTGGGACGAGCGCATGGAGCGCGGCGAGATCGCGCAGAACCGGGACAAGATGCTCCTGTACGCCGGGGAGTGGATGAGCAGAGAGAAGAAACTCACGATCCTGCACCTGGACAACTGCCCCTACTGCCACAAGGCGCGTCAGGCGCTCGCCGAGCTGCAAGCAGAGAACCCCGCCTATCGCGCCGTCATAGTCGAGTGGATCGAGGAGGAGCGCGAGCGTGAGGCGGCGAGCCGCTACACCGACTATTACTATGTTCCCACGATTTACGCGGGCGATAAAAAGCTCTATGAGGCACACCCCGGCGACAACTACGACAAGATCAAGGCAAGCGTGAAAGCCGCGCTGGCGGCGGCGCTGCGCTGAACCCCTGCAAATTTTTCCCCACTGTAACCAAACACAACCCTGCGGGACTGGGTGCAACGCGCCCCGGTCACGCGGGGTATTTTTCTATCCTCCGACTGCCTTCAGCTGCGCGATGGCGTCTTCCTCGCCGAGCTCGCCGCGCGCGTAGGCGTCGCGGATGTCCTGCGCCTGCGCAACCTCGCGGTTGTACTCCGAGGCGTCCTTCTTGCGGCGGCTGCGCTGCATCTTCAGGCGTCCATACGCGCGGTTGTACTCCTGCTGTACCGGCGACGCGCCCTCGCGCTCGCGGCGCTCCTTCGTGTGCGCGCCGACCTTGTGGCAGGTGCGCGTCGTCTCGCCCGGCGCGATGTTGTTGCAGTAGCAGGCGTTGTACCCACGCGTGAGCAGAAAGTACCGTCCGCAGTTGTGGCAGCGGCGCGGCGCATTGCCGTGCGCGAGCGCGCGGTAGAAATCCGTATAGAGGAAGAAGTGCAGCTCCGCGAACTTCGCCCGCTCCGCGACAAGGAACTCGTTCGGTTTATCAGGATGGCACATCGGCACGAACGAAAGCTCCGCAGGAAAGCTCTGCTCGAACGTCTGAAACGGATAAATCTTCGCGCCGTCCGTGACCATCGCGCGCCAGTAGTCCTCGAACGCGCGACCGTACTCCGCGCTGTCGCGGCGCGGCAAGTCCTCGAAAAAGTATTCAAGCATCAGCGCGACCTGCCCGCGAAAGTTGTTCAGACGCTCCGGCAGGCACGAAACCTTGGCGGCGAACGCCCGCAGCATCTGGCCGCCCGCCGTATCCTCCTGCATCGCCTCGTCCCACGCCTCCGGCATGTCGCGCATGTCCGTGAACACCGTCCTCGCGCCCTCGTCCAGCTCCAAGTCACGGAACACTGGCAGCGTGAGGATGACGTCATACGCCGCGTTGAACTTCGCCTGCACCTCCTCCGCCATGCGTCTGTCCCGCCGCTCGATCATCCTGTCCAGCGTGCGGTCAAACGCCTCGACACGATCACAAAGGCGGTCGAAATCTTCCGTCGAGAGGTTCAGCACGTCCGCAGTCGCCTGTCCCAAGGGGTAGGTGCGCCCGCCGACGTGTACGTTGTTATCCCAGAAGAAAACAGAGAATGCGTCAAACTGATCCATGCGCCCTCCTGTTACCGATAGAGTTTTGAGATGTTCTCAAGGTCGTTCCAAGCCATTGCAATCACGATGCAGGACCGCTACAGTCATGCTATCCGATTCGGACGCAAAAATCAAGCGGCAAACGCGGGAGGCCACGGCGACAGCATTTACTTTTGCGCAAAGACGCGGTCAAGAGAGAAATTGT
>CAMKFK010000142.1 GCA_946411835.1 uncultured Clostridia bacterium
ACTCGATGTCGGCGCGGATGGTCTGCAGGGGGATGGTGCCCTCGTGATAGTGCTCCACGCCCGCGATCTCGCGGCCGCCGAGACGGCCCGACGCGCTGCACTTGATGCCCTTGGCGCCGGCGCGCATGGCGCGGCCCATGGCGTTCTTCATGGCGCGGCGGTGGGAGATGCGCTTTTCGATCTGCTGGGCGATGTTCTCGGCGACGAGCTGGGCGTTCATGTCGGGGTTGCGAACCTCGACGATGTTGAGCCTGACGTTCTTGCCGACGAGCTTCGCCACGTCCGCGCGCAGCGCCTCGACCTCGGCGCCGTCCTTGCCGATGACCATGCCCGGGCGGGCGCAGTGCACGAACAGGGTGACGACGTCGTTGGAGCGCTCGATCTCGATCTTGGGCACGCCCGCGCTGTAGAGGCGCTTTTTGACGAACCTGCGGATCTTGTTGTCCTCGACGATCAGATCGCCGACCTTTTCATCTCTGGCATACCAGCGGGAGTCCCAGTCCTTGATGACGCCGACGCGCATGCCATGGGGATTTACCTTCTGACCCATAAAACTGTCTCCTCCCTCGTTATTCTCTCTCGGCGACGGCAAGCGTCAGGTGAGAGGTGTGCTTGTTGATGCGGCAGCCCCTGCCCTTGGAGGCGGGTCTCATCCGCTTGAGCATGGGACCGGAGGTGGCGAACACCTCGGTGACATAGAGCTTGTCGTGGTCCATGCCGAAGTTGTTCTCCGCGTTGGCGCAGGCGCTCTTGAGCAGCTTGATGAGCGGCTCGGACGCGGCCTTCGGAGTGTTCATCAGGATCGCCATGGCGGTGTCGACGTCACGGCTGCGGATCAGGTCGCAGACGATCTGCACCTTGCGGGGGGAGATGCGAATGTATTTCGCGTATGCTTTCGCTTCCATTGTTCAGCAGCCTCCCTTACTTAGATTTCGCGTGACCGCGGAACGTGCGGGTAGGCGCGAACTCGCCGAGCTTGTGACCGACCATATCCTCCTGGATATAGACGGGCACGTGCTTGCGCCCGTCGTGGACGGCGATCGTGTGGCCGACGAAGGAGGGGAAGATGGTGGAGCTGCGGCTCCAGGTCTTGAGGACCTTCTTCTCGCCGGACTTGTTCATCTCTTCGACTCGTTTGATGAGCTCAGGGGCAACAAACGGGCCTTTCTTAATGCTTCTGCTCATGTTTCATTGCCTCCTTTACTTCTCGTTGCGACGCTTGACAATGAACTTGTTCGTCGGGTTCTTCTTGCTGCGGGTCTTGTAACCCATCGCCGGCTTGCCCCACGGGGTGACCGGGCCGGGACGACCGACGGGGCTCTTGCCCTCGCCGCCGCCGTGCGGGTGGTCGCAGGGGTTCATCACGGAGCCGCGCACGGTGGGACGCCAACCCATGTGGCGTTTGCGGCCCGCCTTGCCGATCTGGATGTTCTCATGGTCGATGTTGCCGACCTGTCCGATGCAGGCGCGGCAGTTGGTGCGCACGATGCGCACCTCGCCGGAGGGCATGCGGATCTGGGCGTCGCCGTTTTCCTTCGCCATCAGCTGGGCGCTGACGCCGGCGGCGCGCACGAGCTGGGCGCCCTTGCCGGGGTTCATCTCGATGTTGTGGATGACGGTGCCGACGGGGATGTTCGCGATGGGCAGGCAGTTGCCCGGCTTGATGTCGGCGCCCGCGCCGGAGACGATCCGGTCTCCCGCCTTCAGGCCGACGGGAGCGAGGATATAGCGCTTCTCGCCATCCTCGTACTCGACCAGGGCGATGAAGGCGCTGCGGTTCGGGTCGTACTCGAGGCGGAGCACGGTGGCGAACATATTCTCCTTATCGCGCTTGAAGTCGATGATGCGGTACTTCTGCTTGTTGCCGCCGCCGTGGTGACGGACGGTGATGCGCCCGTAGCTGTTGCGGCCGGCGTTTTTCTTGAGCGGCTCGATCAGGGAGCGCTCGGGCTTCGCCCGCTTGTCCACACCCTCGAAGGCGGACACGGTCATGTGACGGCGCGAGGGGGTCGTGGGCTTAAAAGTCTTGATAGCCATTCTCTTTCCTCCTTACACCATGCCCTCGAAGAGCTCGATGGCCTTCGAGTCGTCCGCAAGCTGGACGTATGCCTTCTTCCAGCTGCGGGTCATGCCGGGGCGTCCGGCGCCCATGCGCTTGGTCTTGCCCCGGACGTTGAGCGTATTGACGTCCTTGACCTTGACGCCGAAGGCGGTCTCCACCGCTTTCTTGATCTCGATCTTGCCCGCGCTCTTTGCGACCTCGAAGACGTACTTCTTGTTCGCCACGTCCGCCATGGAACGCTCGGTGATGATCGGGCGGATGATGATGTCGTATACGTTAGCCATTACGCGAACACCTCCTCGATGACTGCGAGCGCATCCTTGTCGAGGACGAGGTATCTGGCGTTGACCAGATCGTAGACGTTGATGAGCTTCGCGGGAGTCGTCACGACGCCGGGCAGGTTGCGGGCGCTCTTGACGACGATGTCGTTGACCTCGGGCGTGACGACGACGGTCTTCCCGTCCGCCTTGACCGCTTCGAGGAACCGGCGGAAGGTCTTGGTCTTGATCTCGTCCATCTTGATCTTGTCGACGACGATCAGCTCGCCGTCCTGCGCCTTGGCGGAGAGCACGGACTTGAGCGCGAGGCGCTTGACCTTCTTGTTGAGCACATAGCTGTAGGAGCGGGGCTTCGGGGCGAACACGATGCCGCCGTGCGTCCACTGCGGGGCGCGGGTGCTGCCCTG